>CALENA010000083.1 GCA_937910875.1 uncultured Desulfobulbaceae bacterium | reverse complement strand
TCATGGCTCTGTTCATCCGGAACCGGCCAGTACTCCTGTGATATTGAAAGCCCACATTGGGCAACCTGCTGATTGTTCTGATCGAGACGGGTGATCCCGACGACGTCTTCTGCCATCTCCATGGCATCGTTCAGGGTAGGAGTAAGGACACTTTCCAATTTCTCCAGGCTCAGTTCATTGTAATTATATAACTCAAGCTGGTCACGGATTCTGGTTCGACTTGTTATCTGCATGGCCACATCTCTGACCCGAGTGATATAGCTGTTGACAAGTATCTCACGCGCCTCTAATTCATGTTTGAACTGGTGCTCTACATTGAACTTTAATTCGCTGTAATAGGGGATTATGGCCACAAGAGAAATGGTCAGGATCAGAGCCAGAATGGCCAGGCCCGAATAGAGAACAATACGTTTTGAGACATATTCCAAGATTGTCTTGCGGGACATATTACTCACCTGTCTTTATCGAATATGAATTCTGGCCACTCTTTTTACGGGCAATCAGGCTTGCCAGGCATCTGCCGACAAATTTCTGTTGAATGGCTGCAACAATAAAAAGGGGCAATTAAACCTCCATCGGTGTAATTGCCCCTTCCTGACAGCCCCCTCTCGCCCCTGATTCATTCAGTCTTTATCCTGATACGATTCAAAGATATCCTCAAAGATCGAGGCATGTTCCTTGAATGCCAGCAGGACCTGCGGGTCAAAATGGTCGGGCATTGTCCGGCCATCTCCCACGGTGATGATCTCATAGGCCTTTTGATGGTCAAAACCCGGCTTGTAGGGCCTGATGCTGCGCAGGGCGTCATACTGGTCGGCAATATTCATGATCCGTGCCGGCATGGGAATGGCCTCTCCCTTGAGACCCTGAGGATAGCCCTTGCCGTCCCAGCGTTCATGATGCGACAGGGCAATATCAACGGCCATGCGCAGATACGGTGAAGACGAGCCCAAGAGGATATCGGCTCCGATCTTGGGGTGGGTCTTCATGATAGCCCATTCCTTTTCATCCAGCGGGCCCCGTTTCAGCAGGACATTATCCGGGATTCCCACCTTGCCGATATCATGCATGGGAGAGGCATAAAAAATCTCTTCTTCGACCTCGGTGCCAAGGCCAATTATTCCTGCAAGCGCCTTGGTGTAATAGCTGATTCTCTTGATATGGGCGCCGGTATCATCATCCCGTAATTCACAGGCCAGGGTCAACCGGAGAATGGTGTCAATATACCCCTCCCGCAGTTGCTTGGTCCGTTCGGTGACTTTTTCTTCAAGGATATGATTGTGCTCGGCCAGAAAGTCATGAAAGGCCTTGTTGCGCAGGTTGTTCTTCAACTTCAGCTTCAACTCTTCATGATCAATGGGTTTGGTCAGGAAATCATCGGCCCCCTTGGCTATTCCGGCCAGGCGATCTTCTCTGGAGCCCAGAGCCGTCACCATGATCACCGGAATATACTTGGTCTCTTCCATGGACTTGATCTTTTCGGTTGCGGCAAAACCGTCCATCTCCGGCATCATGATATCCATCAGGATGACATCCGGCTGCTGGGTCAATGCGGCCTCGACCGCCTCCAGACCGTTTCTGGCCTCAATGGTCTCATGGCCCATGTTCCGGCAAAAAATCTTGAGGATTTTGATATTTCGATCCTGATCATCAACAATCAGTATTTTTCGACCCTGGATATTTTCGTCTGTCATCTTATTGTGTCCTTCACTGCTGATGCTGTGTTGGCCAGCCCGAGGAGCTGCCACTGCCGCTCGGTCCAGACTTCGTGCAATCCATGTTGCTTTTTTTCACGCCTTGGATTTCTGGATGGGTGGTGTTTATGGATTCTATTGTTATTGCAGATCTGAACCCGGCAATAAAGACTCAGGCTTCAGGCGGAAGCCACCTGGCCACGGTCACCAGGAATTCCTTGTAGTTGATGGGTTTGGAGACATAGTCATCGCAACCAGCCTCAATGATCCTCTCCCGATCGCCCTTCATGGCAAAGGCCGTCAGGGCAATAACAGGAATATCGCTCGTCAGGCGATCTCCCTTGAGGAGTTTGGTGGCGGTCAGGCCATCCATACCAGGCAGCTGAATATCCATCAGAATCAGATCGGGCAACTCCTGCCTGGCGATCATGATTCCACTGTCCGCGTCCACGGCCTGCAAGGTGTCATACCCTGACTTCTGCAGCACAGTGGTTGCCAGTTTCATGTTCTGGGGATTATCTTCCACAATCAATATCTTCACAGCACCCTCTTTTCTGTATTCCACTCATAAAAATGAGTCTTGGTTGTTCGTCGTCCTGCCGCTTATTGCTCCTTCAACAACAGCTCGATTTTCTTCAGCAGACCATCACTGGTAAAGTTGGATTTGGAAGCGATGGCCGCGACCTTGTCCTGCAATAAATCACGTTCCTGTTGGTTTAACAACTTGGCCGTCAGAATAACAACAGGAATCTGATTGGTCCTCTCATCTTCCTGTAAATGGTCCAGGACCTCAAATCCGTCCATTTCAGGCATCATCAAATCAAGGATAATCAGGTCTGGCAGATTATCCCTGGCGATCTCCAGCCCTTCCTCTCCCCCTGATGCCTTGTGTATCTCATAGCGCTTTTCATCCAGATAAGAGGAGATGATCTTGATGGCCTGGGGATCATCGTCCACCACCAGGACCTTAGGCCGGCCTTCGTGGCCGGGTGTACCCACAAACTTCTGAGCAAGTTCCAAAAGGGCCTGACGCCTGATGGGTTTTCCCAGGATAGCCTGGGCCCCCAGGGGAGTACCGGTGAGCTCGGGTCCATTGGCAGAGATAATGGCCACGGGTATGGTATCAAATTCGGCATGAGCGCCTTTCTGATCAAGAAAGGTCATTCCATCCATTTCCGGCATCATCAGATCCAGGGTGATGAGATCAGGGCGGCGGATGGCCATCTTATCCAGGGCCTCCCTGCCGTTCATGGCCTGTTCCACCAGATATCCAGCAGATTCAAGATAGAGCTTCAACAGTTCAGATTCGTTGGGCTTGTCCTCCACCACCAGGATCAGGGGCTGCTTGCTTCCCGGTCCAGGTCCTGCGGGCAGATCAGGAATTCCTGGCAATATCGGTACCCTGGTCCGCATCACCCGATGTATTTCTGAGACGAAGTTCTTGGATGAAAACGATGACTTCTGCAACACCTGGGTAATATTATCGTCAAGAAACTGTTTTTCATCCTGGGTCAGAATCTTTGCAGAAAGAATACAGATGGGGATCCGCGCCGTTTCTGGATTTTCCCGCAAGGCGGCCACCACGTCAAATCCGGTTACCTCGGGCATCATCAAATCAAGGATGATAAGATTGGGAAGATGACTGGTGGCAAGAGTAATGGCATCACTGCCACCAAAGGCCTCCAGGACCTGACAATTGACTGCCTCAAGACTCTTTCGGATCAGGGCCACTGCCTTGGGATCATCATCCACCACCAGAACCTGCCAGGGCGACTGATCATCCCGATGATCAAAGCCAAGGCCTGACAGGGCCGCATAGAGATCCTGTCGGTCGATCGGTTTCTGCAGAATCTTGTTGGCCCCCAAAGCCAGACCCTTTTTCTGGTCGGCCACGATGGAGATAATAATCACTGGAATAGAAGAGAGCACTGCCTCTTTTTTAATGGCCTCCATAAATTTCCAGCCACTCATGCCGGGCAGCAAAATATCCAGGGTGATCAGGTCGGGGTGCATGGCCCGGGCCAGTTCCAGGCCCTGCTCGGCATTGGTTGCCAGCTGAACCTTAAACCCCTCCTGATCCAGTTGTATCCGGATCATTTCAGCGGCCTTGGGATCATCCTCCACCACCAGGGCCAGTCGTTCGCCCATATGGTTCTGAGTGGGAACAGGGGTGGTAACCTGACGGCGAGAAGATTTCGAGGCAGTGGGCAGTGTTGCCCCATAAGGGACCCTGACCGTAAAACAGGAACCCTGACCCAGTTCACTTTTCAACTCCACCGAACCGCCATGCAGTTCAGCCAGCCGCTTGACCATGGCCAGGCCAAGACCGGTTCCTTCAAACTTCTTGGCCAGAGATTGATCCACCTGCTGGAATGGCTGAAAAAGCTTCTTCTGATCCGATTCTGAAATCCCGATCCCGCTATCGGTGACGGCAATCTCCAGAAATGGTCTCGTATCAACGAGAACCCGCTGAGCGGTCATCGTGATATCACCCTGGTCTGGCGTAAATTTGACCGCATTGGAGAGAAGGTTATAGATCACCTGTTTCATTTTCCGGGCATCAACAGTGATGTCCCCCACCTCACCTTCAATCTCCAGTTTCAACTGAATCTGATGGGCAAAGGCCTTTTCCTTGACAATGATCAGGCTGTTTTCCAATAACGAGCGGACCTCAATGGTCTCCAGTTCAAGCTCCATTTTGCCGGCCTCGATCTTGGACAGATCAAGGATGTCGTTGATCAGGTCGAGCAGATGGTGACCGCTGTTGAAGATATCGGAGACATAATCGGTCTGCTCCGGGGCAAGATCACCCAGCAGGCCATCTTTTAATATTTCAGAAAATCCGATAATGGCATTAAGAGGGGTGCGCAGTTCGTGGGACATGGTCGCCAGAAACTCGGACTTCATCTTGTTGGCCTCGGCAAGCTCGTTGTTCTGGCGGGAAATCTCCTTTCCACGGATCTTGAGCTGTTCTGACAGGTCTTTGAGATTACTGTATTGATTAAGATTATGCAGTGACACGCCGATCTGGCTGCAGAGTCGATCAATAAAATAGCAATCCTGATCAGTGAGGGGCTCAAGGGAAAGCAGGGCCAGGACGCCCAGTCTTTTTTCCTGATAGCGGATCGGGGTGAGCAAGAGGGCCGCCGGCTCCACCGAGGCAATCCCGGCATCGATCCAGATGTCTTTGGCCAGATCCTTCTTGTTGATGACAATGGCCTCCTCCTGGGTCCCTGCCTGACCGATCAATCCCTCCCCCAATTGATAATTCTGTTTGAGTTTATCGGCGGAGACGCCATGGGTGGCCTCACAGATCAGATTTCCGCTCCACTCATCGTATACGTAGAGAGCTGAGACCGGGAAGGGGTGCGATTTGGAGAGCAGGGCCAGTGTGCCTTTCAGGATGACATCCTTTTGATAGGACGAGCTGAACAGGGCCATGGCCTGCCCGAAAGAGCGTTCATAGCTGCTGGAGACTTCAAGTTCCAGGGTCTTGGACTCAATTTCCTTGGCGGCCTGGACTCGAGCGGAGATATCACGAATAATCCCCATGAACAGATGGCCTTCTTTCAGTTTGGCCTCACTGACCGACAGATCAATATCAAAGATGGTCCCGTCTTTCTTTTTGGCCCTGACCTCACGGATGATCCCGATAATCTTGCGCTGCCCGGTCCTCATATAGTTTTTGACAAAGTCTTCGTGGTGCGAGTGAAAGGGTTCAGGCATCAGGATATTGATATTGCGTCCCAGCACCTCGGCCGCACTGTAGCCGAACATTTTCTCGGCCCCCCGGCTGAACAGGACAATGGATCTGTCATCTGCCCGGATCGAGAGGATGGCATCCGGGGCGCTGTCGACCAGGGCCTGCATCCGGGCATTGACCATGGAGAGTTCCTGCGTCTGTTGGGCCAGTTTCTTTTCAAAGGTGCTGAGGGAATTTTGCTGATGCTCGACCAGCTCGTTGACTGCCAGATAGATTCCCCTGAATTCATCCTCAATCGTGCTCGTGTCAAGACGGATGGCCAGATCTCCAGACTTGAGTTGAGTGGCATGGCGGGCCAGGGTTGTCAAGGGGCGGAGGATTTTTCTGTTGACGAACCAGGTCACCATCAGCAGAGAAAACAGGGTCAGGACGAGGATCATGGTCACTACAGTTTTCTGGGTCGAATAGATCCCGGCCAGGGCCACGTCTTCGGTAATGGTATGAAAAAGTGCCCAGTAGCGGCTCTGATCCATGGGGTCAAAAAAGACCTTGGCAAAGCCCTCGATCTGATGATCAGCTTGATGGAAATCGATCAGAAAGTCATTGGACTCAAGCTGTTCCGGCAACTCGGCCATGATGTCTGCCACTGAATAGTTAAAGCCAAGTTCAAAACCAAAGGTCTTGGAAGAATCGGGATGGCTCAGAATGTGACCGAGATGGTCAACCACATATCTCTGCTCACCAAATCCGTGCATGCCCAGTGTAAACAAACGCTCGGCCCTGATATCAATGAGCACCACCCCCCGCACACGTCCCTGGTCATATACAGGTAACCCCAGACGCAGGACCGGCGCCGGTGGGTAGAGAAGCTTGCTGTGCTCCCGCCGCAGATTGATGTCTTCAATATAGATCTGACCCTCCAGGCGTCGTATGCTTTCCTGAAAAAAATGGCGGTGAGATTTGTCCTGTAACTCTTCTCTGGCCACCACCTCAATGCCGGAGTCCACTCTTTCCACCCGGACCAGTTCCAGACCGTATTCATCAAAGAAACGAATCATGACATAGTCATCATCGCTGGCCACACGGGCCTTCAAGATCTCGGCCATTCTGTCATGGATAAACTCCAGGGAAAGATTCCGCTCAGGATGTGTTCCACCATGGTCCCGGGCCTGGATACTTCCCTGCAGCATGGGCAAATTTCCGATCGCCCGCAGGTCTCCGTTGTACTTTTCCAGCAGGGCCCCGACCTCCTTGGCCTCACTTTGCAGGGAAATCGTACTCTTCTCCAGCAACTGTTTAATACTCAGCTCATAATTCTCACGGTAGGTGGTAAAACCGATGGCCAGACAGGAGATCAGGACCAGGGCCCCCAGCCCCACAACCGTCTTGGTTCGGATACCGACATGAGGCAGGAATCGCTTTTTGGAATTGTTCACTGTCGACATACATTGTTCCTCAAATTCTGGTCATTTATCTGACGCCATCTCTTCCTGGAAAATCTGCATCCGGCGAGAAGGGAATAACAAAGCTGAAGATACTTCCCTTCTCAAACTCACTTTCCACCCAGATCCTGCCCCCATGCAGTTCCACAATCTTGCGGGACAGGGCCAGCCCCAGCCCGGTTCCTTCAACCTTTCCCTGATATACCGAGGAGCCCACCTGCTGAAAGGGCTGAAAGAGCCTGCCCACATCATCATCACTGATCCCCCGGCCATTGTCTTCCACGGAAACCAGAAGAAAATCGGGTCCTGTATCCCCTTCTGACAGCGGGGGCCACTCAATCAGTTCTCTGAGATCCTCTGTTGATATTTGCCTGGCCGAAAGAGTGATCAGACCCTGATCGGGAGTAAATTTGGCAGCGTTACTCAACAAATTGACAATGACCTGTTTCAGCCGTCTGTCATCACCATTAATAACCTCAACATCCTTCGGGGCTTTGATATCAAGGCGAATGCCATGCTTCATGGTTTTTTCTCGAACAAACATGGTACAGCCTTCCAGAAGCTCCTGGATAATGACCTCGGAAAATTCCAGATCCATCTTGCCGGCCTCGATCTTGCTGAGGTCGAGGATTTCATTGATCAACTCGAGCAAGTGGGCCCCGCTCTGGTTAATATCGCCAAGATACTCCTGCAGGTCTTCACTGATCTCACCGGCCATCCCGCTGAGGATGATCTCGGAAAAACCAATGATCGAATTGAGAGGTGTGCGCAGTTCATGGGACATGTTGGCCAGAAATGAACTCTTGGCCCGATTGGCAGATTCAGCCGCATTCTTGGCCAGACGCAACTCAACTGTTCGCAGGGCCACCTGTTCTTCAAGCTTTGTGGTGTAGTCGGCATTCTGCAGGGCCACGGCAATGACCCCGGCAACCGATTCCAATAGGGTGATTTCGGGCGCAGTCAACGGGGTATTGGCCGGCAGATACAGGCAGAGGACCCCGATATTATCCCCATGAGCCACCAGGGGCAGGATAATATGTCCATGATCAGTGGGAGTGAAACACTGTCGCAGATGCCGCGGATCAGACTGGCAGGACTGACTGGTCACTGGAACAGTTCCTGTCATTGCCAGGCCGCAGAGGCAGGTGCCAGAGGTCACCTTCTGACATGTCTCCAGCTGGATGGCCGGAAAATTCTCACTGGCCAGGAGTTCCAGGGTCTGCCTATCCTTACTCGAGACAAAGATCCCTCCGGTCTTCAACAATCTAAGACTGTCGAACTCGAGCACTGCCTGCAAGGCGGCTTCAGCAATCTCCTTGCCTGTCCGGAGTCTGGATACAACCGAAGAGACTTTATACAAAATATCCAGTTCATTGTTCCGGTCCACGACCTTCTGCAACAGATGTCCATTCTCAATGGCCATAACTGCAATTTCAGCAAAGACTGAGGCCCAATGTTGGTCAAGGTCGGTAAATTCTCGTCCCTGCCCCTTGTTGGTAAAATAGAGCCTGCCGATCACCTGACCATGCGAATTGACAACAGGAATTCCCAGAAACGATGTCATGGACGGATGTCCCGGGGGCAGGCCGACTGCTGCTGGATGATCCGCGATATTTTTAAGCCGCAGGGGCTTGGCATCCTGCATGAGGTGCATGAGTATCCCCTTTCCCTGGGGCAGGCCAAAACGGGCCCTCATGGCCTCATACTCACCGGAATCAAAACCTGACGGAACAAATGTCTGCAAGGCGCCCGTGGAGTCAATTATTTCCAGTGCCGCATACTCTGATCCCAAAAAAGTCCTGGCCTCGTCCACGATCAATGGCAATAACTTTTCCAGATCAAGCTCACCCAGGATCATCCGGGAGGAACGACAGAGCCCCTCGAATTTCTGCAGCATCACGATCTTGTCGATGACTGGTTCTTCTCTGTTCTTCAACGGGTCCATAAATAATCTCAGCTCATGTTCTTGTTTGAAGTTTTTGTCTCTGGTTCTGGTTGAAACAAATAATTCGTCATATCCTGGTCTGGAGCACCAAGCTGACGCGGGATCAGTTATTCCGGCAGGGAGTGGGGCTGAGGCAGGGTCAGATAAAACCGGCTGCCCTCGCCCACCACACTCTCTACCCGTATCTGGCCACCATGCAGTTCAATGACCTTTTTGGCCAGATAGAGCCCCATGCCAACTCCGCCATGTTTTTTGGTCATTGAGGAATCAAGCTGGCCAAAGGGCAGAAAGAGTCTATCCAGGTCCTTCCGAGAAATACCTGGTCCTGAATCAATAACACACAGCTCAGCCTGGCCAGGTGTCTGGTTGGCCTCTATCCTGACTGTTTTGCCTGGAGGCGAAAACTTGACCGCATTGTCCAAAAGAAGAACGAGTACTTCAAAAATCAATTCTTCATCTGCGTGCAGCTCGTCCATGTCGTCAGACACCAGAGATTCAAGGCGCAGTTTCTTGGCATCGGCCGACTTGCGAAAGCGTTCCATGGCCCCGTCAATCATTTCACGGAGACCGAATCTTTTCGTCTGAAGAACAGTTTCACCTGCCTCCAGTCTGGCCACTCGCAGAATTACAGTGACCATCTCACGCAACTGGCCACTGCTGTCCTGGATTTCCGCCAACAGATCCTTCTGTTCCACGTTGAGGGGACCAACCATTTCCTGCTGCAGAATATCGGCAAAACTAATGATCGAGCTGAGCGGTGTTTTGAGTTCATGGCTCATATTGGCCAGGAACTCGGTCTTGGCCAGGTTGGCTCGCTCTGCCCGAATCTTTTGTGTCTCAAGTTCGGCTGTTCGTTCATGCACCTTCTGCTCAAGCCCCTCACTGTACTCTTTCAACTGCTGTTCGACCTGCTGCTTTCTGGTGACATCCTGCACCGTCCCGATCATGCTCAGGGGGCGCCGGTTCTGATCAAACGTCACCTCAGCTCGCTCATGGACAAACCGCTCCTCCCCGTTGGGCAGGAAAATCCGATGGGTAATATCATACGGCTTGTTCTGCTCCAGGGCTTGAGCCACACCTTGTTTGACGCTCTCAAGGTCTTCTGGGTGGACTGAAGCCAAAAAGGCCTCATAGGTCCCCGGAAACGACTGCGGTTCCTGCCCGAAGATCCGATAGATCTCATCGGACCAGTGGAGCGTATCGCCTACGATATCCCAATCCCAGTTACCCATGTGGGCGATGCGCTGGGCCTCACGTAAGGAAGCCTCGCTTCTTCTGATCTGATCTTCTGCCTGGCTGGCAAGGAGCAGATGCTCGACCCGCTGGAGGAGGAAGTTCCAGTGGACCGGTTTGGTGATGTACTCACTGGCCCCGGCCTCAAAGGCAAGATCAATGGACTTGGAGTCATCCAGGGCAGTGACCATAATGATCGGGACCTGCTGTCCTGCTCCAAGCGCACGGATTTTACGGCAGACCGTAAAACCATCCATCTTGGGCATGACCGCATCCAGCAGAACGAGGACGGGACTCACTTCCTGATACACCCGCAAGGCCTCCTCTCCATCAACCGCATCAGCAACCTCCCAGCCTTCGCGACTGAGAATGTGCCGCAGATAGAGACGCATCTCCTCGTTATCATCGGCAACAAGGATCAGAGGGGCTGGCTTTTTGGGTGTGCTCTTCTTGTTCATGTGTCTGTCCTGGATAATTTTGGGAGTGAATGACTACAGGGATTCAACCCGGCCCCGAATCCTATTCATATCGTACCTCAACCCGCTTAAGATAATCCTCCAACTGAACCAGGGCCCTGGAAATTGCCTTTTCATCCTGCTCCCTGGCCCCGTTCTCAAACTGGATACCAAGCTCGGTCACCAGATCAAATCCGTAACTTGAGCCGACCCCTTTCATACCATGACCAAGTATCCTGATGGTCTCATACTCTCCTGTTGCCAGAGCCGCCTGAATGGCGACAATGTCTTTCTGCCGGTTAGCCAGAAAGATGGGGACGATATCTTCCAGATCTGCATCCGTGACAATGATGATTGGTTCGCTCTGGTTGCTTGGATCGCTCATCAGCATCTCTCCCTATCTTTTCCTGAATGTTTCAATGGCGTCCAGCAGGACTGTTTTTTTGATGGGCTTGGTCAGGTGGGTATCACAACCGGCATCCAGACTTTTTTTCACATCTTCACGCATGGCATGGGCAGTCAGGGCACAGATCGGGGTGGGGGGCTTCTTGTTTTCCGCTTCCCAGGCACGTATGGCCCTGCTGGCGCCGTACCCGTCCAGGATCGGCATCTGGACGTCCATCAGAACCAGGTCATAGTCGCCCGCCTGAAACATGGCCACGGCCTCTGCACCGTTATTGGCAATCTCCAGCTGATGACCGGTCTTTTTCAGGTATGACTTGATCAGCAGCTGATTATCCACCGTATCTTCAGCCAGCAGGATGGACAGAGCAGCAACAGAAGGACTCTCAGCTGGCTCCGGAATACTCGCTGCAACGGGAATTTTTTTATCACCCTTCTGCGCCATGGCCCCAGAAAAAGTCTTGAACAGCTCCGCCTTTCGGACTGGTTTGACCATATAAGCGGCCATTCCGAGCCGCTGAGCGCGGGTGGCATTACCGCTGCGGGTATCAGAGGTCAGCATCATGGTGGTGAGGGCGGCAAAGCGTCCATCTTCTCCAATCTTCTCAGCCAGCTGAAAACCATCCATGTCAGGCATCCGGCAATCCAGGACAGCCAGATTAAAGGGATCTCCATCTGCATGGGCCTGTTGCAAGGACTGCAAGGCAGCAAGACCGTTGTCCACTTCGGTGACATAGAGTCCCCAGTCCGACAACATCTCATTGAGGATAAAACGATTGGTGGCACTGTCATCGACCACCAGGACCTTGAGGCCATGAAAGTTGGCTTTTCCCCTGGCCTCTGCTGGTGTTTTTGAAACCTGGGCCTGTGGGTTTATCTCCATGCAAAGAGTGAAATAAAACGTCGATCCAATCCCTTCACTGCTTTCAGCCCAGATTTTCCCACCCATTAATTCCACCAGACGTTTGGATATGGTCAGGCCCAGACCGGTCCCACCAAATTTCCGGGTGGTGGAGGAATCCACCTGGGAAAAACTTTCAAAGACAGACTGGAGTTTATGGGCTGGAATGCCGATGCCACTGTCCTTTACCTGAAAGAGAAGTTCGATACACTCCCCGGGGATACATTCTTTGTTCAAAGAGACCCTGGACAGGGGTTTGACGGTAATTGAGAGAGTAACCTCCCCTTCAGAGGTGAATTTGATGGCATTTCCAATCAGGTTCACCAGGATCTGACGAATTCGTCCAGGATCGCCGACCAGGTTTTCCGGTACATCTTGGGGCAGATAACAGAGCAATTCCAGCTTCTTCTCGTGGGCCTTGATGGCCAGAACCTCTGCGGTCTTTTCCACCATTTCCCGGAGGTTGAAATCTATTCTTTCAAGTTCCATGTGACCGGCTTCAACCTTGGACAGGTCAAGGATATCATTTATTATATTGAGAAGATTGTCGCCAGCGTTCCGGAAGATTCGCACATACTCCTGCTGCTCCTGGGTCAGCGTCGTCTCCCAGAGCAGGTCCGCCATGCCGATGATGGCATTCATGGGCGTGCGGATCTCATGACTCATACTGGCCAGGAATTCACTCTTGGCCCGATTGGCCTCCTCGGCCTCTTCCTTGGCCAGGCGCAACCCCTCTTCCGCCATCCTCCGTTCGGAAATATCGCGAACAATCCCGGTAAAAATGGTCTTATCACCCAACTCGACTTTGCTGACCGCCAGATCCATGGGAAAGGTGCTGCCGTCCTTACGACGCCCCGTTACCTCCCGACCGATGCCGATGATTTTGGCATGACCGCTTGTCCGGTAGTTGCGCAGATATCCATCATGTTCGCTGTGATACGGCTCAGGCTGGAGCATCTTGATATTATGGCCGATCACCTCTTCTGCCGTATACCCAAAGAGTGTTTCAGCGGCCGGGTTAAACATCAGCACAATGCCATGGTCAGTAATGGATATGATCCCCTCCACAGCGGTCGCCAGAATGGCCTCCATTCGGACTGAACTTTCCAGCAGGGCCTTTTCAGCCGCCTTTCGTTCGGAGATATCACGGACAATCCCGGTAAAGAGGCGCTGAGTGCTTCCGGCAAGAATTTCACTGACGGAAAGTTCCAGAGGAAAAACAGTCCCGTCTTTTCGACGGCCCGAGACCTCCCGGCCAATGCCGATGATCTTGGCCGCACCGGTGTTCATGTAATTGCGCAGATAGCCGTCGTGTTCAGTCCTGTAAGGCTCGGGCTGGAGCATGGTGACGTTATTGCCGATTACCTCAGCCGCAGAATAACCAAATATCATTTCTGCGGCGGCATTAAAGGCCTCAACCACACCGGTCTGGGTGATGACAATGATCCCGTCCACCGCAGTCTCCACAATGGCCTTGATCCATGATTCACTCTTTTTGAGTTGGAGGGCCACCTCTTTGATTCCGGTGATATCGCGGCCTTCCGGAATCAGGAACTTGACCTGTCCCTGCCGATCAAAAAAAGGCTTGAGGGAAAAGTCCACATAATGGAGATTGCCATCCGCATCGGGATGAGTCGCCTCAAATCGCACCAGATTTCCCTGTGCCGCCTCGTGCACGGACTTCTGCAATTTATCCTGCAACTCAGTGGAATGTTGCCACCAGGGTGTCTTCCAGAAAGGCTTCTGCAGGATATCTTCTTCACAAATATTGGCGAGTTGCAGGGCCGTTCTGTTCGCCTCAAGGACACGTCCATCGGGAGAGAGCAGGCCGATAAACTGAAAGGTCTGGTCAAAAATGGTGCGGAATTTATCGGCCTTCTCCCGGAGTTGGTCAGTCTCTATCTGTTGCACCCGATCATTTCGGTAAGCTGTGAAAAAGGCGGCACAGGTCTGAAGCAATGGGGCAAGTTGATGCAGAAGGTCATGGCTGTAACCCTGTGGACGATTGGCCAAGCCAATCACACCTGTTACAATGTTGTTTGTCAGGAGAGGGATGCAGATGCAAGAAGTCATCTGTTGCGGTAGAGAGAAGGTATTGTTCCCTGGCAGATCCAGGGCAGATCCGGGGTAGATCAGCGCCTCATGACCCTTGACCAGGGCGGACACAAGATCCTTCCCTGAGAAGAACTTCCTGAAGGCACCTGTTGATGGTGCCGCTGAATCAGGAGCAGAGAAACCTTGACGAAGTTTAACCAGGACGTGTACGGCCTGATCCTCGTTCTGAGAGGTCTCTGGTGTCAATTCACCCAGGAAAGCATACCCGCTGTCTGTTTCATCAAGGAGACCCTGCAACAGGAGTCCAAGGGCCTGTTCCGGCTTATGCTGAACCATGTACAACTGTTGAGCCCCGAGAATAACTTCCAGGAGAGTTTTTTTCTGCTTTATCATGCCATCACGAGGATCTTGCATTGTATCGTCAGACCTAGGCCATATTCATACTTAAGAGTATCAAAGGCAGTGGGTAACATAAAGACATATGTTGCTATGTGAGTACATATTTACACTGCCCATTGGTTCGCCATAT
>CALENA010000082.1 GCA_937910875.1 uncultured Desulfobulbaceae bacterium | reverse complement strand
GTGCCCCGGAAGAGTTCATAGCAGATTGAACCCTCCAACGCTCCAGCATCCTTCCCGAAAAATTCAACCCCAGCGGCATTGATTCGCTTGACCCGCATATCTTCGTTCTGCAGGGTGACAATATCATCGATGGAGTCAAAGGTCTGTTCCCATTCCTGGCGGGCACGTCCAATCTCCTGCTCCGCCTCGATCTGGGCACTGACGTCTCGGGCCATGACAATCCGGCCAGTCACCTCTTCCTTCTCATCCAGCAGTCTCCCGACGCTGATGCGACAGACGATGGCGGTCCCGTCCTGTTTCAGGACAGTCCCCTGCCCCTCCTCCATCGCTTGGCCAAGCAGGTCATCTGTGCAAATCTTGCCCTGCAGCTCCTGGGCCTCCTCCTGATTCTGAAAGAGGGAGCAGAACTCGCGCCCGACAATTTCTTCCAGCTCATAACCCAGCTGTCTGCGCAGGGCGGGCTGATTGGCATCGATCACCTCCCTGTTCATGTCCAGGATCAAGATGGCATCCTGCATGCTGCTGAACAGACAGCGGTACTTCTGCTCTTTCTCGGCAAGGTCCTGTTGGGTTGCGGTCAACTCCCGGACCTTGGCCTCAAGCCTGGCGGCCACCATCACGGCATATTTTTCCAGAAAATTCTGGTGCTCCGCAGAGATTGTTCGCACAGAACCTTTTTCAGGCAGAGCGACCATGATTTCCTCAATGCCCTGCCAGAGCGCATCCGGGACCAGCGGTTTGACCAGGAAACCATCCGCGCCCAGAGACAGGGCCAGTTGCCTTTCATTACTGCCCGTATAGACAGAGGAATAGACGATAAAAGGAATGTCGCACAGCCCCTCAGTTTCCTTGATCTTCTTGAGCAGACCGAAGCCGTCAAGCACCGGCATGAGCAGGTCTGAGACGATGAGATCCGGCCGTTCCCGCTCGACAGTGGCCAGGGCCTCCTGGCCGTTCGCGGCCTCAAGGACCACATGCCCCCTGCGCGCAATATTATATTTGAGCAGCCTGCGGTCATCGGTGAGATCTTCTACAACCAAAACTTTCATATCTGCCCCTCAGCCTTCTTTCTCTGCCACGCCAATAACCTTATGGATCTGGGCCATAAGGGTCAAGGGATCGAAGGGCTTCTCAAAATAGCCGTCACACCCGGCAGCCAGAGCCTTCTCCCGGTCACCTTTCTGGGCAAAGGAGGTGACGGCGATGATCGGAATGGTCCCGTCCGCCTTGGACGCCCGAATGCGTCTGGCCGCTTCAATCCCGCTGATCCCGGGGAGTTGAATGTCCATAATAATAAAGAAGGGCAACTCCTGCACAGCCATCTCGACGCCTTCTTCGCCATTGCCGGCCGAGATCACCTGATAGCCTGCCCGGTTGAGGACATAGGTCATAAGGCGCAGATTTTCGGCATTATCTTCAATGACCAGGACTGTTTTCATGAGTACTCCACCACTGGTAAGTCTTGCTTTTTCACGGCCACCCTGACGGGCAGGGTGACCCGAAACGTACTTCCCTGCCCCACCACACTCTGGACGGCCACCTCTCCATGGAGAATATCATGGGCTATCTTGCTGCACAGATAGAGCCCCAGCCCGGTCCCCGGATAGACAGAACTGCCGGCATCATGGAGGCGGCTAAAGGGCTTGAAGAGTTTGCCGATATCCTCCTGGAGGATACCGATCCCTGTATCACTCACAGCCAGCGCCAGCCGCTCCTGATCTGCGGAGATCTCAACGGCCAGCGTCACCGCCCCCTGAGCTGTAAACTTTACCCCATTACTCAAAAAGTTCAAAAGGATTTGCAGCAACCGCCGTCGATCAGTCTGCAGGGGATAGGAGACTGTCTGGATCGTCAGGGTCAGCCCTTTGTCTTGGGCCGCCTGCCGGAGAGAATCCGCGGCATCGGCAAGCAGGTCAGCCAGATCAAAACTCTCGATGGTCGGCTCGAGGGTGCCCGCCTCAATCTTGCTGATATCAATGACATCATTGATCAAGGAGAGCAGGTGTTTGCCTGAACGGAGGATGCTGTTCATATTCATCTTCTGCTCGTCATTCAAGGGGCCAAGCCATTCATCAACCAGGATAGAGGAAAAACCGATCACCGAGTTCAGCGGGGTGCGCAGCTCATGACTCATGGAGGCAATGAACATGGACTTGAGACGGTCCATATCCTGGAGTTTTTTGTTGGCCTCTTCCAGCTCCTCTTTGGCCATATTCATATCATCCAGCAGGTTGAGCAAGGCGTTCTGAGTCTCATCAAGGTCAAGGGTGCGCTCCAGGACCTGTCCTTCAAGGTCATCGGCAAGGTGGCGAAGTTCTTCTTCCTGCTGTTGTTGCCGGGTGATGTCCATATGCTGGATGATGGCATTGGTCACTTTTCCCGTCCCATCCTTTACAGGAGAAATCGTCACATCAAGGATCACGGATTTTCGGTTCTGCAGTTCCAGGTGCTTGAGTTGGGTGCTGTCATAGAAGAGACGGAAATTGGCGGCCTCACCATTCTCAAACACCCGTCTGACCTGGGGCATGAGACCCTGCTCTGTAACGATATTATCCTGCAACACGTTATATTTACCGACCACCTCCTCGGTTTGAATGCCCAGGAGATCGCGGCAGGCCTGATTCAGGCGCAGCAGAGTCCCGGTCTCATCAGAAATCCACATGGACAGGAGACTCTGTTCAATAATATTGTCGAGAAAGGCCTCAGATCGTCTCAGATTATTTACCAGATTCATCTGCTCGGTCATATCAATGGAAATTCCTCCAATTCCAAGCACCTGCCCCTGGGGATCAATCAGGGGAAATTTGACTGAACGATACCTGTGCAGACCATCGGCCACGAGGAGTTCCTCCTCAAAGATCATCGGTTCCAGTCCAGCCAGGACCTTCAGATCATTCTGACGATGACTCGCGGCAGTCCCAGAGGACATGAAGGCCTCCCGTGTTTTCCCCAGCAGTTGCTCCTGCACCACGCCAATCAATGATTCAAATTTCCGGTTCACCAGCAAAAACCTTCCTTCAACATCAAAGACATAGACAGGAGAGAGACTGTTGTCGATGATATCACGCAGGAGTTTCCGACTCGCTGCCTCGGCCTCTTCCGCCCGCCTGCGCTCAATAACCTCCCGGTTGATTTCCTGAAAGGAGTTTCGCAGGTCTTCTGTCATCCTGTTGATCGCCGTTACCACTTGACCAATCTCATCCCGGGTATGATGAAAGACTGATTTGGTGACGGCCAG
>CALENA010000081.1 GCA_937910875.1 uncultured Desulfobulbaceae bacterium | reverse complement strand
TCTCCCATGGCCCGCTGCGTCGCAGTCCGCCACAGGGCCTCAACCCGAGGATTGGCCATATTTTTCTCCAGGGTGCAGAGCCCAATGGAAAAAGGCTCCAGTTTCGGGGCCTGCTCCACGATCTGGATCTGCTCCCGCAAAGGACTTCGCTCCAGAACCAGACGCGGCACGACCCCCACCCCACAGCCAAGACTGACCATGGCAATGATCGCCTCATTGCCGGCCACCCGGGCATAGATATCGGCCTCAAGCCCCTGGCCGGCAAACCAGCGATCAACCCGGTCCCGACTCAGACCCAATTCAGGAAGGATAAGCGGAATTCGATCCCAGGCCCGCTTATCGCGAGTCTCGCCCAACCACGGTGCCGCAGCAACAGAGCAGATAAAGACCAGCGGTGTCTCGGTAATCTTGAGCCACCGGAGACGTCCGGATCGGCGGTCGGGCAGGGCGGCAATGGTGACATCGGCCTCATGGTTATCCAGACGGGTCAGGGCCCGAGCCACATCGCCGGTCTGGAGACTGATATGGACCAGGGGATACTGCAGACGAAAATCACGGAGAATATCCGGGAGGATGGAATAGGCCGCGGTCACTGAGCAATACAACGAGAGATCGCCGCGCAGCCGGGAATCGGCCGCCAGTTCATCCTGAAGCAAAGACCAGCGTTGCAGCACATCCTCGGCATAGCTGCGAAAGACCTCGCCCTCTCGGCTCAACTGGACAGAGCGATTGTCGCGGACAAAAAGGCGCACGCCGACCTCACCCTCCAGGCGCTGAATAGCCCGGCTCAGGGCCGAAGGAGTAATATTGCAGGCCCGGCTGGTCCGGCCGAAATGAAGGCTTGCCGCCAGATGTTGAAAAAGCTCGAGGGTTCTGATCTCCATCACTCACCACACACCATGCTGGTTCTTCAGAAACACTGAAGAACTGAATATGCCAATCCATGCAACACTATATGCCGATCAACTCACTTGACGCAATGAATTTCAGTGCTACAATATGAGATCAGCAACAGGATCGGGAACCAAGGGACGCGGAAAATACTGACATACCATAACGCATCCCGGATTCGGGTAAATCACTATTGGACGAGCCACACTCTGCAATCCAGCACCTATTCACAAGGAGATCATCATGGGCAGTAATTACTTCAACACCTTACCCCTTCGCCTGCAACTGGAAGAACTGGGCCAGTGCCGTTTCATGGACCAATCGGAATTTGATGGCGTCGAGGCCCTCAAAGGCAAGAAGATCGTCATTGTCGGCTGCGGCGCCCAGGGATTAAACCAGGGCCTGAACCTGCGGGACAGCGGCTTGGACGTCTCCTATGCCCTGCGCGCCGAGGCCATTGCCGAGCAGCGTCAATCATGGAAAAACGCCAGCAGCAACTCATTTACGGTCGACACCATTGAGGCGATGATCCCCACGGCCGACCTGGTCATCAACCTGACTCCGGACAAGCAGCACAGCAAGGTCGTGGCCTCAGTCATGCCCCTGATGAAAAAGAACGCCTGCCTCTCCTACTCACACGGTTTCAATATCGTGGAAGAGGGCATGCAGATCCGCGAAGACCTGACCGTCATCATGGTTGCCCCGAAATCACCCGGAACCGAGGTTCGGGAAGAGTACAAGCGCGGCTTCGGCGTCCCGACCCTGATCGCGGTCCATCGCGAGAACGATCCCCGGGGTGAAGGCTGGGATCTGGCCAAGGCCTATGCCTGTGGAACGGGCGGCGATCGGGCCGGTGTCCTTCAGTCCTCTTTCGTGGCCGAGGTCAAGTCCGACCTCATGGGTGAGCAGACCATCCTCTGCGGCATGCTCCAGACAGGTTCTCTGCTCTGCTACAACAAGATGATCGAAAAAGGCATGGACCCCGGCTACACGGTCAAACTGATCCAGTACGGCTGGGAGACCATCACCGAGGCCCTGAAACTGGGCGGGATCACCAACATGATGGACCGCCTTTCCAATCCGGCCAAGATCCTGGCCAATGATCTGGCCGAGCAGCTCACCCAGATCCTCAAACCCCTGTTTGAGAAGCACATGGACGACATCATGTCCGGCCACTTCTCTGCAACCATGATGGAAGACTGGGCAAATAATGACGCCAATCTCCTCAAGTGGCGGGCAGAGACCGGCGAGACCGGTTTTGAGAAGACCGAGGCCGGTGACATGGCCATCAGCGAGCAGGAGTACTTTGATCACGGCATCCTGATGGTGGCCATGGTCAAGGCCGGGGTTGAACTGGCCTTTGACACTATGGTCTCAGCCGGGATCAAGGAAGAATCAGCCTATTACGAGTCTCTGCATGAGGTGCCGCTGATCGCCAACCTCATCGGCCGCAAAAAGCTCTACGAGATGAACGTGGTCATCTCCGACACGGCCGAGTACGGCTGCTATCTCTTCAACCACGCAGCGTTCCCGCTGCTCCAGGATTTCATGAAGGGGATCGACACCGATGTCATCGGTCGCGGCCTGACTGTCAAGGACAACGGAGTGAGCAACATCGAACTGCTCCAGGCCAACGACGACATCCGCTACTCAGGCGTCGAACTGGTGGGAGAAGAACTGCGCGGCCACATGCAGGCCATGAAACCGATCATCTAAACGGCTTTAGGGACGCGGAAAATACTGCCATACCATAAAGCATCCCGTTTTCGGGCTATCTTGGGTCGCGCCTCAATCGCAAAAACAACCTGACCATAAAGCAAAAACGCCGGCAGACAGATACCCTCTCTGTCTGCCGGCCAATCCGATGGTCAGGAAACACCACCCAACGAAGTCAGTGGTAGAAGATGCCTGACCAGCGTATCTGGTTCACCAGGCAAAGCTTAGCTGGTCAGGCATCTTCTACCACTGACGGGCCACACGCATCAAAAACCCCCAACCATCCAGGAACCCAATAACGCGTCAAAAAACACCCACAGACGATGAACCGGCCACAAAACCATCAATGCATCTCATCGCCAGGAAATACCACCCAAGGCAGTCAGGTGTAGAAGGTACCTGTCCAGCGTATCTGGTTAACCAGGCGAAGCTTAGCTGGCCAGGTACCTTCTACACCTGACGGGCCACATGCATCAAGCTTCACCAAATCCTCCCCCCCATCAACCTATCCCAAAAAAACACAATGGCAGAACTAACAGACGCCGACCTGGTCAAAACCATTGCTGATTTTCTCGAAATGGGCCATGTGGAAAACATCATCGCCATGTTCCGCCAGGAACCGGATTACTACCGCCTGAGCGGTGACATCCTCCGAGATGAACGCTTTGCTGTACGCATGGGGATGGCCGTGCTTTTTGAAGAGATGCAGACGCTCCGGCCAGATGATATCGAACAGGCCATTCCGTCCCTCATCCCTCTGCTTGGCGAAAACAACCCCTTTCTTCGCGGCGAAGCCGCCAACCTGCTGGGGCTGATCAATACAGACGCGGCCCGAAAACTCCTTCAACCATTGATCAACGACCCGGACCCGCAAGTCGCTGAAATCGCCCGCGACGCTCTCCTGAACGAATCATCCCCCTGACCTGCAACTCACCACGAGTCGATCGCGCCGATCACGGGGAACAACCA
>CALENA010000080.1 GCA_937910875.1 uncultured Desulfobulbaceae bacterium | reverse complement strand
AATTTTGCGTTAGCACAAACCCTGTTTGCTGGTCAATTTTAGGTTAGCAAAACCAGTTTGGAAACTCACGACCCAGTGTTACCACAACGCCGCTTCCTCATACTACCGGGGCGTACGGACAATTCCCCAGACGGGACTTTAACCCGCTAGACTTACAGCTGTTACTGCGAACGGTCTGACCTCTTTTTATACTTTTTATACCTTTGTCGTTTTTTATCGTGGTCTGTCCCTGATTTCCCCTCTCGACCTCATGGACAATCATCGGGAAAGCGCCACTGCACAACGAAAAGGTTTGTACGGCGCATTACAAGGTACCCAGTTACAGTTGCTGATTTTTTAAGAGAGCAGTTTCTCCAGACGCTGCTGCAAATCAGAGAAGAGAAACGGCTTTTGCAGAAAGCCATCCGGCTTGGTGGCCACATCCCTTTCAAGGGGAAAGTCCTTTTCGGAGTAACCGCTGCTCAGTAAAACGGGGAGATCGGGATTACTCTTTTTTATCCTTTGCATTGCTTCCATGCCATCCATCACCGGCATGGATATATCCAGTATCACTGCCCGGAAATGAATGTCCTGTCTCCGCACCATTTCCACGGCCTCTCGACCATTGACAGCCGTATGGATAGAGAAACCCAGTGTCTCCAGCATTCTTTTACCAAGATTACGAATAGTGTCATCATCGTCAGCAAACAGAATATCACCTGATAACTGCACGACATCTTTCTTGCTCCCGGCAGGAGACGTCAGCTCTTGTTGAGAATGCTCCATGCCAGGCAACAGGATTCTGACAGTGGCTCCAGCACCAGGCTTGCTTTCCACAAGAACGGCTCCATGGTGCGACCGCATAATACCGACGCTCAAAGCAAGCCCTAACCCACGACCGACAAATTTCGTAGTGAAAAATGGTTCAAAAAGACGCTGCAGATTTTCCGCGGAAATGCCCTGGCCCGTGTCCCTGATCCGGCAAAATACGTACATACCGTCTTTCGTGTCATTTTCCTGAAAAACAACCGGGAAAGAGGCTCTTTCAAAATGATCACTGCCAAAGCTGATTTCTATTTCGCCGGCTTCATTGTTCAACGATTCAAGGGCATTGACAAGTATGTTCTTTATTATTTCCTTTATCTGCTCCTTGTCCATGGAGCAGTAAAGGGGGGAAGGGGGTGAAATAACGCTGAGCGAGATGGACGGCTCCATTTGATTCTTTAATTCTGTGGCACACTCTCCGGCCACATCAGAAAGACATGCCACCTGAAGGTGCAGAGGCCGTTGGCCCACATAGGAGAGCATCATGGAGCCTACACGGGAAGCCCCCTTCGCTGCCTGTAACGCATCAGACGCCATTTCTTTTTCTTCTGACGTGTCAGGGAGAGTTTTGAGCATAAGATCAAGATTGCCCTGAACCGCCATCATGGCATTGTTAAAACGATGGGCGATCGCTCCAGCCATCGTTCTCAGACTTTCAAAACGTTTTAACTGCTCCTCCTGTCTGCTTATTTGCTTTTCGAGTTCTTCCTGGGTTTTCTGTTCGGTGATGTCTCTGGCCACATGGACGAGATACTGAATGTCCCCATTGTCAGCAAGGACAGCAGAAGAGGATACCTGAAAAAACTTACCCAGCTTTTCATGCTGTATGATTGTTGTATATTCATTTCTATCCTGAAGGGTGTCCAACAGAGGACATTCCGCGCAGGGCTTTGAAACACCGGTGAAGAGTTCATAGCAAAGTTTGCCGTTCAGCTCTCCGTACCTGGCCTGGAAAAAATCATGGGCCGCCTTATTGGCCCGGACAATACGCATATCCTTGTCCTGAATGGTGATGACGTCAGCTATGGCGTCAAAGGTCTGCTCCCATTCTTCTTTGGCTTTTACAAGTTGCGCCTCGGCCTGTTTGTGTTCGGTAATGTCACGTGTCACGCCCACCAAGGCGATTACCTCCCCTTGGGCATCTCGCAGAGGGGTCGCATGGGTTTCCAGCCATCGCTGGGTGCCGCGCGCGCCCTGTATTGCAAATTCCAGGATACCGGTCTCACCTTGAAATACACGCTCGAGAAACCCTGAAAAGGCCTCACAGTACTCAGGCAAGACAAAACCGATCAGGCCTTTGTTTTGTGCCTCTGCAAAAGAATCCACTTCCAGCATCGCCAGCCCGGCCGGGTTCATCTGCAGGAGCTTTCCGTCTACTGAAATGACTTTCACGCACTCAGGTTCACTTTCTAAAACAGCAGTCAGGAATTCCTTCTGGTCGCGCAGGGCGTCTTCGGCCTGTTTGCGCTCGGTGATGTCTAATGCCGTGAAGGTAACGCCGGCGTTCCAATCCTGCTGGTCAATGGGGGTCAAACTGAGATGAACGTTGATAATGGAGCCATCTTTCCGCTTGAAGCGTGTGTCCACAGAACCGGTGCCGTTCTTTTTTATTTGCTTATATTTTTCCTGCCCAACCCGTTCAAATTCCTCTTCACTTGGGTAGAGTATCCGGGTTTTTTGCCCTTTAAACTCGGCGTTGCTATAACCGGTAATTTCGGACAGCCTTCTGTTTGTCCACGTAAAAACACGATCGACTACAACCCCGATGCCTACTGGCGCAGACCTGAAGACACTCTGCAGGAGGGCTTCCTTGCCTGATGATTCCTCTTTGGACTCAAGATTGGATAACCCCATCAGGACAATCATTGAAGCCATGTGTGTCAGGTATTGCAGTACAGCTGTGAGGTTTTCTTCACTGATGACCGGAACCTCAGCAAGGCTTGAAAGATATGCCTGTTCATCATAACCGTATTGCCGCGCCTGAATCCTGAATTGTTCTCTGTCAGGTAGCGCAAAGAGTATCTGGCCGGTAAACAGGTTGGCAAAGTGCCTACCCTGAATGATGATTGGGGTACACCCGGTGACAAGACCATTTTCACAATGATGGATGCGAATCTCACCAATGTCGTTTAACCCAGAAGTAAGTTCCTTGGTGCTGGCCTTACAATGCTCTTGGGACTTCGGACATGCTCTGTGAAATTTGACACAAATATCACGCCAACCGGTAGCAAGCAGCACATCATTCGTGGCATGATCAATCAGGCCAGTTGTAAAGCCTGTAGCAGTAGAAAATTTTTCAAAAATCAGTTGCAGTTCATTAAGATCCACAAGATCTTTCAACGTTACTCGCTCTATGTCCATGTTAAAACTCCAGGGAATATGAGTCGTTTTCTCGGTTCATGAGACAATGTTATTCAACCTTCATCGCTGGTTGGAGGGGGTAATACCAAATAACCCTGGAGCCCCAGCCAAACAAGGCCAGCCCTTGAGAGTGAGCCCCGCCGGAGGCATAAACAAACGCCCTTTCGCCTTCTCCACCTGTCGGTGCAGCATGGAAAGGAAAAGTTGGCAAGGCTGTGAGCTTGCCTTGCACCCATAGAGCAAGGCCTTGCTGGCTTTTTCTTCCCATGCTGTTTGCTCGAGTATAACGGCGACCGGCCAAACAAGCAAGTCGCGGTTACTCACCCAGAGAATAGCGAGGGGACATTTCCCTTTATGGGTACCTTGAAAAATTGTCTTTTCGCCCAAGCTCTGCGTTGCGCATAAGATTTTATCCTCGGAATATCATCTATATGCCTGCGGTAAAATTTTATGCGCGCCTTGATCTTGAACGAAAATCCTCATTTTTAAAGGTACCCTTTATATTGTAGAATAGAAAATTTTACTCTAAGAAGTAAAGGTATAAAGAAGACCTCGAAGATGGCGAAATTTATCAGTTTCCATATCAAGAATGCGCTTTATTCGCATGACCGACCCTATATGGACCCTATTGGGTAACAAAACAAAACAAAAAAGCCCATAACTCACAATGAGCTAAGGGCTTGATTTGACTGGAGCCGACATGCGGAATCGAACCGCAGACCTACTGATTACGAATCAGTTGCTCTACCAACTGAGCTATGTCGGCTGATGTATGGACAGATGTTTAGAATATGAGTGACAATTCAGTCCTACTGTTAGCAATTTTATGGTATTGTGTCAAGATAGGAACATCTTCTGATCTTGAATAATTTCCCCGGAATCCCGTATGCTTCGTCTGTTTATCACCCTGAGCTGTCTGTTGCTTCTCATGGCCTGTTCCGACACGGAACAGACGGGAAAACAGACATCTGATCAAAACCCCAAACAGGGCTCTCTTGGTACGAAATCGACCGGCTGTAAGCAATGCCACCAGGTCGAAATTGATCCAAATCACTCCTTTTCCTGTACCACCTGTCACCAGGGCAATATTTCGGCTTCCGACCAGGCTGCGGCTCACGTCGACCTGATCACTCAACCGGGCCACCCGTCCGTCATGGCCCGGACCTGTGGCAGCTGTCATCCGGATCAGGTCTCAGGGGTGAGCCATTCCCTGCACTTCACCCTGAACAACAGCGTCAACCTGGTGCGCCAGGCCTATGGCGCCACGGAGAAGATCACTGATCTCACTGCGATTCCGGTGAATGAACCACCAGAATCAGTGCTTGACCTGGCCGACGACATGCTCCGCCGCCGCTGTCTGCGCTGTCATCTCTATACCCCGGGCGATGACTACCCCGCCACCTCCCGGGCCACGGGCTGTGGCAGCTGTCATCTGCAATATTCGGGTGGCAGGATGAAATCACACATCTTCCAGGCCATACCCGCAAACCAGCAATGTCTGCAATGCCATTACGGCAACCGGGTCGGCTTTGATTACCTGGGCCGCTATGAGCAGGATCTCAACAACGAGTACCGCACCCCTTACACCACCCGAGAGGAATATATTCGCCCCTACGGCATCGAATACCACCAGCTCACAGCCGATATTCACCAGCAACGGGGCATGATCTGCATTGACTGTCATCAGGGAAGTGGGCTCATGAACACCACAACTCCCAAGACTCCCAGTTGCAGCTCCTGCCACAGCAGCCAACTGCTGACGAAACATCTGCCCCCGCAGGTGGCCGAGGTCAACGGAACATTTACCCTGTATTCCCGGGGCGACGGTCGGGGGCATATCATGCCCATCATGCACAACCCGGCCCATACAACCTACGGCCAGACAGTCGATTGCCAGGTCTGCCACGCACAGTGGGCCTACAATGACCGAGGGACCCATCTTCTGCGCAGCGACACCGACAACTACAGCGATTTTCTCTACCTGACCGTACAGGGCAGCTCAAGAGTGGAGCAGATTCTGGACAACAATCTGGATTTTGAAGCCGAAGAAATCGAGCCGGAAATGGCAGACACCATCACCAATGAACTCCGGCCAGGGATCTGGCATCGAGGATTTACCACCAGGCGCTGGGAGGACCCGATCCTTGGACGGGATACAACAGGGAAAATTCGGGTCATGCGGCCGATTCTCGACCTGCACCTGTCCTGGATTACCGATGAGGATGAAGTGTTATTTGATTCGGTTCCTGCAACTGCCCCGAACAATGGGCTACTCCCGTACACCCCTCATACCACCGGCCCGGCCGGGATGTTCTACAAACAGCGGATCAACAGCTTTCTGGCCCGGGAAAAGGCCTCAGCTGCAAGCAGAAAGGAAAACAAGGTCAAGGGGCAGACAGATCAGCCCTGAGCGGCACTGAGAAGATCGGCCTGACGAACCGCTTCCACAAATGCATGCAGTTTCTCGTGATCTTTGAGTCCGGGCTGAATTTCAATACCGGAATTGACATCCACACCAAAGGGGCGCAGGACCCGGATCGCCTCGGCCACATTTTCAGGATCCAGGCCGCCGGCCAGGATCAGCGGCAACTGAAGCTGTAACTGCTCGACAATCTGCCAGTCAAAGGTCTGACCAGTCCCACCGGCCAGTTCTTTTGTATAGGTATCCAGGAGATAACCGCGAACCGAGTTCTCATACGGCATAAAATCCTCGGCCCGGCTGTCCGGACCCACCCGGAAGGCCTTGACCACCTGGCAGGGCGCTGAAAAGCGGGCCAGCCGCTCACAGTATTTGGGGTCCTCGCAACCATGCAACTGGGCATAAGAGAGGCGGCAGTACTCAACGATCTCCTCAACCTCCTCCCGCTCACGATCGACAAAGACGCCGACACAGTCCACAAAAGGGGGCAAATCGCCAATGATCTCCCGTACCAGTTTGGGCTCAACATTTCGCGCGCTTTGATCAACAAAGATAAAGCCCAGGGCATCAACTCCCGCCCGTACGCCCTCCAGAGCATCTTCGAGATTGGTGACGCCGCACATCTTGATCCGCGTCCGTTTAATCATGAATTCTCCCTTGATTATGAAAAGTTACGCCGAAATCAGACCACGCAGTCCAGCCAGGGTGTTGCCACCCGCAGCACCACGCATCAGACTCTCACCGATCAGGGCGGCAGTCACCCCTGCCTGCTGCAATCGCTCCATATCAGCCCTGGTTTTAAGCCCGGATTCTGACACCAGCGGCAGTCCCGGCGGCAGCAGCTTCTGCAGGCGATAAGTGGTCTCTGTGTCCATGGAAAAGTCTTTCAGGTTCCGATTATTGACGCCGATCAGTTCAGCGCCCGCCTGCAAGGCAACTTCCAGCTCAACCTCGTCATGGACCTCGACCAGCGAGTCCATCCCAAACGCCCGGGCACAGTCCTGAAAATCACGGATCTGAGGACCATCCAGGATTGAGGCCATGAGCAGGATGGCATCGGCACCGTGAGCGGCCGCCTGTCTGATCTGCAGTTCATCAATGATAAAATCCTTGCGCAGGACCGGTAGAGCAATGGCCTCCCGGACCTGGAGCAGATAGAGGAGACTGCCCTGGAAAAAATCGACATCGGTGAGGACCGAGACCGCCTGAGCACCGCCGGCCTCATAACCGCGGGCAATGCGGACCGGATCAAAATCAGGACAGATCACCCCTTTGGACGGAGATGCCTTTTTGACCTCAGCAATGATCGCGACCCCTGCATAGTCAACCAGGGCCCGGCAGAAACCGCGGGGCGGGGCAATGGGTCTCTCCCGGAAAGAGAGGGGAAGCTGGATGCCTGTCTTTTGAAGTTCTGCAAGCTCTTCTTTTTTTCGAGCGACAATTCTGTCGAGTATCATTTGACAATCCGGAATAGCAGTAAGAAGTCGCTGAAACTCATTGAGTGTCAGCGAGTAGCCGAGCACTCAAGGCGATAAGGGCGTCAAGTTTTGCCAGGGCCCGTCCTGAATCAATGACCTCGGCTGCCAGGGCGATGCCGGTTTTCAAGTCAACCGCCTGGCCTGCGGCCATGAGCGCGGCCCCGCTGTTGAGAAGAACCATGTCCCGTTTCGCACCGACCGCTCCGCTCAGAACACTGCGCATCTGAGCCGCCGAGGCAGCTGCATCAACTCCTGCGGCCAGATCAGCCACAGAGGCACGCTCCAAACCAAACTCTTCCGGCGTCACCGAGTAGGTCGTGACAGCTCCGTCTCTCAGCTCGGAGATACGAGTCGTACCGGTCACGGTCAACTCATCAAGATTCCCCTCGCCATGGACAACCAGGGCCCGTTTTGAACCCAACAGCCCCAGGACCCTGGCCAGCGGCTCAGTCAGTTCGGCGGCAAAGACGCCCAAAACCTGGACATTGGCGCCAGCGGGATTGGTGAGCGGACCCAGTATATTGAAGATGGTCCGAATCCCGATTTCACGGCGCGGGCCGATGGCATGTTTCATGGCCCCATGCA
>CALENA010000079.1 GCA_937910875.1 uncultured Desulfobulbaceae bacterium | reverse complement strand
GTTCCTGCATCATGTCCCGGCCATGTGCGGCATGGCTTTTGTCATTGTCCAGCACCTGGACCCGACTCATAAAGGGATCATGGTGGAGTTGCTGCAGCGCGTCACTTCCATGCCGGTTGCCCAGGTCACAGACAGGCAGAAGGTGAAGCCTGACTGCGTCTATGTAATTCCGCCCAACAGCGATATGTCTATTCTGCACGGGGTGTTACACCTGCTGGCACCGGCTGCACCCCGGGGCCTTCGCCTGCCCATCGATTTCTTCTTTCGCAGTCTGGCTGCTGACCGAGGGGATACGAGCATCGGCGTCATCCTCTCGGGCATGGGTTCCGATGGCACACTTGGTTTGCGGGCCATTAAAGAGAGGGCTGGTTTGGTCTTGACCCAATCCCTGGACTCGGCCAAGTTCGATGGCATGCCCCGGAGCGCGATTGACTCCGGAGTTGTCGATATCATCGCCACGGTGGAGGACCTGCCGGTCAAGATCATCAACTATCTCCAGACCAGCCAGTCCCACTCCAGGAAGGACCTCACCCTGGACGGCAAGGCCCAGAGTTCTCTGGAAAAGATCGTCATCCTTTTGCGGGATCAGAGTGGTCACGACTTTTCTCTCTATAAGAAGAACACGATCTATCGGCGCATTGAGCGGCGCATGGGCCTCCATCAACTGACTAAAATTGCGGATTACGTTCGGTATTTGCGCAGCAACCCCCAGGAGACCGAGCTGCTCTTCAAGGAGCTCTTGATCGGAGTGACGAGCTTCTTCCGTGACCCGGTGGCCTGGAAACAGATGCAGACCGAAGTCATTCCTGCTCTGCTCGTGAACCACCCCCCAAACGGTATGCTACGGGCCTGGGTCACGGGCTGCTCGACTGGAGAGGAGGCCTATTCTTTGGCCATCGTATTCAAGGAGGTCATGGCCAAACTCGACCCGCCCAAAAATATAACGCTGCAGATCTATGCCACCGATCTGGATAAGGACGCCATCGACAAGGCCCGTACCGGCATCTATCCAGCCAATATTGCCGCAGATGTCTCGACAGAGCGCCTTAATCGCTTTTTTGTTCAGGACGATGACCAGGGTGGCTATCGGGTGAGCAAGGAGATCCGTGACATGGTGATCTTCGCTGTCCAGAATCTGGTCATGGACCCACCTTTTATCAAGCTTGATATCCTTTCCTGCCGCAACCTTTTGATCTACCTCGGCCCGGAGTTGCAGAAAAAACTCCTGCCCCTCTTTCACTACAGTATCAACCCGGACGGCTTCCTGTTTCTAGGGTGTTCCGAGACCATTGGCACCTTCAATCACCTTTTTGCCCCCCTGGCAGGGAAGATGCGCCTCTATCGTCGGTTGGATACAATCAGGCGAGCGGAACTGATCGATTTCCCCTCTTCCTTCAGCCAGGCAAGGCCCGAGGGCTCAGGCCCGATATCGCCCCAAAATGATCGGCAACCTGCTCCTAATCTCCAGACCCTGGCCGATCATCTGCTCCTGCAACAGTATTCACCGGCGGCAGTCCTCACCAGTAACAGGGGCGATATCTTGTATATCAGCGGTCGGACCGGCAAATACCTGGAACCTGCCGCAGGGAAGGCCAACTGGAACATCTTCGTCATGGCCCGCGAGGGCCTGCGCTACACCATCAATGATGCCTTGCAGAAAGCTCAGCGCCAGGGGAAGGAGGTTATCCTCAAGGAAGTGAAGGTCGGGATCAACGGCGGCAGTCAATTTGTGGATATCACGGTGCAACCGTTATTTGAACCCGAGGCCATGCGGGGCATGGTTCTCTTTGTTTTTCGTGATATGATCCCGCCGCCTGAGCAGAAGTCGTTGCCCAAACGCCAACGGGCCTCGGTTACCAGCATTCGCCTGGCCCAGATGGAGCAAGAACTTCAGCTGGCCCACGAGGAGACGCAGTCCACTCGTGAAGAGATGCAGACCTCCCAGGAAGAGCTGAAAGCGACCAACGAAGAATTACAGTCCACGAACGAAGAGCTGCAGTCCACCAATGAAGAGCTGACCACCTCCAAGGAGGAGATGCAGTCGATGAACGAGGAGTTGCAGACAGTCAACCACGAGTTGCAGGCCAAGGTGGACGAGCTCTCCTGGGCCAGCAACGATATGAAGAACCTCCTGGACAGCACCGATATTGCCACCATCTTCTTAGACGCTGAGCTGCGTCTGCGGCGTTTTACCATCGCGGCCTCCCAGATCATCAAACTGATTCCCGGTGATATCGGTCGCCCCATTACCGATATCGCCTCCACCTTGATCTACTCATCACTTGCCACAGACACCGAGGAGGTCCTGCGGACCCTGGTGTTCAAGGAGAATCAGGTCGCCACTCACGACGGGCGCTGGTTCCTGTCTCGGATCATGCCCTACCGCACCCACAACAACAAGATCGATGGGGTTGTCATCACCTTTACCAATATTACGGAGAAGAAGCGGCTGGAGATTGCCGTCCAGGAGCTCTCTGCAAGCCTGCAACAATTTAAAGATAACAGCAGTGACGCCTTCTTTTTCGTAAACGATTCATTCGCCATTACTTCCTGCAACCCGGCGGCAGAGCGGATGCTGGGCCGCCGGGCCTTCGAGGTGCAAGGCACGTCGTTTGTTGACCTCTTTCCTGGGGTCAAGGGAGTGCTCAGAGGCCAGGGATATTGTCAGGCCATGCAGGAGAAGGGCACATTCTCATTTGATTTTCATTGCGTAACTGCTTCGTACCAAGGCAAGTACACGGTTCGAATCTACGCGCAAACAGATTGTGTCTCGATCAGTGTACAGCGGGTCACGGGGCTGGATGAAGAGAAGGAAGCAAGACCATGAAGACACAGAAGCCACTGAGTGCCTCCGAGTTACGCCGTCTGGCCGACGAGCTGCACAGAAAAGAACATCCCGACTGGCGGGAAGAGGAGGTCCAGCCCCCCCCCATGCGGCTGCTCCACGAACTTCAGGTCCATCAGATCGAACTGGAGTTGCAGAACGAGGAACTGCAACAGTCGCGGGCCGAGGTGGAAGCAGGACTGCAGCGTTATACCGATCTCTATGATTTTGCGCCCATTGGCTATCTCACCCTTGACAGGGTTGGGGCAATCGTGCAGGTAAATCTGGCCGGGGCCAGTCTGCTGGGGGAGGAACGCTCTCGACTGGTGGGCGGACGGTTTTTGCAGTTTGTGGCCGGGGACCAGTTAACCGCATTCAACAATTTCCTGAAAAAGGTCTTTGCCAGTCAGGCCGACGAGTCTTGTGTCATGTCGCTTCGCCGGAAAGACCAGTGGGTGACCTGGGTTCATCTGACCGCCCGTGTCTCTGAAGAAGGCCTTGGCTGTCTCGTCGTGATGCAGGACATCACCGCTCAACATGAACTCGAGGAGCAATTACATGTGGCTATCCGGGACAAGGATGGTGTCAACAAGCTCCTCCAGGCCATGATTGACGGCATTGAGGACTCGGTGGTCGTGGTAGATACCGGATACCATGTCCTTCAGATGAACCAGGCAGCCAGGACCAACTATGGGACGGCAGATCTGGCACAAGATGGGGGCATTGCCTGCCACCAACTCAGCCATCGGAGTTCTGAACCCTGTGGTGGCAGTGACCACCCCTGTCCCCTGACCATGGTGCTGGAAAGCGGTAAAACGGCAAGAGTCCTTCATACCCATACCCGGGCCAATGGCGATCAATTTCCCGTCGAACTTGTGGCCACCCCCATCCGGAACGCGGAGAATAAGGTGGTGGGCATCATCGAGGTTGGCCGCGACATCACCGAGCGGCTGCAACTTGACAGAGCGGAGAAAAAACTCCTGGAGCAAGAGTTCCGTCAGCAGAAAGAAAAGACGATCACCACTCTTGCAGGAGGTATCGCCCATGATTTCAACAACATCCTTATGAGTCTCCTTGGTAATGCGGAGCTCCTGCAGATGCAGGAAACCGGGGATACCGACCGCAAACAAATGACCGCCGCCATCATCCAAGGCGGACAGCGGCTGGCCCATCTGGTTCGGCAGTTGCAATCTTTCGCCAAAAGCGATTTCTGTCAGCCGGAAGAACTGGATATCAATACCATGCTCCGTGAGACGGTCAAGAGGGTCCCTGCAAACAAGTCGATCACCATTGACCTGCGCCTTGGCGAAAATCTGTGGCCCATATTTATAGACCGAAACCAGCTTAATCAGCTCTTGCGCAGCCTGATAAGCAATGCGATGGAGTCCATGGAGAAGACAGGCGGCCTCATGACTCTGAGCTCAACAAACGAGATGCGTGCAGAAAAATGGACCTGTGACCTGGGGCAGATCCATGCGCCTGGAGAATTCGTGCGGGTCGTGGTCGCCGACACCGGGCCGGGCATCAGCGAAGATATCATGCCAAGAATCTTTGATCCGTTTTTCAGTACCAAATTTGTCGGTCGGGGCATGGGGCTTGCTGCCGTCCTGGGAATTGTCGATCGTCATGGCGGTGGGATCTTCCTGCAGACATCATCGCAAGGGACCACCATTTCAGTACTCCTGCCCAAGGCTGAACCCATGCCTTCGCCCGTTCATCTTGAACCTACAGGTCCGGCCGCAACGCTCCAACAGAGTGATTCCCCTGACGACAAGATGGTGCTGGTCGTTGATGATGAGGGGCCGATTTTACAATTAGTCAAAGCTTTCCTCGAGAAAGAGAGGTGTCGGGTCCTGACGGCTGCGAACGGCAAAGAGGCAGAGAAGCTTTGGATGCAACATTTAAGACACATCAGGCTCGTTATTCTTGACATCCAACTTCCTGACATCAATGGCCAAATACTCTACAAAAGATTGAAGGAACTGAACCCGGCACTCCCGGTGATCATCAGCAGCGGCTATGATCGAGAGGCCGCCATTCATGACCTGCAATTACAAGCAAGCGATATCTTCCTCCCAAAACCATATGTATTAGCGGAATTGGCGAAGTTGGTTCAATCGGCAGTGGAGGGCAAGGGGCTGCTGGAGGTGCCCCTTGCAGAGGAATAACCATGAAAAAACCCATTAGGCAGATGCACTTGTGGGTGGAGCCGGGCCGAATACGGCCCGGACAAAGTTGCGGCAGGTCTTGTCCCGGGACTCCACAAAGCTGAAATCGACATTCACGTACCAGGCGGCCAGGGCAGAACGAGTGTCACTGCTCCAGAGGAAGGACTGTCTGGGGCTGAAAAAAATCTTCTGGCAGGAATGAGCAAGGTCATCATTGGGGGTTAGAAGTGTGATCAGCTCTTCAACGGTCGGCAGCCGCCAGTCCTGTCGACCCTGCCAGGATGTCTGGTTCAGGCCCTGGACATAGAGATTGGCCTCCTGCCACGAGAGTGGAAAGTCTGAGCCGTTTTTCTGCCAGGTCAGTCCGCTCCCGGCGTCATGAATCAACTCGCTGCCCACTTGACTGAACATGTTGTCCGTCCAGACCAGCGGGCTCCTTTTGCTGTCAAGCCTGAATACTGATCCGGCATGACAGGCAGAGACCTTCCGGGGTGTGGACCTCAGGACCTTCCCGGCGCCGGCAGTCGTCCCTTTTTCAGAGAAAAGCACGCTGCAGTCAGTGATTTTCCGGCCATGCCAGTGACCGGCCAGCTGTTCAAAGGCCTCCCGGGTCTCGGGCACCGTGGCAAAACGTTCCTGGGGTACTCTGGCCAGGCAATGTGAAAAAAACGCATCCCAGTCCCCATCTATCAGGGGATTGATGGAACTTGCCTGCAGACCGGTCCTGGGCAGGAGACCGCAGATCATCCGAAACAGGGTTACCCCCAGGGCATAGATATCTGCCCGTGCGTCAACCTCATCGGGAGAATGGCGTTGTTCCGGGGCGCTGTAATAGGGTGAACCGATCTGCATGGCATCAGCTGCCGGAAATGGTTCACCATGCAGTTTTGACAGACCGAAATCACAGATCTTGATCTGGTTGCTGTTGTCGATCATCATGTTGTAGGGTTTGATATCCCGGTGGATGATATTGACATTGTGCAGGCAGAAGAGACCATCCATCATCTGGCGGCCGTAACGGAAGACCAACTGGGGGGTCATGATCCTGGTGGGCTTTTCAGCTTCGATATGCTCGCCAATCAATGCCCCGAGATTATTGCAGTAATACTCCATGGTATAGAATGGTATCCCGTCTGCATCGTGATCAAAATCCATGATCCCGGTCAGATGGGGGTGTTGCAGCCCAGCCATGGTGACGGCCTCGGTGGTAAAGATGCGCTGCAGTTTTTCCATCCCCATGGTCAGGAGAAGGGGTTCTGATGGCTGCAGGTGTTTGAGCGCAACCACCTTGCCGGTGACCGGCATCTGGGCCTTATACACCGAACCCATTCCTCCTGAACCCAGCCGTCCGACAATGGTATATCGTCCAATCGTGCGCATGGCTTACTGGAGCAGTCTCAAGGCATTAAATTGCGGGAAGCCCAGGTCAATGATTTTCCGGGCTGTTTTTTCGGCGTCATAGGGGATGGCACGAACCTCAATTTCATCTTTTACCCGGTCATGGATCAGGTATTTGGCAAAATTATTAATCCCGTCTCGAGGTTGACCTACACTCCCGGCATTGATCAGGTATCTTTTTCCCTTGATCAGCTGGAAGAGGCCGGGCTGAAGCTCTGTGGACAGGATCTTGGAACTTGTCGGGTCATATTCAAAGAGTTCGAGTTGATGGGTATGGCCAAAGAAACAGATCCGTTCATCAAACATGGAAAAAATACGCCGGAGGCGGGAGGGTTCAGGGCGGAAGAGATAGGTTTCAATGGAATCAGGCGGACAGCCATGGACAAAACGGAAGCCGTTACTCACCAGCGTCGGAGGCAATGAGGCAAGATAGTCTCGCAGAGGGCGTGAAAGCAGTGATTCAGTGATCTCAATGGATTTCTGGGTGGACTCGTTCAGGCGCTGCCGGTAGTTGCCACCGGCCAGGGCCAGTTCATGGTTGCCCATGATCATGGTGATCTGTCGGTCCTGGACCAGTTGGGTGACCTGTTCCGGGTCTGGACCATAGCCGACGATATCGCCAAGTCCCATGATCTGTTCGATTCCCTGGTCGGCGATATCGGCTAAAACCTGCTGCAATGCCTCAAGATTGGCATGCAAATCAGAGATGACAGCGATTCTGGCAGGGAGTTGGGAATGCATCTGCTTGATGTTCTTGTGCCACCGTTGAAGGTTATTGTTCAAATATGGACGAGGTGGGTGTCCGACTTTATCCTTACGCAGAAAGGGCGGAGAGCATCTCTTTGAGTTGTGCCAGGTCAGTTTTCCCATTGGCATTCACTGGCAATTCAGCCAGGCGATGGACAGCCGTGGGGACCATGTAACTGGGCAGATTTCTAGCACAGTACTGTAAAATTTCCTGATTCGCCACAGTCGAGCCACTGACAAAGGCCACCACACCGTTGACCCCGGACTCTGTTTCAGGCCAGCCAAGAACGGCAACATGGGCGGATTGAGCCCCCTTGCTGACGATATACTCAATCTCCAGTATCTCGGCGCGATAGCCCCGGATCTTCAGCTGGCGGTCTTTGCGGCCCAGATAGACAAAGCCGATCTTTTCCTTCCAGATCACCAGGTCACCGGTTTTATACCACCTGACTGTGCCGCCCTGATGATCAGGAAGAGCAATATAGTGTTTTTTTGTTTCCTGCTCATTCTGCCAGTATCCAGGGGTGACCTGCTCTCCACTCAGACAGAGTTCTCCCCGGGCACCGTCTGACTCCTGGCGGATATCATCGGCAAAGATAGCGGCCTCCTGCTGATCATAGGGAAGACCAATCGGGACGATTCCCATATGACATTCGGCGGGAGAGGTTTCAGGCTGCCAAAGATAGCCGGTGATGGCGATGGTCCCTTCGGTGGGCCCGTATGAATTGTCAATCCTGGAATTGGGAGCGGCCTCCTGCCAGAGTTGCACCGCAGAGACCGACAGTTGTTCACCGCCGAAGATACTCCATCTGAGCGAGGGAAAACAGTCAGGTTTGATGAGATACATCCGCTTCATGAATCCGATAATTGAAGGCACCGACTCCCAGAAGGTCAGCTCATGCTCCTGGATAAATTTTGCCGGGGCCATCCGGATTTTCTGGGGAATGGAGTAGAGGCACGCCCCGGCGCCCCAGCAGACAAACATGTCATAGACAGAGGCATCAAAGGTCAGATCGCTGTTCTGGGAAAAGCGATCCTCAGGTGTTGGCTCGTACCTGGCAATCATGGAGGCGACAAAGCGGTTCACATTTTCATGCAGGACAATGACCCCCTTGGGGACCCCGGTGCTCCCTGAAGTAAAGAGCAGATAGGCGATTTCCGCTTTGTTTTCTGCGGGTCGCTCCAGAAGAGGATCTTGTTTTGCAAGGTCCTGCCTGACAAGAAAATTGTGCCTGTCATAATCTTCTGTCCACTGCGGTAACTCGTCATGATCCGGCAGGAACACCAGGATATCATTGCTGCAATCTCTCAGAACGGGGAGGGCATGTTCCTCACAATGTCTGTCAATAATGATGATTCTGGCCTGTGACAGGTTCAGGATATGGCAATTCCGTGTGACCGGAAAGAGAGGGTTGAGCGGGGTGTAGCCCTTGCCGGCAAAGAGGATGCCCAGCAGGGCGGAATAGGCGGTAAAAGAGCGATAGGCATAGAGGGCAACGATTTGATCTTCAGGGGCCGGGTCAAGGCGCTGGATTGCCGAGCCGATCCGAGCGGCCTGTTCATGGAGAATGGCATAGGTATAGAAGGCCTCGTCCACGAACAGGGCAGGGTTTTGGCCATATCGCTGTGCACTGTCATCAAACCAGCAGGCTATGTTCTTTTTTCGGGGGTGAGTCATGGCACTTGACCCTTTAACCAATCAAAATATGATATAAAAAAGGGAAAGAAAAAAACGTGTTTCATCCATAAACAGGGTTCCTGGTTGGTCCCATATCCTGACCAGTGAGAAGAAAATCCAGACACCGGCAATTTTTCGAACGGTAATCCAACTGCTCATGAAAGCAGAATGCTGTGGCCTGATCTTTCCCCGGCAGGCCTTTTCGCGAGACATGCTGATCACGACACCCAGGCCGAGCAGAAAGGCGTAAAAGCCATAGGAGCGGATCTGGGTAAAGGCGTCAACAAAACCCAGATCAAGAAAGAGACCCAACTGCTGCATTGCATGATAGTAGAAGTTTCCGGCAAAGGCCGCAGCCATTACAGCGGCAAAGATCCGCAGGCGTGGTTGTTTTTTGAAAAAAGAGAGAAACACCGGAAAAAAGAAGAATTCAACCAGCAACTCCTTGAAATAATAATAATAGCGGTTCCAGAAATCGACAATTGAGGTGGCCAGGAGTGGTTTATAGGTGTTGCGAAAGACATTGAAGCCAAACAGACGGAGACAGCCGATCACCAGATGACCCAGGATTGCCAGATCAAGGGTGTCATCCACCATGTCGACCAGAAGGCATGTCCAGGCCATGGGCAGGGATGGGGCAGGGGCGGAGCCTGAAATGAGTTCCTTCAGTCTGAAGAGCCCGAAGTTGGACTCTGTGGAAATGCCTGTCAGGTGGCCGGCTTCACCATAGAACCAGAGCGAGAAGACCTCCCGCGCAATAATCCAGAGCCAGGCCAGGAACAGGAGTTTCAGGCCGGCCAGTTGAGACCTGGACAGGTCCAGCCCTGAATCTGATTTTTTCGACTGCAGGTATTCATGTCCTCTGCCAAAGGGGACATTCGTGCCGCCAAAGGCTGGCAGACAGTAAAAAAGGTGGTCCCTGAATCGCCCGTTCTGCAGGGTACCGTGCTTGCCTGAATAGAGCAGATACCCAAGACGCCAGACCAGGTGCGGCAGCATGAGAATCACGGCTGTGATTGTTGCCTTGAGAGCCACCGGGACTGAATCTGGAATTCCTGAAAAGAAGATGATCGGCAGAAGAACAGACCAGAGAAGCAGGTGCAGCGTGATCTGGGGATATCGTTTGACAACCGCTGGAAAGGCCGCAAAAGACTTTGCAATCCTGAAGATCATGAAGATAAAGGCCAGAAGAACAGCTGCCGTGGCCATAAAAACAAAGGGGTCATCAACACCAAGTTTGGGCAGTTGACTGCCGAAAACCAGAATCACCCCGCCAAGACTCATAAACAGAGTCCGTTGGGTTGGCCGAAGCTGGCTCAAGACCATGAGCGGGACCAGTGGGAAATATCTCATGCGGCCGCTCAGCAAAATCAGGACAATCATCCACAGCAGTATATTTCCGCGAGGGGTGGACACAAATTCAATAACAGCAGGATTCTCATGGAACTGGGAGACCCGCTGGTAGAATTCCTTCAGGCTCAGGCGCATCTTCGTTCGATGAGAGTAAGGATGGAATTGATGGACTCCAGATCCACAGGGTCGATGCCGGTCTCGGAAAAATCGATTGTGAACTCCGACTCCAGAAAACTGATTATTTCAAGCATGGCCAGAGAATCAATCAGCCCGCTTTTGACCAGACCATCATCATGATCAAGTTCATCGGCAGGCATGTCCGGTCGACTGATGGTGTTCAAAAACTGAATTAATTTTTTTCGGTTTTCACTGGTGTCCATTGGTCTTCATGGTCTGAATTCATGGAGGAGGGGCAGGGTGAATGTTCCTGTAAAGGTTACCTGATTGAAGCCGTGAAAGTCGAGGCTTAAATCAGGCCAGGATTGATCACATCAGCAGTTCCTGTTGAATGGCTACTGGAGTTGGTGATTCCCTCATCAACTTTCCCCTGAGCCTCTTGCATAACGATCTTTCCGCCCAATCTCTGCATTATTCTCAAAATCTGATCCACAAATAACGGTTAGATGCCTGCTGTAAATTTTCTCACATGCCATTACATTGGACGAAAATCTTGCATGTTGCAAGTGGCTTCTTTTTCTCATTATACGTGGATTTAAGAGGGTGTAAATTGTTTTTTTGTTTTGAATTTAAGACATTAAAATACAAGCAATGAAAGATGGTATTAATTATTATAATGAATATATTTTATATTCATTATGTGTTACAACGTGGG
>CALENA010000078.1 GCA_937910875.1 uncultured Desulfobulbaceae bacterium | reverse complement strand
TTGGCTTCCTGGAACAGGGCCATGAAGTTGATGGGGTCCATCTGGAAGGGGACGAAACCGCCGTCCACTGAGAGTTGGCTGATGATCTGGCGGGTGAAGGGGAAGAGCAGGGTCGGGCAGTCAACACCCAGGACCATGTCCAGATGCTCGGCCGGGATATTTTTGAGCAGGTACACACCGGCATGCTCGATTTCCATGACAAACATGGTCCGGTCATTATTGGCCTGGTCGACGATCTTGGCCGTGATCTCCAGGGCCACTTCCCAGTGATCGTCATCCATCTTGCGATTATTGAGCTTCAGATTGACATCGACCTTGGGTGAGGTGCCCTGCTGGAGAAAAACATCCGGGGCATTGGGATTCTCAAAAGAAAGATCCTTGATATACATCTTCTGCATGCGAAAGACGGGCTGCTCAGGAGCGCCGCTGTTACCATTCTCTTCTGCCATATTTCCTATCCTCAAATAAAATGAATATAACGTTCCTACCAACACCCACAACCAGGGATGTATTTTTCCAGGGCCCATTAAACCGCATCCGGGCCAACGACGCAAAGAAAAAAGGTTTTTTCAGCTCTTCCCGGTCAGAACAGGCCCTAAAAAGTGGCCGGTATGCGAACTTTGCACCTGTGCCACCTCCTCAGGCGCACCACAGGCCACGATCTCGCCGCCGCGCTCACCCCCCTCAGGCCCCACATCGATAATCCAGTCCGCCACCTTGATCACGTCCAGATTATGCTCGATCACCACCACTGTATTGCCCTGGTCGACCAGACGGCCCAGGACCGCGAGCAGATGCCTGATATCAGCGGGATGAAGTCCGGTGGTCGGTTCATCTAGGATATACAAAGTCCGGCCGGTGGGTCTGCCCGCCAGTTCCCGGGCCAGCTTGACCCGCTGGGCCTCGCCGCCGGACAGGGTCACAGAAGACTGGCCCAGACTGATATAGCCAAGCCCCACCTCAAAGAGTTTTTCCAGCCGATTCTTGATCGGAGGCACGTTGCGAAAGAACTCCAGGGCCTCTTCCACGGTCATGGCCAGGACCTCGTGGATATTCCTGTCCCGGTAACGGATCTCCAGGGTCTCACTGTTATAACGCCGACCGCCGCAGGTCTCGCAGACCACGTATATATCGGGCAGGAAATGCATGGCGATCCGGTTGACGCCCTCGCCCTCGCAGGCCTCACAGCGACCGCCTTTCAAATTAAAGCTGAACTGACCGGGCCGGTAGCCCCGGACGCGCGATTCGGGCAGGCGGGTAAACAGATCCCGGATCGGGGTAAAAACCCCAGTATATGTGGCCGGATTGGAACGGGGAGTCCGACCGATGGGACTCTGGTCAATATCGACCACCTTGTCCAGGTGCTCCAGACCGGCAAGGGTCGTCCCGTTCTGCTGTACCTGCTCCTGCCTCCTCCGCAACCCCTCCTGCACCAGAGGAAACAGGGTCTCGATGACCAGCGAGCTCTTGCCCGAGCCCGATACCCCGGTGACGCAGGTCATGACCCCCAGGGGAAAGGACACATTCACCTGTTTCAGATTATTGATTGTCGCCTTTTTCAGGAGCAACCTGGCCTGACCCCGCTTCTTCACCCGCCGTCGCTGCGCAGGAATCTCGATGGCCAGACGGCCGCTCAGATAGGCCCCGGTTTGTGAGGCCTCACAGGTGAGCAACCCGGCAACCGTTCCATTATAAACCACCTCACCGCCGTGCACCCCGGCCCCGGGCCCCATATCCAGGACATGATCAGCGGCCATGATCGTCTCGGTATCATGCTCGACCACAATGACGCTGTTGCCAAGATCACGCAGTTCAATCAGGGTATTGATCAGCTTTTGATTATCACGCTGATGCAGACCGATACTCGGTTCATCAAGGATATAGAGGACTCCGGCCAGGCGGGAGCCGATCTGCGAGGCCAGGCGGATACGCTGGGCCTCACCGCCGGACAGGGTGGCCGAACGACGCTCCAGGGTCAGATAGCCCAGGCCCACGTCCTCAAGAAAGGAGAGGCGATCGACGATCTCCTTCAGAATCGGCTCGCCAATGGTGCGCTCACGCGGACTGAAGGGCAAAAGCGGCAGACGGGGCAGGAGTTTCTCCACGGCCAGGCAGGTTAAATCAAAGATCGAATGACCACCGATATGCACGGCCAGGACCTCGGGCTTGAGACGGGCACCAGCACAGGCCGGACAGGTCTGTTCGTTCATGTACCGGGACAACTCCTCCCGAACCATGGGCGACTGGGTCTCATGCAAACGGCGGTTCAACTGTGGAATCACCCCCTCAAAACTCTTCTCCGAGCTCAGTTTGCGCCGCCCCTTCTGGTACTGAAAGAGGATCTGCTCCCGGCCAGAACCATGGAGAATAATCTGCTGAATCTTGCCGGGCAGTTCCTGAAAAGGAGTGGCCATGGAAAACCCGTAATGAGCGGCCAACCCACCAACCATCTGCCCGGCATACGAAGTGGCCACCCGCCGTCCCCAGGGGGCAATGGCCCCGTTGCTCAAATTCAGACCGGGATCAGGGACCAGGAGCTTGGCATCAAAGTACTGTTTCACCCCAAGGCCGCCGCATTCGACACAGGCCCCCTTGGGGTTGTTGAATGAAAACATTTGAGTCGACAGGGGCGGGAGCGAGATCCCGCAGCGGTGACAGGCGGCCAGCTCGCTCATCAGCTGCTCCTCCTGCAGATCAGGAAAACCGACCAGCAGATACCCCTCGGTCAGCCGCACGGCCGTGGTCACCGAGTCGGAAAGCCGCCGCCGTATCCCCTCCCGGACCACCAGCCGGTCCACCACCACCTCGATGGAATGAGCCCGATTCTTGTCCAGTTCCTGAACCTCGTCACTGTGGTAAATCTCACCATCCACCCGGACCCTGACAAAACCCTCTTTCCTGATCCGGGCCAGGAGCTGTTCATGTCGCCCCTTTCTGGCGCTGGCCAGAGGAGCGAGGAGGAGCATCTTCGTGCCCTCCGGACGATTCATCAGGGTGTTGACCATGTCTTCGATGGATTGGGAGCTGATGGCCTGGCCGCATTGAGGACAGGTGGGCCGGCCGCAGCGGGCAAAGAGGAGGCGCAGATGATCGTAGATTTCGGTCACCGTCCCCACGGTGGAACGGGGATTTTTGCTGGTGGTCTTCTGCTCGATGGAAACCGCCGGTGACAAACCTTCCAGAGAGTCGACATCAGGCTTGTCCATCTGCCCCAGAAACTGGCGGGCATAGGTGGACAGGGACTCCACATAACGGCGCTGCCCCTCGGCGTACAGGGTGTCAAAGGCCAGGGTCGACTTTCCCGAACCAGAGAGCCCGGTGAAGACCACCAGGCTGTTACGCGGCAGATCGACGTCGATATTTTTCAGGTTGTGCATCCGCGCCCCACGGATGACCAGCTGCTGCGGCTCCATCAGCTCCACTCCTCAGACACATCAAACGCAACAAATTCTCCAGCCAGGATCAACCCAGACACACAGTCCATCAGAGACCTGCCAGCTGATGCTCAACCTTGAGGCAGCGATCCATGATCACGGTCAGACCGGCCGCCTCGGCCAGGGCCGCGGCCTCATGATTAACAATGCCCTGCTGCATCCACACCACCCTGGCACCAATCCCAATGGCCTCCTCAACCACCGGCAGGACCTCTTCGGGGCGACGAAAGATATCAACAATATCCACCGGCTCGGGTATGGCCACAAGATTGGGATAGCAGGGCAGGCCGCAGATCTCGCTCTGCCCGGGATTGACCGGAAAGACCCGATAGCCGGCCTCAATCAGGTACCGACCAACCATATTGCTGGGGCGATTGTCTTTAGGGGAGAAACCGACCACGGCAATGGAGCGGGCCTGGCCGAGAATCTCCTTGATCTGACGCATTGAATCGAGATGTATCATCGTAAGTTGGCAAGAAAAATATTCAGAGCAGTGGGGCACGGGCCCATGAAAAAATGATTTACCGTACCTCTTGGCTGTGGTAGTTTACTCATTTCTGCCTGTGAGATGAAGAGAAATCAATCTCAAGACCTTTTTTATTCCACCGCCAACCCTCCAACCATTACCACACCCCCATGAATTTTCAAGATATCATCCTGGAATTGAATCACTATTGGGCCGATTACGGCTGCGTCATCCAACAGCCCTATGACATGGAAGTCGGCGCCGGAACCTTTCATCCCGGGACCCTGCTCCGGGCCCTGGGGCCGGAACCGTGGAAGGCTGCCTATCCTCAACCCTCGCGCCGCCCCACCGATGGCCGCTACGGCAACAACCCCAACCGTCTCCAGCATTATTACCAGTATCAGGTCATCCTCAAACCATCGCCCCTTGATGTCCAGGAACTCTATCTTAAGAGCCTCCAACGCTTTGGCCTTGATTTGCTGGAACACGATATCCGCTTTGTGGAGGACGACTGGGAATCCCCGACCCTGGGGGCCTGGGGGCTGGGCTGGGAGGTGTGGCTGGACGGCATGGAAATCACCCAGTTCACCTATTTCCAGCAGGCCGGCTCCATTGACCTGTCGCCGATCACGGTGGAGATCACCTACGGCCTTGAACGAATCGCCATGTATCTGCAGGGAGTCAACAGCGTCTATGACATCGCCTGGAATGACGAGGTGAAATACGGCGACATCTTTCATCAGGCCGAGGTCGAATTCTCGACCTTCAACTTTGAAGAGGCCAATGTTGAAAAGATGGTGATGTTCTTTGACAGCTTCGAGGAAGAGGCCCTGAAACTGGTGGATAAGGGGCTGATCCTGCCCGCTTACGATTACTGCCTCAAGTGTTCACACACCTTTAACCTGCTCGACGCCCGCAAGGCCATCAGCGTCTCTGAGCGGACCCGGTACATTGGCCGAATCCGGAACATTGCCCGCAAGGTGGCCGCACGCTACGTCATCCAGCGCGAGGAGATGGGGCACCCCCTGCTCAAAAAAACGCAAACGACCAGGGAGTAAATCCGCCCTAATCCTCCAGTCGGGCCAAACGGATGGGCCGCCTCCGCTCCTTGACCAGATAACAGGAGACCGTGGTCCCGGCCTCAGGCTTCGAGTCAATCGCCAGCCGTCCATCCTGTTCCTCGAGAATCCGCTGGGCAAAGGTCAGGCCAAGCCCGGTATGGCGGGTCTTGTTGGTATAGAAATGGGCCGCAACCTTGGAAAGTTCGGCAGGGGGTATGCCTCCCCCCCAGTCCCGGACACTGATCAGCAACGGTTTGGCCGTATCAGCCGAAGAACAGATTCGCAATTCGACCTTACGCCCCTCTCCACTGCTGTAGGACTCACAGGCATTGACTACCAGGGCCTCCAGGGCCTGAAACAACAGGCTCTGATCCACCAGAAGACTTTCCTCCCGCAGCCGCGCCTCACAGAGGCTGCTCCAGGTACAACCCATATCAAAGACCAGCCGCCCCAGATCCCGGTCGGCCTGAAGCAGCAGATCGCTGATCCGCACCCGCCGTAATACCGGGGCACGTAGCTGAATGAACTGGTTGAGAGTGTCGAGAAAGGCCTCAAGACGCCCGGCCTCATCCAGGATGGCCCGGGCATGGTGACTGGAACATTCTTCATTCCGCAGGCGCCGGGCAAACCCACCAATCACCATCACCGGATTACGAATCTGATGACTGATATCCTCGACAATGCGCCCGAGATAGGCAATTCGTTGCGAATAGCGAAATGACTTTTCAATGGCCTTGACTTCAGTCATGTCATGGACAGTAAAGGCCATTCCTTCCTGACCATTGGTCCAGCTGAAAAACGTCCCGGCAATCAGACCGATGAAGGTGGAACCATCCTGCCGCCTGAGCATGGCCTCCCCCTCATACTCGCGCTCCCGACGAATCAGATGCAGGATATTCACAACCAGAATATCGGTATCATCGGGCATGAACAACTGGGCCAGGACCAGATCCTGCATGGCGGAAACGGAGCTGGCAAACATCTTGGCCGTGCGGGTGTTAACAAAGATGATCCGGGCATCGGTATCAATCACCAGGATAGCATTATGAATGATATCAAGAATATCACCGATCAGCTTCGGGGAAAACGCCACTTCTTTTTTAGCCATGCCCGCCCTCCAGGACAATAGGTTCCCAATCCAGTCAGCCGCAGCAGATCATGTGCAGCGTCTGGATTCAGGCTATCGCAAGACTCATGTTTTGTCAAATCCCCCCTCAGTTCAACCACGCACCTTCCCTCTCAGCTTTTTCGTCCGACCCTGCTTGGCCTTCCTCTCCAGCCTTCTTTCCTGAGAGCCACGGGTCGGCCGCGAGGGGCGTCGCGATTTACGGGTCACCCCGACGCTTTTGATCAACTGCCGTAATCGCTCCAGGGCCTCGGCCTTGTTCTTTTCCAGACTGCGATGCTCCTGGGCCTTGATCACCACCACCCCGTCCTGGGTGATCCGCTGATCATTCCTGGCAACTAGTCGCTCCTTGTACAGGTCAGGCAGTGACGAGGCCCTGATATCAAAACGGAGATGGACAGCACTGGAGACCTTGTTCACATTCTGGCCCCCGGCTCCCTGGGCTCGAATAGCCCGGATCTCAATCTCCTGATCAGGGATGATTATGGTTCGAGAGATATGAAGCATGGCACGTCCTTGAGGAAGTGAAACTGCACAAAGCGATTGATCGCTCTTGTCGCAGCATTGAACAATACAGGGGATACCCCAACCAACCAGGAACTCAGCGCGTAACATATGAGAACCTGAAGTGAACAGTGACAAAGTAACAAGAAAACAACAAAAAAGAATTGGGCGCCTGAACAGCCCCAAAAAATCCACAACCGCCAAGACATAACTGGCGGAAGTGCATGGGAATCGAACCCACCTAACGAGCTATTAACTCGCTACACCGGATTTGAAGTCCGGGAGGACCACCAGTATCCTAACCACTTCCATAAACAACAAAATCAGCTTTTTTCGTTTCTTCCCTTTTTCCAAACATTGACCATCCGCGACAGAGCGCAAACACCAAGCAATATCTGATACTCAATAACCGCGAAACCTTCAACGCCCTGCACTCCTTTCCCCAGATAATACGAATTTTATTTTAATTGCTATTGACCTCAAAAACAACTTTTTATTATAGTAAGATTTCTTCGCGACAATATCGTCGCCAATAACCCAGTCGCCCCTTGGGTCAATCCGCCAGTTACAAGAAAAAACATGCAGTGTAACCGACTTATCAACCTGATCAAATCATGGTATCGCAATGTCCAGAACGAGACCATGGCCCCGGCCAGAATGATTTCCTTTATTGAGGATCATGCCCGACAATGCCCAGACTGCATGGCCGACCCCAAACTCACCGACGAAATCACCAAAATCACCGAGTTGGTCCTTCCGGAATCCAAAATCCCCAAAGCCGTGCGCATGCAGCAGGAAGAGGACGAGCCAGTAGAGGATGAGGAAGAAGAAACGAGCACGGACGAGGATGAGGACGAGAGTGTAGATGAAGAGGAGGATGAGGATGAGTTTGACGATGATCTGGACGATGACGAAGTCTGACCCTGACCTGGCAGAC
>CALENA010000077.1 GCA_937910875.1 uncultured Desulfobulbaceae bacterium | reverse complement strand
AGGGGATCACCGCTCAGGCCCTGGGCAGTCGTCCTGATCTCGGATGCGGCCAGGGCCAGGGCCAGAAGATCCAGCTGTTCTGCTTCAGCAAAGGAGTCTCCACTGATGGGGTTGAGCAGTTTGGTGATGGTCAGTCTGTTTTCGGTCAGGGTCCCGGTCTTGTCCGAACAGATGACATGGACTGCGCCCAGGGCCTCCACAGCGTTAAGACTCTTGACCAGGACGTTCTTTCTGGCCATACGCAGGCTGCCCATGGCCAGCGACAGGGTAAAGGTCGGCAGGAGCCCCTCAGGGACATTGGCCACGATAATCCCCATCATGAAGACCAGATTGACCCACAGCGGTCTGCCGCTGAACCAGCCATACAGAAAAAATCCAAGCCCCATGGACACGGCAATAATGGTGAGGACCCGCACCATATGGGCGGTCTCAAGCTCCAGAGGAGACGAGGTCCGGCTGATCTCCTGTGAGAGATGGGCCAGCTTGCCGAATTCGGTGCGCAGTCCGGTGGCAAAGACCACAGCCTGTCCGCTGCCTCGCACCACGGTGCATCCGGCAAAGGCGACATTGTTGCTTTCAGAAAGCCGGTCCTGGCAAGGTCCTGCGACCAGAACAGAGGGATTGGCCTCCCCGGTGAGCGGTGCGTTGTTGACCAGTAACCCTTTGGCGTCAACAATCCGGGCGTCGGCCGTGATCTTGTCGCCCTCGGCCAGGCAGAGGAGGTCGCCGGGCACGATTTCCTCGGCCGGAACCTTGACGATCTGTCCCTGTCTCTGGACCTCGACCAGCTGGGGCAGGAATTTCTGCAGGGCCTCCATAGCCCGCTCGGCCCTGTACTCCTGGATGAAGCTGAACAGGGCATTGAGAAGGGCCACGACAAACAGGGCCCAGCCCAGGATGTTCATGTTCTCACCGGGATTGAGACGGTGGGCCATAAAACAGATGGCGGCCGAGAGCAGGAGGAGGATGGTGAAAAAGTTGGTGAACTGTTTGGCAAAGCTACGCACGGTCTTCCAGCGATCGGGGATTTCAAACGAGTTTCTGCCTACATGAAGGAGCCGTTCTGCCACTTCTTGATTCAGCAGTCCTTCTGGCCTGGTCTGCAGGAGACGAAAGACCTCTTCCGGCGGAAGCTGCTGGATCTGTCTGCCCTGGCTGTTCATGTCTTGCGGTAAATCCCCACATCACAGGGGGAGCGG
>CALENA010000076.1 GCA_937910875.1 uncultured Desulfobulbaceae bacterium | reverse complement strand
ATCACAAACATCGGAATATTGAACAACAGATACCAGCCAGCGATATTTAAAAGGTCGGTTGTGTAAAAGATCAGGGAAGATGCGCCGAAAAGCCCCCCGGGGATAAAGTGGTGCGGCAGAGCGATCCCCTTGAGGGCAATCGCTGTAAGCACTGACCCGCAAGTGATTTGCAGGAGGTTCCAATGGATTGAGTAGGTAAAATCTTTTTGGATCATGGAATACGTTCTCTCCAGGCTGAGCCTGTGTTTGACAGGAGGGTATTTTAAAAAAGGTACTTCGCTGTTCTGAGTGTGCTCAGGGATACGTCAGGGGACATAACACTGTAACGAAGACCTGGCGGCACTTGAATTCTTTCCAGCATGAAGCACCTGACCGCCAGAGTGCCTGGTATTCAGTAAGATCAGTGTGGCATCCCGAAAGGCATCAATAACTTGATTCAACCTGCCAAGGCAAAGGTCTGAGGGTATCGCACGATACGAAATCCTACTGCAATAATCAACCTCATTGGCGGGAAAATTGATTTCAGGTTACCTGCTTGAAATAATCAGGATCCAAAATAAATGTTGCAACAGAACGAATGGGTAGTGCCTGTACACTGAATGTGATACATTCAGTCAGGGTGTTTTCAAAGAAGCTGGGCAAGGCGATTATATCTTCGGAGCTCCGATCCATGAGCTTTAATTCGGGCCGAGGTGAAATCGGATTCTGGATTATGATCATTGCCAGGGTGCTCTTGGTGATTTTCAGTGATGGAAGAGTGTTGTCCGTTGACCTCAACTCCAAAGTCATCGATCTGGTCAGCGACATGAAATATTGGTGAAGAAGCTACAACGATTTGTTTTTGTTTATGTCAAACATGCGACGGAAAAACGGAGGATTCTGTTATGGATAAAAAATGTCATATGAGTTCAGAAAAAGGTGGTCCGCTGCAGTCAATGACGGACAGAATCAGCGTTTCCGAGGAAGATATCTATGCGGCGATGAAGGAGATTCCGGGCTATCTCGATATTACGGTTAATGATTTCAAGGAACTTTATGAACTCTCTTTCCATCATGCCCTGAAAAGGTTGATCTGTTCCGTCCGCGCCGGGGATATCATGAGCCGGGAGGTTGTAAGCGTCACGGCCACAACCCCTTTGCAGGAAGTGGCGGCCCGAATGGCGGAAGCTTCCGTATCAGGTGTACCGGTGCTGGCAGAAGATGGAAAAATTGTCGGGATTATTTCTGAGCGGGATTTTCTGAAACATATGGGTGCGGCTAATGCCTCCTTTATGTCCATTGTCGCGGCCTGTCTTCTGGGCAAAGGATGTGCGGCGGTCACGGTCCGCAAGGGTGTGGCAAGTGATATTATGACACGGCCTGCTATTACAGTGAGGGCGGATGCTTTCTTGTCTGAAGTAGCAACCATTCTATCAAAAAATAATATCAACCGGCTCCCCGTGTTAGCCGGAGCGGGAGATACGGTCGTTGGTTTCTTGACACGGAGTGATCTGGTAGGGGCCCATATCTTTGAATAGGAAGAGAGGATGATGGACCTTTTTTTACAAAAAAGAAACTAAGAGATCGCTTTATACCAGATGTTCATACTTTCAACCTTACCGGAGATATTGGTGTTGTTTTTCAACCTGCCGCCATATGTATAGCCCAATCTGGCAAAGATAATATTCATGCCAACCGATACCGCCCGGGCAATGGTGTATGCCGTTTTTATACCTTGCGCCCGCACTTCTTTTTCCATCCGGAGTAATAAATGAATTCCCAGGCTATTGCCACGCCACTCAGGCAGGGTCGCAAAATCGGTCATTTCTACGTTCAAGGCGGACTTGTCAATTTCTGCCGAAGAAAGTGCGATTAAACTGTCATCGCTTTCAACTGCAAAATAATCAACATCATTTTGCATGGTATCCAGTAAATAAGATGGGTCATGGATCGGGAATGGATAGGTCTGGAAGACCGTCTTGTAAATAGCCGCCATCTCTTCGACATCTCCTTCTTCGCATTGCTGGCGTGCGAAAAGGTCCTTGTCTAAAGAGGCAATGGCTGTCCCTGATTTATCCAGGGCCAGATTCAGGATTTTATCCAGAACCGCCGCGTTGGGCTCAGTCGCCCGCAACTCGTCCAGGTAGTAGCCCATGAATATCCCCGTATCTGCACCTTTATAGAATTGGGGAATTGCCGCTTCTGCAACATAGCCCTCCCGGACAAAGTGTTCGGAGTGATGTGCCGGCACCTTAACAAAAATCTTGGAGTATTTATGTTGCCTTGCCATGGCAATCAGGTCGGCAGGCAGAGTACCGGCCCCGCCATGGCCCAGCTTCATGAGATATATTCGATCGTTGAGCGGACCGTGTTGGATGAGAGCTCCGCCTGGAAGCTTTTTCAACTGGTCTGGTAAATGCTTAGCCATAAATTGTTTCAACCTCTTCTTTCATGGCGAGTATTATTCTCCGGAACCAGGGCAAGCGTATCATTGGAATCAGCCAGCAATCTGGCAATGCCCATGCACTTGGTTTCATCCGCGTCCTCCAGTGAGAGTTGTAAGTCGCATTTTTCACAATCTCTCTCGCAGAAGGTTTGTTCGTAAGAATCTGGTTCTTTATAGGTGGTGATGACGCCTTCATAATTCCGCAAGATAACCTTATTGGTCGACCAGGAAATCAGATACTGGGGCATCACCGGAATTTTCCCGCCACCACCTGGAGCATCGATAACATAGGTCGGAACACAAAAGCCGCTGGTGTGACCGATCAGGCTTTCGAGAATTTCAATCCCTTTGCCCACCGGTGTTCTGAAGTGGCTCAGACCTTCGGACAAATCACACTGATAGAGATAGTAAGGTCGTACCCGGTTGGCCACCAGTTTGTGAACCAGGGAACGCATGATCCGAGGGCAGTCATTGACCCCGGCGAGCAGGACCGATTGATTGCCAAGCGGGATGCCAGCATCGGCAAGTTTTTTCAACGCCTGCCTTGAGGATGCCGTCAGTTCCCGGGGATGGTTGAAATGGGTATTGATCCAGATGGGATGGTGTTTTTTTAGCATTTCCAGCAGATTGTCGGTAATTCGTGATGGCATGACGACCGGAGTCCGTGTGCCAATCCTGATGACTTCAATATGCTCAATGGTTTGCAGCTCAGTAAGAATCCAGTCCAGATAATCCGTCGATAAAAGGAAAGGATCGCCACCGCTCAGAAGCACATCACGGATCTGAGGGGTCTTCCTTATGTATTCAATTCCTTTCATAATCTGATCACGTCCGGGGATGGTGTCCCGGTCGCCGACCCGTCTTTTTCTGGTACAATGCCGACAGTACATGGAACACTTATTACTGACCAGTAACAAGGCGCGATCCGGATATCGATGCATCAGTCCTGGAACCGGGCTATCCTTATCCTCATGCAGAGGATCCGCCATATCATTTTTGTCGACATGTAACTCGTTGATTACCGGAAAACTCTGTTTGAAGACCGGATCATTTTCCAGATCATCGGTCTTGATCAAAGACAGGTAGTACGGCGTTATGGACATGGGGAATTTTTCGATAATTGTGCTGAAATTCTTACGTAACTGCTCGGGTAGCTTAATATTGAGCAGGGTTTCAAAGGTGTCCAGATCTTTGATGCAGTGTCTCAGCTGCCATTTCCAGTCATTCCATTGACTGACTGAACTGCCATCAATTTCTTCAAGTATTTCCTTTTGTTGCTGGCTTAACATAAACATAGTAAATCCTTTATTTAGATTTTCTGTTACTCATTATTGCCAACCTGTTCACTGGGAAACAGGTTGGGGGAGGCATCAACTTTTTCAGCTTCCATAAGCTTGACAACAAGCTCAAGCGATTCTGTAATGGCTAACTGGTCGCTTTCAGGCAGTCTTGATAGCGACGCAGAGAGCTTGTCCTGAAGCAGAGATGGCGATTTCAAGACAATCTGCTTTCCGCAGGAGGTAATTTCCAACTCCACCCTCCGACGGTCTTCGGCGGATCTTTTTCTGGTCACCAATTGCTTTGCTTCAAGTCGGTCGACGATTCCATTGACCGTGCTCACACCAAGATTTATTTCTTTGGCCAGATCACTGAGAATCATGCACTCAGAGTTAGCTAAGGCATGCAGGCACAAGAGTTGGGGGGTTGTGAGACCCAATTCTGTGTTCAGTTTTTTGGAATAAATATCTACAGACCGGATAACTCGCCGCAAAGCACAAAGAACCCGGTAGTCATAACCGTTATTTTTCTTGCCCATTTAAAATCCTTCCTGGTAGAATGTTTCGTACAAGAATAATTACTACAGGATGATAGTTTGTTCTGGTGGTTTTGGCAAGTACCTAAGAAATTAAAGTGAGCTTATCTGGAGCAGAAGGGTCGGAGGGCAGATCCTGTAATTCAACGATTGACTCTTTTGGGTAAATATATGGTATGATTGTGACAAGCATTTCTTGTCTGCTGCCACCCCCGACCTTGGTCCGGTCCCCATCTGCTTGCAATGCACCACGGTAACAGTTTACCATAGAGGAACTTTAATGATTGAAAATGAGGGATTCATGTTTCAAGGTCTTGATACATTTTTGCTGCAGTCTGGTTTCTCTTCGTCGCTGATAGAGATGACGCATCTGTTTATCTCACTGTCCCTGCTGGCATTCATTGCCTTCTTGGTGTACTGGGTCTTCCAGAAATATATCGTGAGAATCCTGGAGAAAATTGCCCATAAAAGCACCTTTCAATGGGATGATATCTTCATTCGAAATCTTTTTTTTAAACGGCTGGCCATACTGGCACCACTTGTCCTGATTCATACCGTGGCTGACCTGGCCTTCACGGATTTTCCCGGAACAGCCGAATTTTTACGCAGGACTATTCTGGTCTTTTTTGTCATTGCCGGCGTCCGTATCCTGGCCACGGTATTGAACTCATCTCAGGATATATTCCATAAAAGCGGGATGGCCGGTGACTGGCCGGTACGCAGTTATCTTGATGCCATTAAAATCCTTTCGTATCTCCTTGCTTTTATCTTCATCATCTCGGTCCTGACCAATCGATCCCCATGGGGGATCATCAGTGTCTTTGGCGGGCTGACCGCCATCCTCCTTCTTATCTTCAAGGATACGATTCTGGGCTTTGTGGCCAACCTGCAGCTTACGGCCAATGATATGGTCCACGTTGGTGACTGGATTGAAATGCCCAAATATGGTGCTGATGGAGATGTCATGGATATCTCACTGCACACAGTAAAGGTTCAGAATTGGGATAAAACCATCACCACCATCCCGACGCATCAGATGGTGAATGATGCCTTTAAAAACTGGCGGGGAATGTCAGAGTCGGGGGGGAGACGTATCAAACGAGCCCTTTGTATCGATACAAACTCAATCCATTTCTGCACCGATGCCATGCTGGAGGATTTCAAACAATATACGCTCCTGGATAGTTATCTTACGGAAAAGGATGAAGAGATCGCCGCATATAACAGAATGTATCATCCTGAACCGGATAAGATCGGCGGCAGACGTCAGACGAACATCGGTGTTTTTCGGGCCTACATCAAGGCATATCTGCGCCAGAACCCCAGGATCAACCAGGATCTTACCTTCCTGGTGCGTCATCTTGCCCCCACCTCACAGGGACTGCCCATTGAAATATATGTCTTCAGTGCTGACAAGGTCTGGGCGAATTACGAAGAGATCCAGGCTGATATTTTTGATCATCTCCTGGCGATTGCTCCTGAGTTTGGTCTGCGAATATTCCAGTTTCCCTCAGGTTATGATCTGCAGCAGCAGGCACTTGTCTTTGCCCAGAATGGGTCAATTGTAAATGCCGATCAACAGATAAGTGTTCAGCAATAGGGTGCTGCATATGAGTGATATATACAGGGGCCGATATGACACGTGATCACACCAAACCTTACATTGTTCTGATCAGCATCCACGGTTTGATTCGCGGTCACAACCTTGAGCTTGGGCATGATGCCGATACCGGCGGTCAGACCAAATATGTGGTGGAACTGGCGCGGGCATTGGGCGCGCATCACGAAGTCGGACATGTTGACCTTCTGACCCGGCGTGTGGTTGATCCCTCTGTCAGTGAGGATTATGCTCAGCCGTTCGAAAAGCTTGGTGATAAGGTGCAGATCGTCCGTATTGACTGTGGTGAGGCAATGTATCTGCCGAAGGAGCAGTTGTGGGACTGTCTGGATAACTTTGCCGACTCAGTTCTTGACTATCTTAAACTTCAGGCCCACACACCCGCCATCATTCACAGCCACTATGCCGATGCCGGCTATGTGGGCACCCGTATTTCCCATCAGCTTGGTATTCCGCTGGTTCACACCGGTCATTCCCTTGGCCGCAGCAAGCGTCGTCAACTCCTCGCCGCAGGTCACAGCAAGGCCGCTTTGGAGACCCGCTATAATATCACCCGTCGCATTGAAGCGGAAGAAACCACCTTGAGTGTGGCCAAACGCGTTATCACCAGCACCAGGCATGAAGTGACAGAACAGTATGGGTTGTATGACCATTATCAGCCCGAACGGATGAGCGTCATACCGCCGGGTACGGATCTGGAGCAGTTTCACGTTCCTCGGGGGGACGAAGAAAGTACGGCTATTGGTGCCGAAATTGCCCGTTTTCTGCAAGATCCAGTCAAGCCGATGATCCTTGCCCTGTCGCGACCTGATCCACGTAAGAATATTGGGCAACTGATCAATGCCTATGGGCAATCACCTGAATTGCAGCAGCTGGCTAATCTTGTCATTATTGCCGGTAATCGAGATGACATCAGCGAGATGGAGACCGGGGCCCAGGAGGTCTTGACTGATATCCTGTTGACCGTTGATCAGTATGATCTGTATGGAAAAGTGGCCTATCCCAAACATCATCAAGCCGCTGAGGTGTCGGTTCTTTACCGTCTCGCGGCTTTGAGCAAAGGTGTCTTTGTGAATCCCGCGCTGACCGAGCCATTTGGTTTGACTTTGATCGAAGCGACAGCCAGTGGTTTACCTGTTGTTGCCACCGAAGATGGCGGCCCCACCGACATTATCGGCAACTGTCAGAACGGTTATTTGATTAACCCACTGGACCCTGCTGATATTATCGCCAAACTGCGGCGCATTCTGACTGAACCGTTACAATGGGAGCAATTCGTTGCTCATGGTCTGCAAGGTGTGCGCCAGCATTATTCGTGGCAGGCGCACACGGAAAAATATCTTGAGGTGCTGCGGCCACTGATTGCCCGGACTGAATCGCTCCCGGCGCTCCGCATCAAACGTCGCCGATACCTCCATCATGACCGGGCATTGTTTTCCAGTCTTGACCATAATCTTTTGGGCAACCCGCAGGCGCTTGTCTCCTTTGTCGAAGCCCTGCAGGCCAACCGCAGGTGTGTCCTGGTCGGTATTGTCACCGGACGGCGGCTGGATTCGGCCATCCATGTCATGAAGCAACAGCATATTCCCATGCCTGATGTGCTGGTAACCAGCCTTGGCACTGAAATTCATTACGCCCCCAATCTTGTGCTGGATACGGCATGGGAGAGGCATATCGACCATCTCTGGCATCCGCGCATCATCCGTAGTGTCATGAGCGTGCTGCCGGGGTTGAAACTGCAACCAAAGAGCCAACAGAATCGTTTCAAGGTCAGTTATTATATCGATCCGCAGACCGCGCCAGACATGCAGCAGATCAACAGCCTGCTTCATCAGGAGGGGCAGACAGTGAATGCTGTGCTCTCTTTCGGGCAGTACCTTGATATTGTTCCGGTCCGTGCCTCGAAAGGACTGGCCTTGCGCTGGGTTGCTGAGAAGATGGATATTCCACTGGAGCGAGTCTTGGCCGCAGGCGGTTCCGGTAGCGATGAAGATATGATGCGCGGCAACACCTTGGCCGTCGTGGTGGCCAATCGTCATGATGAAGAGCTCTCCGATCTGGAAAACGCCGAGAAGATTTTTTTTGCTACGCGCCCCTGCGCTGAAGGAATCCTCGAGGCCATTGAACATTATAAGTTCTTTCAGGGCAGTGAGGTGGAGACAGAATGAGAGAGCGCCTGCTGATCTGTACTGATTTGGATCGGACTTTGATCCCCAATGGAGTGGCGGAAGAATCACCCGAGGCCCGCACATGGTTTCATAAGCTGGTGGCCTTGCCGGAAATCGTGCTTGCCTATGTCACCGGGCGTGATCAGAGACTGGTCATGGAGGCGGTCGAAGAATATGAATTGCCTCTGCCTGCCTTTTTGCTTGGGGATGTGGGTTCCACTATCTATGCCTGTACCGGCTGGAACTGGGAAGCCTGGGAGGCATGGGAGACTCACATTGCCCCTGACTGGGGCGGGTGCAGCCACGCGCAACTGGTCTTACTGCTGCAGGATTTGCCGTCTCTGCAGTTGCAGGAAGAGTCCAGGCAGAACACCCACAAGCTGAGCTACTCTGTCAGTCTGGGCGTCAACCACAGGAAGTTGATGGAGGCAATGGAAAGGCGCCTGCTGGCAGAAGGTGTCCGCGCCAGTCTGATCTGGAGCATTGATGAACCTGCCGCTGTTGGGCTGCTGGATGTGTTGCCAGCTCGTGCCACCAAGCGCCACGCCATAGAGTTTCTTATGGAACAGCAGGGGATTGGATTGGCGGATACGGTCTTTGCAGGCGACAGCGGTAACGATCTGCCGGTACTGGTCAGCCCGATTCCCGCTATTCTGGTGCGCAATGCCAGCACCGAAATCAGACTGGAGGCGCAGCGTCTGGCCAACAAGGCGGGTACGGCATCGACTCTTTACCTTGCTCGTGGCGGCTTTTGCGGCATGAACGGGAATTATGCGGCGGGCATACTGGAGGGGCTGGTTCATTATCACCCTGCACTTACGGCACGACTGGAGAGCGAATAAATGGACAGGGACGCATTCGCTCCGGCCAGCACTGCCCGGCCGCTCATCTTTGGTGAAGTGCTCTTTGATCGCTTTCCGGATGGATCAGCTGTCCTTGGAGGCGCACCCTTTAATGTGGCCTGGCATTTGCAAGCCTTTGGCATGGAGCCGCTGTTTGTTTCCAGCGTCGGCGCCGATCTCCTGGGTGAACAGGTTCTCCATGCCATGCGAGAGTGGGGCATGGATCTCTCCGGCCTGCAGACCGACACCTGCCATCCCACGGGCGTGGTCGATGTCAGCTTCTCCCAGGGCGAGCCGCACTATCATATCGTGTCGGACAGTGCCTGGGATCATATCAGTTACCAGAGACTGCCTGCCTTGTCGACATTGCCTGGTTGCCTGCTTTATCATGGAAGTCTGGCCCTGCGTCAAGTTGTCTCCCGCACGGCCTGGCAGCGGCTGAATGAGCAGACCAGTGTACTCCGTTTTATAGATATCAATCTGCGCGACCCGTGGTGGGCGGGAGAAGCCATTGGCCAACTGCTGGCAGGCGCGCGTTGGCTCAAGCTCAATGCGGACGAACTGGCGCAGATCGTCCCCCAATTCCGTGACATCGAGGGGCGCATCCACCATCTCCTTGAAACTCTGTCCCTGGCCTGGCTGATCATAACCCGGGGAGAAACAGGCGCCCTGGCCGTCTCGGCCGAGGGTGAACGTCTGCAGGTCATACCGGAGCATGAGGTCCGGGTGGTGGATACCGTCGGGGCCGGTGATGCGTTCAGCAGTGTGCTGATTGTGGGACTGCTGAAGGGGTGGCCGATGGAACAGACGCTGCGTTGTGCCCAGCACTTTGCCGGCTCAGTGGTTGGCCTGCGCGGTGCAACCAACCGGGATCGGGATTTCTACCAACCATTCATTGAAGCCTGGCAGCTTACATAGAGGACCAACCATGTACGAACAAGTATCTCATTCCCTTTTGAATGATATCCTGAGCGAACTTGACCCGGAAATTCAGGACGAGGAGTTGCGTTACTTCTATACTCGGTTGGGGGCAAATTTTTATCACATCTACTCGCTCTTCACCATTCTTTACGGAAAACGTGACGATTTACGGCCGCAGATACAGGCACTGGTGGAAACCATGGCCCGGCAGTATGTGCAGCGACCTGCATCTCTGCGTCAGTCCGACCTTGTGCGGGAAAAGAATCATAACTGGTTCCTCAGTCAGGAATGGGTGGGTATGGCGCTTTATGCCGACGGCTTTGCCCGCGACCTGCCGGATCTGATCCAGCGGGTCAACTATTTTCCGGAACTGGGCGTCAACATGGTTCATCTCATGCCAATGATGCAATGCCCTGAGGGTGCCAGTGACGGTGGGTATGCGGTCAGTGATTTTCGGCAGATCGACAGCCGCTTCGGCAGGATGGAAGATCTGCAGGAGCTGGCAGGGCAATTGCGTAAGCGCGACATCCTGCTGACCCTTGATGTCGTGCTCAATCACACCTCCGACGAGCATCAATGGGCCAAGCAGGCCCGCGCGGGTGACAGCCGATATCAGGAGTACTACTACATCTTCGACAACCGCGAAGTGCCGGATATGTTTGAAGTCAGCATGCCGGAAATCTTTCCTGAAAACGCCCCCGGCAATTTCACCTGGGATGAGGCCATGGGCAAATGGGTGATGACTGTCTTCAACAGTTACCAGTGGGATCTGAATTACAGCAACCCCTCGGTTTTCATCGAGATGCTCGATATCATCCTTTACTGGGCCAATCAGGGTGCCGATATCCTGCGCCTGGATGCGGTGGCCTTTCTGTGGAAAAAGATCGGCAGCATCTGCCAGAATGAGCGCGAGGCTCATCTGTTGCTGCAGTTGCTGAAGGATTGCTGTCAGGTCACTGCCCCCGGGGTCCTGTTCATTGCCGAGGCCATCGTTGCCCCGGTGGAGATCATCAAGTATTTCGGCGAAGACGCCATTAACGCCAAGGAGTGTGAAATTGCCTATAACGCCACCTTCATGGCCCTGCTCTGGGATGCGGTGGCAACCAGGAATGCACGGCTGCTGACCCAGGGGGTCAAGAGCCTGCCCGACAAGCTGGATCGCGCTACTTGGTTGAATTACCTGCGCTGTCATGATGATATCGGGCTGGGTTTTGACGATAATGATATCCGGGCGGTGGAGTATGAGCCTCATGCGCACCGCCAGTTTCTGATTGACTATTATACTGGGAATTATGAGGCCTCCCCGGCCCGTGGGTTACCCTTTGGCCACAATGACAAGACCGGCGACACGCGGATTTCCGGCTCGCTGGCTTCCCTTGCAGGACTGGAAAGCGCCCTGGAGGCCGAGGACTCTGTTCGGATTGATGTTGCCATCAAGACCATTTTGCTGCTGCATGGCATGATCATGGCCTTTGGCGGTATCCCACTGCTTTATTACGGTGATGCAGTCGGCACTCTCAATGACCGAACCTATCTGGATGACCCGGCAAAGGCCAATGACAGTCGCTGGGCGCATCGTCCGCGGATGGACTGGGAAAAGGCGGAATTACGTAATACTCCAGGCACCGTGGAATACCGGTTATTCACTGCCATTAAAAAGATGATCGCCGTACGCAGGGAAGTGGCGGCCTTTGCCGATTTCAACAACCGTGAACTGCTGGATGTGGGCAATCCGCATCTCTTTGTCTTTTCCCGTTTTGAGTATGTCCAGCCGACCAATCGGGTACTGGTGGTGGCAAACTTTGACGGTGCACCCCAGCACCTGAATCTGAAGGATATAGGTCGGAGAGGATATTTCCGTTATGGTTCGGTCAGAGATCTGTATTCGGGGGAACGGCCTGCAATGTTCAAGGAAGAACTTGTAGTCCCGCCATACCAGTTCTACTGGCTGACGGACGAGGTGCCGTTATGAATGAAGCAGTGTTGTTGCGGAATGGGGTAAATAAAGCCCATGTTTTCTTTATCTCTGGGCTGTGGCTATGGAATGTGCTGGGTCAGCAGGGCGATGGGGTCCGCTGTGGAGCCCCTATCGGCTGCTGGCCCTACGTCCATCCTACGTTCATGGACGTGATTGCTGCCTGAAGGAGTTTAACCGATCAGCTCGACCTGCGGTCGATCTTCTCCGTTTGTGGAGACGACCTCGCCAATGATAAAGGCCTGTTCGCCCAGGGCTTCGAAGTGGTGGCGGATATCTTCCACCTCTGCGACATCGACCACTGCCATCAGGCCGATTCCCATGTTAAAGGTCCGGTACATTTCAGTGAGCGAAACGCCGCCCTTATCCCCCAGAAAAGTAAAGATCGGCGGGATGGGCCAGGTCGAGCGGTCAATGACTGCCCGACAGCCAGGCGGAAGGATGCGGGGGATATTGTCATAAAAGCCGCCCCCGGTGTTATGGATCATGCCGTTGATCTTGTAAAGTCGGAGGACAGCCAGGACCGACTGGACATAGATTCGGGTCGGTTTGATCAGTTCCTCACCCAGGGTGCAGCCAAGTTCCTTGATCTGGTCATTGACCTTCAGGCCCAGGTCATCAAAACAGATCTTGCGGACCAGGGAGAAGCCGTTGGAGTGGAGACCGCTGGAGGCAATGCCGATGATCTTGTTGCCGACCTTTATCTCAGAGCCGTCAATCATCTTGTCCCGATCACCGATTCCCACCACGAAACCGGCAAGATCATAGTCGCCACCGGAATAGAGACCAGGCATCTCGGCCGTCTCACCCCCGACCAGGGAGCATTTTGCCTGCTTGCACCCTTCGGCGATCCCCTTGACCACGTCCGTGGCCATGTCGATATCCAGCTCACCCATGGAAAAATAATCGAGAAAACAGAGTGGCTTGGCACCACTGATGACGATGTCGTTGACGCACATGGCCACCAGGTCGATACCGATGGTATCGTGTTTGTTGCAGAGCTTGGCCACGGCCAGTTTGGTGCCGACACCATCGGTGGATGTCACCAGGACCGGTTTCTTATAGGTATCGGTATCTACGGCAAAGAGACTTGAAAAACCGCCGATATCATTGACGACTCCCCGCTGATGGGTTGAGGCGACAATGCTCTTGATGTTGTTGACAAAGGCATTGCCTTTGTCAATGTCAACACCGGCTTCTTTATATTTGGAGCTCATGGAATCTGGCATGGTTTTGGCTGGTTGAGTGAGGCTGCATCGCAGAAGAGAGGCAGAGGGGGTTGTTGATTATAATTAGCTGAAAATTTAAGGAAATCTGTGAAGATTGAGCATGACGATAGTGCTTGTTTCAAAGGTAAAATGCATGCTAAGATGGATACTCACTTCTGGTCATCATATTATTAGGTGTGAGTGAAAAATGCAATGCTATAAAGACGGCGTGAATGTTTATCAGAGTGCAATGTTGCCTCAAACCTGTTTCGGTTGAATGGTGGAATAATTCTGGATGAGGGGAATGTCATGAAGTTGCTGGTCTTGCTGGTGGGAATGGTCCTGATACTCGAGGGCCTTCCCTATGTAGTTGCCCCTGAGGCCATGCGGGAATGGCTCACAAAGATCAGTGCCATGCAGCCTGATCAGATGCGGATCATTGGCGGTGTGGCTATGGGACTGGGTTTTTTGATCTGCTGGGTTGCCCAGCGGACCACCCTGCTTGGGGGTTGAGAATGGCTGAGCGTAATCAGTTGTTGATCAGGACGCGCCCTGTTTACTCCCGAGTGAAGAAACAGATATAGCCCATGAGTCGTTGGCCGCCTTCATGGCGAATGGGGGCGGTGATCATTCGGTTCAGTTGCCAGCCCTGTTCTTTGGCGGTCGTCCTGATATAGTTGGCCGAGTGGGCAAATCTGCCCGTTGAATTGAGCGTGTAATTGTCCTGCTCTCCAGCCTCGGTGGAGCAGCAGAAGATGGCCCCAGGCGTTGCGGCTTGGGCTGTTGCCGTAAATATCGGTTCCAGATCACCCAGATAGGACAGGACGTCGGCGGCCACGAACAGGTCATAATGGGTGGTCTCCCGAGCAAGATAGAGAATGATCTCGCCGACAATCAGCCGGTCGTAAACGTCTTTTTTCTCTGCCTGGGCAACCATTTTGGCAGAAATGTCAATGCCGCTCAAATGGGTACAGAGTGGCGCGAACAGTTTTCCGGCAAGGCCGGTGCCGCAGCCCAGATCAATTCCCCTTTGTCGATCCTTTGGCTGAAAAGATAGAAGATCGTAGTGTTCCCGCAGCAGTTCTGGAACGCGGTATTGAAGGGTATCCACCAGGCTTTCCTCAAAGGTCTCGGCATAGGCATCAAAGGTCTCGGCCAGATACTCCGGGGGGGCCATGGGAACCGACTCGTTTTTGAGGATGGCCAGCATGTACTGGGCTGAAGGATGATCGGGGCGGATCTTCAGAAGGCGGTCGTATATCTCTTGGGCCTTGCTCAACTGACCCAGACGATGATAGAGGTAGGGGAGATTGGTCAGGGCTGAAACATGATCCTGGTCGATGGCCAGGGCATGTTCGTAGCACGTTGCGGCCTGTTCCAGAGCATGGGTCACCTGAAGGCAGAGGCCGAGATTATAATGGACATCCGCATCATCCGGCTGGTTTTGGAGCAGCCGCAGGTAGCATTCAATGGCCTCATTCAGTTGACCACAGTTTTTGAGACACAGCCCTAGATTGAATAAAATGTCACCATCGTCCGGCGCCAGTTTTTCGGCCTGACGATAGGCCTTCAGGGCCTGCTGGTAATCACCTGATTCAAAACAGGCCAGTCCCAGATTGTAATGAAGGAGTGGTGAATCCGGTATATGGGTGATGAGGCCCTCATAAAGCGGTATGGCCTGGTTCAGTTCACTTTCCTGATGAAACTGACAGGCCATCTGGAAGATTTCTTCAATTTCTTCTGGTGCAAGAGTGACCTGATCCGGATAAATATTGACAGTCATGGGGATATGCTCTGAAAAACTGCAGGGGGCAATGATTGGTAGATGTTATGCGGGATGAACGGGCATGGCGATCTTTCAATTTAAGGAGTGGTTTTGGACTCTATGTGCTTTGCAGTTTAAGGTCGACAGAATATCTGTTGAGCCAATTATAACCAGCATGACAACACAAGGTGCATCCGCTCGAACAATAACGATTGTTACGACTTCACCAAAGGATTCAAATTGACGGATGAAGTTGATTGCGGGTAAACTATAATATTTATGTCTATTATGCGATTAAAAAATAATCCTGCACTCTGGGCAGTTGTACCGCTCAGTTGAGTTCTGCCCCGTGAGACCATGATCCAAGAGAGCACTAAAAAAGAACTGATCGGCAATGAAGGCAAGGTCATCCTTGACATGATCCGGCGCCTGAATCGCCGTAAGGCCACCGATCATCTGCTGAAGCTGATTACCAAGACCCACCCGGCCGATCTGGCCTGGGTGTTCCGCTATCTCTCCGAGGAAGAGCGGTCCGACGTCTTTGCCATTGTTGCCCAGACCAGCCTGGTCGTTGATTTCTTAAGCGAACTCGACGAATCGATCATGCTCTCCGTGGTCGAAGGGCTCTCTCCGCAGTTTATGGCCGATGTGGTCAGCGAGATGGCCTCGGATGATGCCGCCGACCTGATCGAGGCCCTGCCGGAAGATGTGGCGGCTGATGTCCGCCGTCATATGGAGCGTGAGGACAGGGAAGAGGTCGAGGAACTCCTCCAGTACCATCCTGAAACCGCCGGTGGTTTGATGTCGACGGATTTCATGTACCTGGATGAGGAGTTGACGATCGGCGAGGCCATTGCCAAGGTGCAGAAGCGCAGCGAAGAAAAGGAGATGGTCTTTTATCTCTACATCACCCATGGAGATGGTCAACTGGCCGGCGTCATCTCGCTGCGTGAACTCCTCATGCATCCGCCCCATCGTCGTCTTCAGAATGTCATGAAGGCCAACGTGATCTCGGTCACCACTGATACCGATCAGGAAGAGGTGGCCCACGTGGTTTCTCAGTACAATATCCTGGCCGTTCCGGTGGTTGATTCCAACTATAATCTGGTGGGCATTGTCACGGTCGATGATATTATCGATGTTATCCGTGAAGAGGCCACCGAGGATTTTCTTCAGATGGCCGGTGCGGGTCGCGATCGTGAGATCCTGCTCAAGTCCACCACCGAAAACGCCATGATTCGTGCGCCCTGGCTTTTTGCCTCATGGCTTGGCGGGATCATGGCCATTTATATCATCACGGCCTTTGAGCATGAGTTGAATCAGGTCCTGGCCCTGGCCTCGTTTATTCCCATTGTCATGGGGATGGGTGGTAATATTGCCACACAATCATCCACGATTATTGTCCGGGGAATTGCCACCGGCCGGATCAATATGGGAGAGTTCTACCGGGTGATCTTCAAGGAGATGCAGGTCGGTCTGATCCTCGGCGTCCTGTATGGACTTTTTCTTGGGGTTCTGGCCTCATTTGGTTACAGTGAAACGCCCCTGCTGGGTCTGGTGGTCGGTCTGTCCATCTGTTTTTCAATGGTCCTGGCCGCGACCCTGGGCACCATGATCCCCCTGGTTCTCAAGCGTTTTGATATCGATGCGGCTGTGGCCACCGGCCCCTTTGTCACCACGTCCATTGATATCCTTGGCGTCCTGGTCTATTTCTGGATTGCCAAATTATTACTCAATCTGTGAGCGTAAGAGGGAGCCTCTTTCTGAGGTTTCCTCTTACACATTTGTGATCCATGTCTCTTCCCCCGACCCCCCGTAGAATCTCCCCGCTGGCCATCATTTTTCTGGTCCTTGTTGGCCTGTGGCTGATCTATTCACCGTTTGAGCGACAGCGGCATGATTCCCGTGCCGTACCGCGGATGATCACGGCGCGAGGTGATCTGGCCGGGGATGAACAGAATACCATCGACATTTTTCGTAATACGTCACCGTCAGTGGTTTATATCACCAGCATTGCCTATCGGCGCCAACTCTTCTCACTGAATGCGGTAGAAATCCCTCAGGGGACGGGCTCGGGCTTTGTCTGGGATGATCAGGGGCGGATCGTGACCAATTATCATGTGATCAGCGATGCCGGACGGATCGAGGTGACCATGGCTGATCATTCCAACTGGAAGGCGGTTCTGGTGGGGGCGGCCCCTGACAAGGATCTGGCCGTGGTACAGATCACAGCGCCTTCCGACCGGCTGCTGCCCATTTCTGTTGGCGAATCCCATGACCTGCTGGTGGGGCAGAAGGTCTTTGCCATCGGCAACCCTTTTGGCCTGGACCAGACCATCACATCCGGGATCATCTCGGCCCTGGGGCGGGATATCACCGGGATCAGGGGGAGGACGATCAAAGGCATGATACAGACCGATGCAGCCATTAATCCCGGAAATTCGGGTGGGCCGCTTCTGGACAGCGCTGGCCGTCTGATCGGGGTGAATACTGCTATCTACAGCCCGTCAGGGGCCTATGCCGGGATTGGTTTTGCCGTTCCTGTGAGTGAGGTCAACCGGGTGGTGCCCGATTTGATCAAGCATGGTCGTCTGATCAAACCCGGGATTGGCGCTGAGATGGCCGACGCGCGCCTGACCAGGCGTCTGGGGATCGATGGGGTCCTGGTAATCAATGTCCAGCCGAACGGGCCCGCGGCCCAGGCCGGGTTGCGCCCCACCCGCCAGACTCAGGGCGGTGAGATCATCCTTGGCGATATTATACTGAATGTGGCAGGCCAGCAGGTCAGATCGTATGACGATATCCGCAACGAGCTGGAACGTTTCCGGGTCGGCGACGAGGTGATCCTCACCATTTTGCGCGATGATCAGACCGTTGACGTCCCGATCGTCCTGGCCGCCCTTGATTCCTGAAGAGGTGTCTGGCCCCAAGGTGTCTGATGGATGCAAGGAGGCCGGCGCAGGAGGGGGCAGACCAGCATGGTCATCCAGGCTGATCTGAATCGTTGCCCCCCTGTTCGGGCTTTCGAAAGTGATGTTGCAGGCCAGTGAGAAAATTCCGCAGGATCTGATCCTTACAGACACGATAGTGCAGGTGGCCTGGTTTGCGAAAAAAGGCACTCAGTTCGTGTTTGCTCACCCGCAAATTTGCCAGTCTGAGAATTTCCAGGACGTCGTCGGCCTGCAGGTTCAGGGCTATTTTCAATTTCCTGAAAATAATATTATTGGTCAGGCGTTGCTCCGGTTCGGGTTGTGGCCCCTCTTTTTTCCCCCGCTTGTCATTGATCAGTCCGTTCAGGAAAAGGGCCATGTGCGTATCGCTGCATTTCTGACAGGCCGGATCATCCTCTTTCTTCAGCCAGTTGCTGATCTGCTCCCGGGTGACCTGGTGATCTGCCAGCTGAAAGAGGGCGATCATCTTTGAGTCATTAAAATTGAAGGTGTAGCGGAGACGGCGCAAGATATCGTTATTGGTCATGAATGAGTCCTGTTCTGAGGTTGTTGCCCTCGGGGTGCGCCTTGATTGAAAGAGAGCCTGTGCTGCCAGGCAGCGGGTTTGTTCATTTCCTTCCCTTTACGATTGTCCTTGTAGCAGGTGTCGTTCGACTGCCTTGATGGCATCCGCGGCCGAGCTTGTGATCCCGCCTGTATAGCCCGATCCTTCCCCGATGGGGTATACATTTTTCAAGGTGACCGATTCAAAATCCTCATTGCGGGTCATCCGGACAGGAGATGAGGTCCTGGTCTCTGAGCCAAGCAGGATGGCCTCATGAGAAACAAATAATGGAACGTCTTCCTTCCATTGATTGAAGGCGGCTGACAACTCCTTGATCACAAATTGAGGAAAGAGCTCTTTCAGGTCTGCCGGCACCACTCCCATTGTATATGAGTTCTGATTGAGATCAGCGGTTTGGCGTTGACCCAAAAAATCCATCAGATTCTGCGCCGGGACGTCCCAGTTACCGCCTCCCGCCAGAAAGGTCTTCCTCTCTATATCACGTTGGAATTCAAATCCAGCCAGGGGGGTGCTCGATGGATAATCAGCACTGTGACAGCTGACCACCAGCGCCGCGTTTGAAAAGGGTGACAAGCGTTGGGAGTAGCTCATCCCGTTCAGCACCAGCAGGCCTTGTTCTGATGAGGCATTGACCACCTCACCCCCGGGACACATGCAAAAGGTATACACCCCTCGTCTGATTTTACGATTGGTATAGTTGAGGGAATAGGTGGCAGCGCCAAGGCCAGGGAAATTCAGATATTTCCTGCCGTATCGCATCCGGTTGATTGTCCTGGCCGGGTGCTCGATCCGCAACCCCACCGCGATCGATCGCTGTTCCAGGGCAAGGCCTTTCTCATGCATCATCTCAACGGTATCACGGGCAGAATGACCCAGGGCAAGAAAGATACATGATGAAAGATATTCACGCTCATTGTTGATGATAATGCCAGACGCCTTTCCTTTTGTGGTCAGGAGGTCGGTCATTTTTGCGCTGTAATGGATCTCGCCGCCCCGCTCCAGGATATATTCTCTGATGTTGCGAACGATTCTGCACAGGACATCCGTTCCCAGGTGAGGCTTGCTGATGTAGCCAATTTCCTCCGGTGCCCCAAATTTGATAAATGTCTGCAGGACCCGATTGACAGTGCTGGTGTTATTGTTTCTCCGGGAAAAAAGCTTTCCGTCCGAGTAAGAACCGGCGCCACCTTCGCCAAACTGGATGTTTGATTCGGGATTGAGTTTCCTCTCGCGGATAAAGCACTGCACATCGATGGAGCGTTCTTCTATTTTCTTTCCCCGTTCAAAGATCAACGGTTTGCAGCCATGGTCAATCAGTTCAAGGGCCGCAAACATTCCGGCAGGCCCGAATCCGACAATGATCGGCCGTTCCGTGCGGCGAGTTGCCTTTTTTGTGTCTGGTAAAGGGGCTGTGTAGAGGGGAAAATTTTGCGGATTGGCAAAGGAATCGTCAGTTTCAACCACCAGTGAAATTGTGTAATAAAACTGGTCTTTATTGCTCAGGTCCAGAGACTTGCTCAGGATCTGCCGGATGGAGATCAAAGCCTCGTCCCTGTTCAGTCGTTGAGCTACAGCCGTTTTATAGGCCTCAATCCGGTCATGCTCGATCGGGATGTGTAAATTATTGATTATGAGGTCCAACAGGACAATCCTCTGCGTCTTCTTGTCATGGGGGGAAATGAAAGGGGCCCGCGAGTTATAGCCCGCTGTGCGAGCAGGCCCATGACAAAACAGTTGCGGTGCTGCGCTTCAGTGACAAAAATGATTGGCTGGACAGGTCATCAGGTCATCAGGTCATCAGGTTATCAGATTATCCCAGGGCGACATCAAGAATCATCATGACCGAAAAACCGGCCATGGTTGCCATGGTCACCGTATCGATATTTTTATAATTACTCTGCGACTCGGGGATGAGTTCTTCCACCACGACAAAAATCATGGCTCCTGCTGCAAAACAGAGGGCATAGGGGAGAATGTTTTGCATCTTCAGGACAAAGATGGCACCGAGCACCCCGGCTATGGGTTCCACGATGCCGGAGGCCTGTCCCATCATGAAACTTTTACCTTTGCTCATGCCCTCTCTTCTGAGTGGCATTGAGACCGCAGTCCCTTCGGGAAAATTCTGGATACCGATTCCGATGGCCAGAGCAATTGCTCCCCCGATCGTGGCAGATGGTAGTCCCGCAGCCACGGCTCCAAATGCGACACCGACAGCCAGGCCCTCAGGAATATTATGCAGGGTGATGGCCAGGACCAGCAAGGTGCTCCGTTGCCATGAGGTTTTGATTCCCTCACTCTTACTCATATTGAGGCCGGGATGGAGGTGGGGCAGAAATTTGTCGGTCAGACGCATGAAAATTCCACCGCCCATAAAACCGATGACTGCGGTCAGCCAGGGGGTAAGTCCTAACTGCTCCGCCATCTCGATGCCCGGTGCCAGAAGAGACCAGAAACTGGCCGCAATCATCACGCCTGCTGCAAAGCCAAGCGTTGAATCCATGAATTTGTGATTAATCTCTTTTGTAAAAAAAACAACAGCCGCACCGGCAGCCGTAACGCCCCAGGTAAAGAGTGTAGCCATGAAGGCCTGCGTCACAGGACTGAATTGCAATAAAAATTCACTCATTGTTTCCTCACTTTGACAGATAAAAAAACAGAACTGATATGATAAGGATTACCAATTCGTTACCATACATCACTGTCAAGGGGATAGCACGCACATTAATACTGGAGAGGAAGGCCGGCCTTTTTCCAGTCGGAGATGCCGCCTTTCAGGTTGTAAACTTCTCCATAGCCCTTGCCGGAGAGAAACCGACCGACCGCGTAACTGCGTCCTCCGACCGCGCAGATCAGCAGGAGTGGCCTGTCAGCGGGCAGGCTCCGGGTCCCACGGCTCAGCGCGCTGATTGGAATCAGTTGTGATCCGGGAATGTATCCCTCTTTAAGTTCGCTCTCTTCACGGAGATCCACCAGGGACAGGTCAGAGCGTGAGGCAACCAGGGCCTGGGCCTCTCGGGCTGAAATGGACCTGAATATTTTCTCTCTCCTGGAATCCTGATCCAGCTGAGGACCATTAATGGTTGCAGATCTCGTCTGGCGAGCTGCTGTTGGTTGCGTCTCAGCAGAATTCTGATCGCTTGAACAGGCCGCAGCCATAAAAAGCAAGGCAGCTGACACCACAATAACAAAAATCCTGTTCATGATTTGTATCCTTATTAAGTTCAGTTCTGTACAGGAAAGAGATGAGCGATCAGCGTTGCATTATTAAAAACATGGTAAGTGTTCACCAAAAATGAGTCTCCACTGGCGGCTGAATCATAACTCTACAGATCTAACCAGGAATGTAAAGAGGGAGGAGCAGGAAGGTCCCTGGCCGGCGTATCTGAAACATGGACGACGAAACGTCGTTCATGTTTCGGGCGGAGCGTAGCCGGACAGGGACCTTCCTGCTCCTGCCGGGCCAAGCTCACCACATGGACCCGTCTTTAAAAATTTCGTCGAAGAGTAACCCAGAATATTTATCTCCAGAATATCTACCGTCTGTCTGCCCTGGAATGTTTCTTGTCTTGATCTGTCGCAAAACTCTAATTGTGCGAAGGCCCTTCGAAATCAGTACCCCGGAACGACATGTTCCGGCGCAGCCAAGCGCCACTCCGGACAAAGATCAGGTAGTTGACCGGTAAGAGGAGCAGGGTGAAAAAGGTGGCAAAGAGGATGCCAAAGCCTAGAGAGATCGCCATGGGGATCAGAAACTGGGCCTGGGTTGTTTTGTCGAAGATCAGGGGCATCAGTCCGGCAAAGGTGGTCAGAGAGGTCAGAATGACTGCCCGGAAGCGGGCCACACCGGCCTGGTGCACGGCAGTCAACAGGTCTGTGCCTTCCCGGCGTCTCCGGTTGATATAATCGACCAGGACCAGACTGTCGTTGACCACCACGCCGGTCAGGGCCAGCATCCCCATAAGGCTCATGATGGTCAGAGGCATACCCATGATCCAGTGACCGATCACGGCCCCCATGGCCCCAAAGGGGATCATGGACATGACGATAAAGGGTTGCCAGTAGGAGCGGAAGGGGATGGCCAGCAGGCCGTAGATCACAAAGAGAACCAGGACCAGACCGCTTTCCAGACCGCTGAAACTCTGGCGCTGTTCCTTGGCCTCTCCCTCGAGGCTGTAACTGATCCCTGGGTAGCGGCTCAAAAGATCTCCGAGATACTCATCCAGACTGCGCTTGATGGCCTCGACATCAGTACTCTGTTTGTCAAGGTCAGCCGTGACATTCAGGGCACGGCGTTGACCGATCCGGAGAATTTCTGATGGGCTCTGGCCAGGACTCAGGGCCGCCACCTGGACGAATGGAATCTCGTGGTTGTCCGGCGTGCGGATCAGCAGACTGTCCAGGGTGGACAGTGAACTGCGCTCCAGCCCTGAATAACGGAGATAGACACGGACATCATCACGACCGCGCAGGATTCGCTGAACTTCATACCCAAAGAAGGCGTATCGGACCTGTCGGGCCAGTTCGGCCTGGGTCAGGCCCAGGGCTGCGCCTTGAGGGAGGAGTTGGATCTGTAACTCCTGCTTGCCGCTGGACAGGGAATCTTCAATGTCGAAAATACCTGGATATTGAGACAGGTGTTTTTTGATCTGATCGGACACGTTGCGCAGTTGTTTGAAATCCTGACCTGTGAGTTGGATATCAATGGGTGAGCCGCCGCGGCCGATCTCGGCCCGCATGGTCATGCTTTCCATGCCTGGGATAGAACCGATCAATTTGCGCCACTCCTTGACCAGTTGGGCGCTTTTGACATCAGCGACACGGGATTCAGGGGGTTGGAGTTCCAGGAGAACCCGACCGAGATGGCTCTGACCACTGGCGGTCCCTCCGGCAGATCCGGTGGTGGCCAGGATATTGATAATGGCGCTCTGGCCACTTTCCGGATCACGGTATTTTTCCTGAAGCCTTTGCGCCATGCTGACCATATGGTCAATACCCTTGTCTGTCCGTTCAAAAGAGGTACCGGTGGGCATGGTCAGTGTGGCTCGGGCGATTTCACTGGGGACCCTGGGAAAGAAAACAAAACGGGTCCAGCCCCCCATGATCAGGGCCAGCATGATGATCATCAGGCCGGTGGCCAGGGCCAGGGGTAAGACCGGGAGTTGGAGGCAGCGATGAAGCAGGGGCTTATAATAACGGAGAATTGCCTGTTCGAAACCATCGGCGATCCGTCGCTGCAGGCGGGAGAGACGGCCCAGCTCAGAATCTTTTACCTGCCGGACATGCTTGAGATGAGAGGGCAGAACAAATTTTGACTCAATCAGAGAAAAGAGCAGGACCGGAATGACAATGAGCGGGATCTGGGCAAAGATCTGCCCGCGCACACCCTCAATATTCATCAGGGGGTAAAAGGCGGCGACCGTGGTCAGAACCCCGAAGGTGACCGGTACTGACACCTCTTTGGTACCGATAATGGCGGCCTCCAGGGGTGGCTCGCCACGCTGGAGATGAAAGTAGATATTTTCACCGGTGACGATGGCATCATCGACGACAATGCCTAAAACGGTGATAAAGGCAAAAAGCGAGATCAGGTTCAGGGTGATGTCCTGCAGGGCCATAAACCAGAAACCGCCCAGGAAACTGACTGGAATCCCCACACAGACCCAAAAGGCGATGGCTGGGCGCAGAAACAGAGAGAGGAGCAGGGCCACCAGGATGCCACCCTGCAGGGCGCTGTTACCCAGGGTCTTGAGGCGGGCCTTGACAACGACTGAACGGTCTCGCCAGGTATTGATCTTCACCTTGTCAGGCAGGGTCTCCTGCTTTTGCCTGACATATTCCTTGATTGTGTCGGCCACGGTGATGGCGTTCTGGGAGCCAATCCGGTAGACTTCGATCAAAACAGCATCCTGACCATTGAAGCGGACATTGATCGGTGACTGGTCAAAGGTATCTCTGATCTGGGCGATATCCCCTAGTTTTATACGGGTGCCATCTGCTTCGGTCCGGACAGGAATAGCGGCATAATCTTCCGTGGTGTAGGCCTGATTTTTGGTTCGGATCAGGATTTCACCGCCCCGGGTGCGGAGCAAGCCGGCAGAGAGATCCAGAGAATGTTCTTCGATTTGCCGGGCAATCTGGGCCAGAGTCAGCTGGTAGCGGCGCAGGACCGGTTCCGGAATTTCTATGGATATCTCAAAAGGGCGCACTGATTCCAGGTAGACCTGGGTGATTCCATCGAGAGCCAGTAACTCCTCACGGACCTCGGTCCCCAGATCGCGCAACTCCTTTTCGTTCAAGGGGCCCGAGACGGTAACGCTGATCACCTCGCGGTTGCGCTGGGCCTGGTAAACCACCGGTCGTTCCGCATCGGCCGGAAAGGTGTTGATGGCATCAACTCGAGTCTTGATGTCACTCATCAACTCCCGCAGGTCCTGGTCGTTCTGGACCTCAATGGAGACGGTGGTTCCACCCTCCCGGGAGATCGAGGTGATCTCTTCAATGCCCTCCAGGTCGTAAATGGCCTCTTCGATGCGGATGGCCAATCCTTCTTCGGCCTCTTCCGGGGTCGCCCCGGGCAGGCTGACATGAACCGTGATGATATCCAGCTCAAAGGTCGGAAAGACCTCCAGCGGCACCTTGACCAGGGCGGCCCTGAGACCCATGAAAACGATAAGCAGCATGAGCAGATTGGCTGCCACATGGTTACGGGCAAACCATTCAATGGCCTTGTTCATGGTTTCCCCGAATCTTCTGCCTGTGTGGCCTGGGTTCCACTGGTGATGTTGCCCAGTGGCGTGGTGATCAGCTGCGCACCTGATGACAGGTTTCCATCAATAATACTGCGATCCATGCCGCGCTGAATCACGGTGACCTGGCGTCTCTCCACCCGGTTATCTGTCAGCAGGAGCACCTGATCATTGCTGTACAGGGCGTGGGCCGGAATGACAAAGACCTGTTCAAACTGTCGGCCAAAAATGGTTGCCTTGACAAATTCACCGAGGGCGAGTGGCTGGTTGCGGCTGTCGTCAATTGATGCCACTGCATAGAGTTGCTGGGTGCTGCTGTCAATCCTGGCCTCGAAACGGCTGATTTGCCCGTGGCGAATGAGTGAGGCAGGCGATTTGCGCACGGGTTCAATTGTGACCCGGATGGGATTGGCTGAGTTGAGGGTGGTTGCAGAGGTGCTGTCCTGATTGACCAGTTCCTGCTGTCGACTGTTGAGGGGCAGGCGAACTTCCAGAGAATCAGAGGCGTAGATTTCGATCAGGGGCAGGCCAGCACCCACAAACTGCCCGATATCCACGTGCTTGGTCAGGACTCGACCCGTGTAGGGAGCTCGTATACTGGTCCGTTCGAGATCCAGTTGTGACTTTTCCAGGCGTGCCTCGGCCTCCAGGGCACTGGCCTGGGCCGATTTCAGGTAGGGTTTGCGTAGCACCAGGTCACTGGCTGCCCGGTCATTGCCCATGCGTTGCCAGTCTTTCTCGGCCTGGAGGCTGCGGGCCTGCTCTTCAATCAATTTGGCCTGGGCCGTTGCCAGTGCGGCCTCGGCAATTTTCAGGGCTGCGCGGTAATCCCGGTCATCCAGCTGAAAGAGCAACTCATTTTTCTGAAAAAAGGCACCGGGGTGGACATTGGCTCCCAGTCTGGTGACCACTCCGCTGACCTGACTGATCAATTCTCCCTGGCTCTGGGCCTGAACCGTACCATAGGTAACAATCTCTGCCTGATATGGCTCAGGCTTGAGCACCATGGTCTCGACGCTGAGAATCGAGCGTTTCGGCCCTGAATGCTGTGGCGCCTCAGGTGGGTTGGAGTAAATGATGCGTGCCGCCAGCAGGGCGAATACCAGGATCAGGATCGGCAGAATGATTTTCAGGAACCGCCCGGGTTTCTTGGCGGTCGGATGGCGATGGGGAGTGGGGGCAGAAGTTGTCATTGTATGATGTTGTCGATAGAGACAGGAAAGATTCCAAGGGCAGCCAGCAGATCAATGCGGGTGCGGATCAGATCAGCGTCAATTGCCAAAAGGCTGGTGCGGGCATCAAAGGTCCGGCGCTGGGACTCAAGGACCGTGACATAATCCACCAGACCTTGCTGGTACTGTTCAAAGGCAAGCTCCTCGGCCCGACTGGCAAACCCAACGGCATCTGCAAGGTGAGTGCGGCGCTGGCGCTGATGCACACTGTCGCCCAGCAATCGTTCCACCTCAGTCAGGGCCTGAAGCACGGTGTGGGTGTAAAAGGCGCCAGCGGCTGTCCCCAGGTGTTCCTGTTGCTCCTGGCGGGCCTTGAGTCGGCCGCTGTCAAACAAAGGGGCGGTGAGTCCGGCCAGAAATGACCAGGCCATTTCATTGTTGGAAAGAAGATCGCTCAAGGTGCTGCTGCTGTTGCCAAGTGTACCGCTCAGTTTGAAGCTTGGGAAGCGGGCCTTCCAGGCCGCCCGTGTGGTGAGGTTGGCAGCTTCAAGGGCCAATCCGGCGCCACGGATATCTGGACGGTGCACCAGGAGAGTGGCGGGAAGACCGACCGGGACAAAGGGGATATTCCGGGGCAGGGGCGACTGGGCAGAAAGGGCCCCCAGGGGATAGCGGCCCAGGAGTTGTTCCAGGGCCAGGATGTTGTGGCCCAATTCCTGGCGTGAGAATTCCAGGCGCGCCTGAGTGGTGGCCAGATCGGCGCGGGCCAGGAAAAGATCCAGCGGTTGTTTGAGCCCCAGATGGTAGCCATCTTCAATCAGGGCGAGAGTATTTATGAGATTGTCTTCCCGCTCACTGATCAGTTTGACCTGATCGTCTGATTCCAGAAGGGTAAACCACGATCTGGCAAGAGTGGCTGCCAGTTGCAGGCATGCGTGTTCATACTCGGCAAAGACTCTTTCGGCTGCAAGGGTAGCTGCCCGGGCTTGGTCATCGAGCTTGCCGAGCAGATCTGCCTCCCATAAAAAATCAAGAGACAGGGCCGTGGTGGTGGCAGTAGCGCTCTCGGTATGGCTCCGCTGGCCATTTAGCGCTGCTGAAAGGCTAGGCAGACGATCAGCTCCAGCACTAATGGCCTGCTGGACAGCGGCCTCAGCCTCGGCTCGCTGGGCCAGGATCTGCGGATTGTTTGCTAAGCCTTCCTGGATCAGGTTGAAAAGATGAATGCGCTGATCATTGGGCAACCAACTGCTGTCGGCAGTGGTAATTTGATGCGGAGCGGCCCAGGTGTCGGGCAGGGCAGGGAGTGTGGGAGTGAGCGGTGCAGGGGGGTGAAACACGCAGCCACAGCTCATGACAAGGAGCATCAAGAGCGACATCGAGAATGCTGCTGCGGGGTGAACCCGTATTGTGGGAAACAAGGGGTTCACTGGTTAATTGAAGATCTTTTTTGGGTTCGGGCCAACTCGCGCATGTCGCTGGTCTGGTCGGATTCGTCCATGATCTCGCGACCGACAATTTCCTCCAGAATGTCCTCCATGGAGATAATTCCGATCATGGAGCCATATTCATCAACCACGACGAAAAGGTGCTGATGGCGGTCGAAGAAATCCACCAGAATCCGGTTCAGAGGCGCGGTTTCGGCCACAAAGTGGATAATTCTTTTCAGGGATGAGAGTTTCTGACCCTTGTTGTCATGGGCTGCGGCCAGCAACACATCCTTGCGCATGATCATCCCGGTAATATTGTCAGGCGTCTTGTTGTACAGGGGCACTCGACTGTGACTGGAGAGTTGAGTTTCTTTTTCCATGGCCTGGCCCACGGTCAGGTTTTCATCCAGGGAAAAGGTGACCGTGCGGGGAGTCATGACGTTGCGGGCAGTTTTGTCATTGAGATTAAGGATGTTCTTGATCACCATTTCCTGGTCGGCTGCAATATTGCCGGACTTGCGTGACAGGGCGGCAATGGTCTTGAGTTCCTCTGACGAAAAGGTGTCCCGATTGTTTTGGTGGGGAATCAGTTTGGTCACCAGCTGACAGAGCCAGATGATGGGTTTGAGGGTGATGACCAGCATCATCAGCGGGCGGGCGATATAGGGCGCCAGATTCGGGGCAAAGGTCACCCCCAGGGTCTTGGGCAGGATTTCTGAGAAAATAAGGATGGCCAGGGTAAAGGCCATGGAAAACAGGACCAGATTCTGCTCGCCGAGGACCACAGCGGCCGATGCGCCGGCAACGGCCGCGCCGATCGTGTTGGCGATGGTGTTCATGGTCAGGATGGCAGTGATCGGTTTGTCAATATCACTGCGCAGTTTAATGAGCACGCCGGCATTTTTGTAGCCGGCTTTTCTGAGCATCTCGATTTGACCCGGTGAAACAGAGTAGAGAACGGCCTCCAGAAGTGAACAAAAGGCGGAAACGACGATTGCCAGAGTAACGGAAACGACAAGAGTGGAAAGCATGGAGTATTATGATAAGTTGTTGAGTATTGAATGGGCAACAGGGATGTCAGGCATAAGTGAAACTGTCTGGAAAGTGCATTGATTCACGGATGAATGGCGTAACAGAGTTTTTTTTAGAGTAAGAAATTAACTTTTCTAGATATTCATCTTGAAGTATGGCTGATTTTTGTGGTTAAATGACACTTTGAGTATTTGTGTGAACCTGGTCGATACTCAATTTTTTTCCTTATTGTACGACTATATAAAGGTGATGTCATGGAAGCAACTAAATTAGTCCTGTCTGGGAAAAACCCTGAAACTTTTAAGGGCGACCTTCTGGTCTACTGTCTGGAGCAACCTGTAAAAGGGAAGGTCAAGGCCGATCATCCACTCATTGACTCGTGGCTCAAGTCTCGTGGACGACTGGCCGAGTTCTCCGCCAAGGCTGGTGAGTCCTTGATTCTTTATCCTGAGAAGAATAAGGCCGAAGAGGTCTTTCAGGCCAAACGACTGATGCTCCTGGGTCTGGGCAAGAGTGACAAGAAGCATGGCAGTGATGAACACCGTGAACGGTTCCGGATTGCCGGGGGCCATATCGCCGGCCAGGCCATTCGGGTCAAAGCTGACAAGATCATGGTCTGCCTGCCCGATCTTGACGGAGTCAGGGCCGGTGATGTGGCTGAGACCATGGTCGAGGGTGTGCTTCTCGGTGATTATCGTTTTCTGAAATACAAGAAAAAAGATGAGGATGACCCCTCGTACGAGGGGCTCAAGGAACTGCGTCTCTACAGTAATGATCCAAGCATTACCGTGCGGAAGAATATGATGGCAGGCCTGAGGGCCGCCCGGGCCGCATGTCGGGCCAGGGATATGGCCAACGAGCCCGGGAATGGCTGGACCCCGGCCAGTTTTGCTGCGGCCGGTCGTGATCTTGCTGAACAGTATGGCCTGCAGTGTACGATTCTTGAGCGGGCCGACATGGAGCATCTGGGCATGGGTGGAATTCTGGCCGTTAATCAGGGCTCTGCTGAACCGCCCAAGATGGTGATACTTGAATACAATCCACCCAAAAAGACCCAGACCCTCCTGGTGGTCGGCAAGGGCTTGACCTTTGATTCCGGCGGGGTGAGCATCAAGCCCTCGGCTGGAATGGAGGATATGAAGTATGATATGTGCGGTGGCGCAGCGATTCTCGGTTTGATGCAGATAGTGGGAGAGGAGATGCCGGATGTGGGTGTGGTGGCTCTTGTTCCAGCCACCGATAACATGCCCAGTGGCTCGGCGCTCAAGCCTGGTGATATTATTACCCATTACAGTGGTGTGACCTCGGAAGTGGTGAATACCGATGCGGAAGGTCGCCTGATCCTGGCCGATGCCCTGGCCTACGGGATCAAGAAATTTTCTCCTGACTGTGTGGTCGACGTGGCCACCTTGACCGGGGCGGTGATTGTCGGTCTTGGTCATCACTATACCGGGTTGCTGGGGAACAATGACGAGGTGATCAGGCGTCTGATCAAGGCGGGAGAGCGGTGCGGTGAGCCGCTGTGGCGTCTGCCCATGGGGCCAGATTACTCTAAGCAGATCGAATCGCAGGTGGCAGATATCAAGAATACCGGAGGCCCGGGGGCCGGCACCATTACCGCGGCCGCCTATCTGGAAAAATTTGTTGGTGAGACCCCCTGGGCCCACCTTGACATTGCCGGCACAGCCTGGAATTATACTGAGAAATCGTATATCCCTAAGGGACCCTCCGGGGTCGGTGTCCGGACCCTGATTGAGTTTGTCCGTCGGTGGCGCAAAACCGGAATCTGAGGGATATGTACAGTCTCAGGTCAGGCCCTGGTTGACTCGGGTCCTGAATGGTACTTTTGTGAATCAACCAGTATGGCTGGATCAGAATGGACAGCCACAATTAACCATGAAGGTTTGTTACATCGCCATGATTTGTCATGGTCTCCGATGAACTTTCATATAACGCATCAAGCGGAGAATTTGGAATGAAGCGACCTCTGGGAATCACCGTACATCGTCAGATCATGGAGAGTCAGCTGCTCCACCGCCAGGCGACCGGCGAACTGTCAGGCCTGCTCACCGAACTGATTGTTGCGGCCAAAATCATCTCGGCCGAGGTGAATATGGCAGGTCTTGCTGATGTTATCGGTGTCTCGGGCAAGACCAATATTCAGGGTGAAGAGGTTCAGAAACTCGACGAGTTTTCCAATAATACCATCAAGCGCCGTATGGCCCGCAGTGGCTATATCTGTGTCATGACCTCGGAGGAAGAGGACGACATCATTCCGGTCAAGGAGGGCTTCGAGGGCAAGTACACCCTGGCCTTTGATCCTCTGGACGGCTCTTCAAACATCGATGTCAATGTCAGCATCGGGACCATCTTTTCCATCCATCGTCGTCTCAGTCCTTCGGGCCAGGGGGATATCAATGATCTGCTCCAGCCGGGCAGTGAACTGGTGGCCGCGGGCTATATGATCTATGGATCGTCGACCATGCTGGTCTATTCCACAGGGGAAGGCGTGCACGGTTTTACCCTTGACCCCAGTGTCGGGGAATTTTTTCTCTCTCACGAATCGATTCTCATGCCGGAACAGAGCAAGTATTTTTCCGTCAATGAAGGAAACTATAATTACTGGAAGCCTGAGATGCGCAACTACGTAGACTATCTCAAGGCCATTGATCAGGAATCAGGGCGGCCCTACAGTCTGCGCTATATTGGTTCACTGGTCGCTGATTTCCACCGTAACCTGATTGCCGGCGGTATCTTTCTTTATCCCTGTGACACGAAAAACAAGTGCAAGCCCTACGGTAAACTCCGGCTCCTGTATGAGGCCTCTCCCATGGCCTTTCTGGCCGAGCAGGCAGGTGGACTGGCTGTGACTGATGACGGCACCAGGATTCTTGATATCAAACCCACAGAACTGCATCAGCGGGTTCCCCTGGTGATTGGCAGCCGCAGCGAAGTCGAGATGGCCCAGCAGTTTCTGACTGGATGCAATTCATAGCCGATCTCCTTATTCATTCCTGTTATTCGCGGGCAACCAGCAAGGGCTCGAACATCTGTTCATTGGCTGTCTGGGCGCAGATCAGGGGGTGAGCTTACACCTGTATGTGAACAGGCCAATGGCGCAGGAGATGGGACGAGGCTGAATAGTGACCGATGAGTAAAGGTGTTTTATCTGTAACTGTTCAGTTTGAAACTGGAAGCGAACATAAAACCGTGTACTGTAATTCTTCAGTAGTGCTTCAGCTGCGAGAAAGAGGTTTGCGAAGTGGACTGATCAGTACATGAGCAGGCCGCTGACGAAGCAGATGGGGTGCTACTGAAGAATTCGTTTTATCTATAGATGATGATGGAGGCAGGAATGACACCGGAAGAGATGCGGCAACAGGCCATCGAGCTGTTTAAAAAACGTTTTCATTGAAGTCAGGCAATTCTGGCCGTGGGTCAGGAAAAGATAGGGCGGGTGGAGCCTGAAGTGGTCAGGGCCGTGGGGGCCTTCGGTGGTGGAATTGCCAGTTCAGGGAGCGTCTGTGGTATCCTGCTGGGGGGAGTTGCCCTGGTGTCTTCCATGCACAGTCGTGCCAATCTGGATGAGAGGGAAAACCGCAGGCTCTGGCCGCTCAGCCATGTACTGGTGCGTCGCTTTGAGCAACTCACGGTCTCGTACGGAGGGAGCAACTGTCGTGATATTGCCCGGCTGGACTGGACTGATCGTGAGGCGGTCAAGGACTATTACACCAACCCGGACAGCCGGCGCAAATACTGTGCTGAACTGGTGGGTGATTTTGCCTTTGCCCTTGGAGAGATTCTGGACCAGGAGGCAGCAGAAGGGCGCAAGGATTGATGGGTGTGTGGCTTTTTGCCCAAGGGCCCACATACTCACCCGTGTCTTTTGTCCTATCCGGTGAGAACAAAGAGCAGTAATTTTGGAGATGCTCTGTGGCGAAAGGAATTCAGGATGTTGATTGCGGTGGCAGCGCTTTCGGGTCAGGGTGAAAGAAAAGGTGGATCGTCTCTGCCAGCTCCGAGCCGATTCCCTGGACTTTTTGCAGCTCTTCAATGGTGGCTGCTTTGATCCGTTTGAGACTGCCCAACTCCTGGAGTAGCTGTTTTTTCTTTGCGGGCCCGATTCCCGGGACCTGATCCAGGGGCGAGGCAAGAGAGCTCCTGCTGCGCAGTTTTCTGTGCAGGGTGATGCCAAAGCGATGGGATTCGTCGCGAATCTCCATCAGCTTGTGCAGGACAGGGTTGTGGGGCGCCAGGGTGATGCTGTTTTTCTGCCCCGGTTTATAGATTTTTTCCCCCTCCTCTGCCCGTTCCTTTGCGATCCCCAACCATTCCAGACGCTGGAAAACCCCCAGTTCCAGGGCGATCCGCCGGGCGATGTTCAATTGTCCCCGCCCGCCATCCACCAGCAGCAGGTCGGGCAGGTCCTCCTCCTCCAGTCCTCGCCTGAATCGGCGCTCCAGGACCTCGGCCATCATGGCGTAATCGTTCGGGGTGTCCAGGCCCTGAATCCGGTAATGACGATAATGTTTTTTGTCTGCCTGTCCATGGTGAAAGGCCACCAGGGAGCCCACCGCCTGCTTGCCGCTGGTGTTGGAGATGTCCAGACATTCGATACGTTCAGGTGATCGGTCCAGATGCAGTTGTTTGACCATCAGTTGTGACAGGGCCTGCCAGGACTGTTCCTGACGCGCCCGTTCTTCCAGAAGTTGTGCTCCGTTTTCCTGGGCCATCTCCAGCAGCTTTTTGCTGGCGCCCCGCCTTGGAAAGAGAAAACTGACTCGCCCGCCCCGCAATTCGCTGAGGACATCAGCCAGAAGTTCCTGGTCTTCAGGAGGGCAGGGGAGAAGTATTTCCGGTGGGACGGTTTCGTTGCTCTCATAGTACTGGGAGAGAACCTGAGTAAGGATTGTTGGTTCATCGTCGATGGGGGCAGCAAAGAAAAAGTTCCGACTGCCGCAGATGGTGCCGTTGCGAACCTGGAGGATGGTCAGGGCCACGGCAGATTCCTTGCGGCTGATCCCAAAGCAATCCCGGTCACGGCTGGGGCCCTGGACCACCACCTGCTGCTCCAGGGTCTTGGCCAGGGCCGCGATCTGGTCACGAACTCGGGCGGCCTGCTCAAAATCCAGACACTCTGCTGCCTCCTGCATCTGACCGTGTAAATCCCGGACCAGGTCCGAACTGCGCCCCTCAAGGACCATGAGAATCTGCTTGACCATATCTTTGTATTTTACTGGATCAGCATTCTTTATGCATGGTGCAAGGCAGTTGCGAAGTTGCTGGTTCAAACAGGCCCTTTTCCGTGCCTTCAACTGACTTCCCTTGCAGCGGCGCAGCGGAAACAGCGACCAGAGGAGTTTCAGGGTGGACCACATGGCTCCACTTGAGGCATAGGGGCCGAAGTAGCGGGCGCCATCATTGAGGCGCCGTCTGGTCATGAGCAGACGCGGCCACTGCTCCTGGACTGTGACCTTGATCAGAGGATAACTTTTGTCGTCCCGGAGGATGATGTTATAGCGGGGCTGATGCTGTTTGATCAGTGAGCATTCAAGAATCAGGGCCTCTTTTTCCGTCCTGGTGATAATGGTCTCAAAGGTCTTGACCCGGGAGAGCATGACCGCAGTCTTGTTCTGACCTCCACTGTTTTGCCGGGTATAACTGGTCAGACGCCGGCGCAGATCCTTGGCCTTGCCCACATAGATGACCGTGCCTTTTCTGTCCTGCATCAGATAGACCCCGGGTGAGTGGGTCATGGTTTGAAGAAGTTGCAGGGGAAACACGGCAGGAAAGGTCTTGCGCCAGAGGGCTGGATCAGGTGCCGAAGGCGGCCTGAAACAGCTGTTGGGTGTAAGGATGTTTGGGGGCCTGAAAGATCTCGTCAGCAGGCCCTGACTCAACAATGCATCCTTCATGCATGACGGCCACCTGATGGACCATGGCCCGGATGACTCGCAGGTCATGGGAGATAAAGATATAGGTCATTCCGTATTTTTGTTGCAGTCCCTTGAGCAGATCAATGATCTGCTTCTGGATGGTCATGTCCAGGGCTGAGGTCGGCTCGTCAAGGATAAGAAGTCGGGGCCGCAGGACAATGGCCCGGGCAATGGCAATGCGCTGTCTCTGGCCACCGGAAAATTCATGGGGATAACGACGGGCATGGAGGGGCTCAAGGCCGACCTCAGCCAGGGCCTCCTGGACCAGGACCTGGCGCTGTTTTCTGCTGCCGCCCAGTTTGTGGACCTTCATGCCCTCTTCAATAATCTGGCCAACGGTCATCCGGGGTGAAAGTGAAGAAAAGGGGTCCTGAAAGACCACCTGAATTTCCCGACGCAGGGGGCGCATGGTCCGGGTGGAAAGGGGCTGGAGGTCGCGGTCGCCAAAACGGATAACCCCCTGGCTCTTGACCAGTTTGAGGATCGCCATGCCAAGAGTGGTCTTGCCAGAGCCTGACTCACCGACGATCCCGCAAGTACTGCCTGCAGGGATGGTCAGGCTGACATCATTGACGGCCTTGATGACTTTTTTTCGACCACCCCAGAACAGGCCGCCTGAGTCTTTGATCGTGAAGCGGCAGTTGAGGTGTGAGAGGTCGAGAATCGGCTCCTGTGTGGCAATCGGTTCGGGCATTCCGGAAGGGACAGATTGCATGAGGTGAATGGTATACGGGTCCTGCGGGTTCTCAAACAAGTCTCTTGTGGGGCCATGTTCCACGATTCGACCACCCTGCATGATGTACACTTGATCAGCAATACGGCGGACCATGGTCAGGTCATGGGTGATGAGCAGAATACCCATGTTGAACTCCTGCTGCAGATCCTGCATCAGATCGAGGATCTGGGCCTGAATCGTGACGTCCAGGGCCGTGGTTGGTTCATCGGCAATGAGGAGGGCCGGGCGGCAGGCCAGAGCCATGGCAATCATCACCCGCTGACGCTGACCACCCGAGAGCTGGTGCGGGAAGGCGGTCAGCCGTGATTTTGGATCAGGAATACCGGTGCGGTCCAGAAGACGGATGGCCTCGTCCTCGGCCTCCTTTTTGGTGAGGGACCGGTGCAGAAGAAGCGGTTCCATGAGTTGGTTGCCAATGGTGTAGACCGGGTTGAGCGAGGTCATGGGCTCCTGAAAGATCATGGAGACCAGATTGCCGCGGAGGGACCGGATCTGCTTGGGCGACAGGGAAAAGACATCGCGCCCCTTGAAAAGAATTCGACCCGACCAGACGATATTGCTGGTGTCCTCCAGAAGTCGCAGGATCGAAAGGGCGGTAACCGATTTGCCGGATCCGGACTCACCCACAAGGGCCGTGGTCTGTGTCCCAGACACACCCAGTGAGACCTGGTGCAGGATCTGCTCTTCCACGGGCTCTGAGCCCGAGTCATCATGGAGAAAGCTGAGGCTGAAGTTGTCGATGGATAGCAGCATATAAAGTTAAAAAAAGAGATAAGGGTGCAGGTTAGGGGTGCCGCATCGGTTTATGGCATCGAAAAACTTACAGAGCGGGCTCTGGGTTGCAGGCTTTTTTTGTTCATCTGTATCGCTGTCGTTGAGAATTTACAGCGCGGGGTCAATGGGCGCGGCTTTCTGTCCAGCGATGGGTCGTAATAAATGGAACTGCTCAGTAATGTCACATTAAAACAGTTTATCTGAAACTTGGGGCTATGGCCAGTGATTATTGGGGTACGAAGATATGAGCGTAGGTGCAGAATATGGGGATGGTTCCGGGCGGAAGGAGACACGGTAAGGATCTATTCGTCGGGATTGCAACATACCGATTTGTTGTGGTGAGCTTGGCCCGGTGGGAACAGGAAGGTCCCTGTCCGGCTAAGCTCCGCCCGAAACATGAACGATGTTCCATCGTTCATGTTTCAGATACGCCGGTCAGGGACCTTCCTGTTTCCACCTCTTTCCAATCTGGATTTATATGAAAGTTCATTAAAGAACATGACTGGCCATGTTGAAGGAATGATTTTTTTTGGTTGTGGGTGGACATGCTAGTCAGATAAAAAGATTTATGGCTGGACCGCTGGTGCAGTGACTAAGGGGACAAGGAGACACACCAGGTGGCGCGGCTCTTTTTTACTCACGGTGCATGCCTTCCCAGAGGCCTGTGAAAAAGTTGCGGGCGTTTGTACCCAGCGATTTGGTGCGGTAGCCGCCTTCCTGCACGATCAGAGTGGGCAGGTGCAGGCGTCCGATGAGCAGACCATTCTGGTAAAAGTCATTTGCCTCAAGATTCCAGGTGCCGGTGGGGTCGTTCTTGGCCGGATCAAAGCCCAGGGCAATCACCAAAAAGCGGGGTCCATAGGTCTGGATGCGTTTCAGGGCACGGTTCAGGACCTGTCGATATCCGGCTCCGTCAAGATGCTCAGGCATGGGATAATTCCTGTTGCACTTATAGCCCGGACCTTCTCCCTTTTCATCGGCAAATCCGACAAAATAGGGGTAGGCAAAGCTTGGATGGCCATGGATGGAGAGGGTCATGACATCGGCCCGCTCATAAAAGATGTCCTGGGTTCCATTGCCATGATGATAATCGATATCCAGGACGGCCACTTTGCCATGGCGGCTGAGATAATTGGCGGCGATGGCATTTGAGTTAAAATAGCAGAAGCCACCGAAGACCTTGCTCTCTGCGTGGTGCCCGGGCGGTCGGACCAGGGCATAGGTGATTCGATATCCCTCAAAGAGCAGGCTGGCAGCGGTCAGGGCGCAATCGACTGCCCCCCTGGCGGCTATATAGGCATTACGGTTCAAAGGGGTAAAGGTATCTATGCAGTAATATCCGGCCCTGACCGGTAATTCCTTGGGTGGTCGGGTGGCGTTCCGAATGGGGAAGACATAAGGATATACTGAAGTTCCCGGTTCCACATGGGTGCAGACCCGTTTGAGATAATCGACAAATTTTGCATCATGCACCTGTTTGATGTAGCGTTCCTGGAACTGGTGCGCTGGTTTCTGTTCAAAAAAACCGGTCTGTTCAATCCCCTTCATGATGGAGCGAATACGAACCGGGGCCTCGACATATCCCCGTTCATGGACATGATGGATGTCATGTTTGTCGTTGATCACCAGAGCAATGTGCTGCTCCATGGAAAGAACGGTTTTGACCTCTGCGGCTTCCTGTTTGACGTATCGCTTGGCCCTGAGCTGGATCGGGTCATCGTTGAATGACTCGACCACCATGTCGATGTAACCTGTGGGACAGTCCTTGCCGTATTTTCTGGTGAGGATGGCATGGACAATCGCTCTGGTGGACTTTTGTGCGGGAAGTGTCTTCTGGCCGATACGGTCGTAAACCAGATAGGGTGGGCAATCACCCCCCTGTTTTAAAGGTGTCTCATAGGCCGTGTTGATGATGGGGACTGCGCCATACCGTTCATAGAAACGGAGCCTGGCCTTGTTTTGTTTCAGGGTCTCTTTGTCGCGGCAGAGGGCAGGGTCATCAGGCAAACACTCCATGAAGATGCCGCAGACCTTGAGATTCTTCGCCTCATCACGCACTTTTTCGTAGAGGGCACCACCAATACCACCGGCATTTCTGGTCGGCTGAACCGAGAGAAAATCAAGGTAGCTGAAGTTGAGATCAGGCGCATAGTTGACCAGGGCAAACCCTTTTACCCGGTGCCGCTGATCGTCTGCCACAAAGAGAATGGTGCGAAACTGGTATTTGAAAGGGTTAAGCAGTTTGCCCGGCAGGCTGTCAATTTCCTTGACGGAAAGGCCTGAAAACTGCTGACGCAGAATTTCCTGGACCTGGATATGGGCATCACGGTCTATGGGCAGGGTATTGTCGTACACTCGACGGATGCGAAACATATATCTGCTCCTTGCTGTAAACGTTTTTTGAGGCCAATTGACCGGGGCAATCAAAAGAGGCAGCGATTGCTGTTTGGCTGAGAAAGATTGATCCTGCCCTGCACTGACGAGCCGACCTCTTACGTGAGGTGAAATGATTGTTGTGTAAGACATTACAGGGCCAGACAGAAAGACAGATCAGTCTCATAGTAGCGTCCCGGATGATCTGTTGTCGAGCAGAATAATAGGGACTGTCACCTGCACGTTGGATTCAATCAGTCCTGCTATTTTTTATTGACAGCAGAGGCCGGTCGACTATCTTGAATTTTGATTCCAACCTTGATCTAATCTCTGCCAAACCCTTGCCTGTTGGGTGTCATTTTCTTGTATCCAGACTATCCTTTTTCTTCCCATTTTGCCAAGATCGACGGCCATCGCCTCCATTATCTGGACGAAGGGTCCGGTCCGGTGATTGTCATGGTCCATGGCAACCCCACCTGGTCCTATTATTATCGCCACCTGGTCTCCCTTCTGGCCCCCCATTTTCGGGTGATCGTCCCGGACCATATCGGCTGTGGTCTCTCAGACAAGCCCCAGGAGTATCCCTACCGGCTGGCCGATCATATTCGTAACCTGCAGGGGCTTCTGACGCATTTGAAAGTCACGACTTTTTCCCTGATTGTCCATGACTGGGGTGGGGCCATCGGGATGGGAGTGGCGGGTGTGTCTCCTGAGGCGGTGGAGCGTATTGTGGTCCTGAACACCGGCGCCTTTCGTTCGCAGCGGATTCCATTTCGAATCCGCATCTGCCGCTGGCCCATTCTGGGTGCCCTGATCGTTCGGGGACTTAACGGGTTTGCCTGGCCAGCCACCTTTATGGCGGTGACCCGCAGGTTGGCCAAAGATGTGGCCGCGGCCTATCTGGCTCCCTATGATTCCTGGGCCCATCGGGTAGCGGTCCACGGTTTTGTCCGTGATATCCCACTTGATGCCTCTCATCCCTCGTACCAGACTCTGACCGCTGTTGAGGCGGGCCTGGAAGATCTTGCCCGGCGCAAGATTCCGATGCTGATCTGCTGGGGGGGCAAGGATTTCTGTTTTAATGATCACTTTTATGGGGAGTGGTGTTCCCGTTTCCCTGAAGCCGATACCCTGTATCTGCCAGAGGCGGGACATTATGTCCTGGAAGATGGGCTGGAGCAGATCCGGCCGCGACTCAAACACTTTTTTGGTCTTTCCTGATGCCCCAGACACCCAACCAGAATATCGCCGCAAAACTGGCTGAACAGGCCGTGGCCCGTGGAAGTCGTACGGCCCTGACTGAGGCAGCCAGTGGACGTACGATGACCTTTGCGGAGCTCAATGCCCTGGCCGACGGCTATGGCCAGGTCTTGCGGAGTCAGGGGGTGGGGCTGGGAACGCGGGTCATGCTCATGGTTCGTCCCTCGGCCGACTTTATCGCCCTGACCTTTGCCCTGTTCAAACTTGGCGCCCCGGTGATTCTGGTCGATCCGGGGATGGGCTATAAAAATCTGCTCACCTGTATCGGTGGGGTCAGGCCTGAATTTCTGGTCGGCTCGCCCAAGGCTTGTCTCTTCCGGCTCCTTTTTTCCAAGCCCTTTGCTTCGGTTCATAAGGCCTTTTGTTGCGGTCGATCTTTCGGGCTGTTTGGCCCCGATCTTCGCAGCCAGGCGGCCCGTCTCGGTCGTCCACTTAAGGTCATCAAGAGTGCTGCCGATGACCTTGCGGCAATCATCTTCACCACCGGTTCCACCGGCCCGCCCAAGGGGGTTCGCTACGAGCATCAGGTTTTCAGGGCCCAGCTTGCTCTGATCAGAGATGTCTATGGGGTGGGGGCCGGGGATATTGATCAGCCGGCCTTTCCGCTCTTCGGGCTCTTTTCCACGGCCCTGGGGGCTGCGGCCGTGATCCCGGACATGGATTCAAGCCGACCGGCACAGGTCAACCCCAAACGGTTTATTGCCTCTTTGCAACGCGTTCGGGTCACCTACTCGTTTGGCTCACCCGCCCTGTGGAATGTGGTCAGTCGTTACTGCCTTGCCCACAATATTGTTTTGGACTCATTGCGGCTGGTCCTCATGGCCGGTGCCCCGGTCAGTGGCGAGTTGATTGAACGGATGCAGAAAGTGCTCCCTGCCACGGCCAGAATTCACACACCCTACGGGGCCACAGAGGCATTACCCGTTGCCTCCATGGAAGGCCAGGAGATCGTTGCTGAGACATGGCCTTTGACCTGCCAGGGCAAGGGGACCTGTGTCGGCCGTGCCTTACCCGGCATCGATATCCGGGTTATTCCATTATCAGATGAGCCCATTGAGGAGTGGAGGGAAGAGCGCTGGCTGCCCCCAGGTGAAATTGGAGAGATAGTGGCCCGGGGCCCCGTGGTGACCCGGTCATACGAAGAGAATCCGGAAGAGAACCGGCTCTCCAAGATCTTGGATCAGGAGACCTTCTGGCACCGCATGGGTGATCTCGGGTATCTTGATGATCGTGGTCGTCTCTGGTTCTGTGGTCGCCGTGCCCATCGGGTGGTGACTCATCAGAAGACCCTGTTCACCATTCCCTGTGAGGCGATTGTCAATACCCATCCGTCGGTCTTCCGTTCAGCCCTGGTCGGGATCCAGGATCCGGATCATCCTGGTTGTCAACTCCCGGTCTTGATTGTTGAGCGAGGCAGGCAACTGGCCATCGGTGCTGATCAGTTGCTCAAAGAGGTCAGGGCACTGGCCGCACAGAGTCTGGTGACCCAGGAGATCAAGCTCTTTCTGATTCATCCTGATTTCCCGGTGGATATCCGTCACAACGCCAAAATATTCCGTGAGAAACTGTCCCTCTGGGCTGCGGGTGAACTCAAGGCTGGATCATGAACAGGGTCCTGGTCATTGGCGGCGGCGGGTTTGTCGGCAGCGCCATTGTCCGTCAGCTCCTGGACCGAGGCATAGAGTGCCGGGTTTTGGGGCGCAATACCTATCCGCACCTGGTAGCTCAAGGCGTCCGCTGTCTGTGCGCTGACATTCGTGATCCGGCCGGTCTGGCCCGCCATTTTCAAGGGGTGGACACGGTCTTTCATGTGGCCGCACTGGCTGGAATCTGGGGCCGCTGGCAGGATTACAACGAAATCAATGTCCAGGGAACCAACAATGTTCTTTCGGCCTGCCGGTCCCAGGGGGTCCGGTCTCTGGTCTACACCTCGTCCCCGTCAGTGGTCTTTGATCGTCATGATATCTGTGGCGGGGACGAAACCCTGCCGTATCCGCATCGTTTTCTCTGTCATTATGCGCGCAGCAAGGCCCTGGCCGAACGCGCCGTCCTGCAGGCCTCTGATGATCAACTTCTGACCTGTGCCATTCGCCCTCATCTGGTCTGGGGGCCAGGAGACCCGCATCTGATTCCCCGTCTTATGGAACGGGGCCAGGCCAGGCAGCTGGTACGTATCGGCAGCGGCCGGAACCGGGTCGACATTTCTTACATTGACAATGTGGCCCATGCCCATCTTCTGGCCGCCGATAATCTGGCCGGTTCAGCCACGGCAGCCGGCAGATCCTATTTCATCAGTCAGGATGAGCCGGTCAAGCTCTGGGACTGGATCGCCCATCTCTTTGAACGCCTTGACCTGCCGCCGGTGACCAGGTCTCTGCCTTTTTCTCTTGCCTATCTCATGGGTGCTGTGCTTGAATGGTACTCTACCTGTCGCAATCTTCATGATGAACCGCGCATGACCCGCTTTCTGGCCATGCAACTGGCCCGCAGTCACTGGTTTTCAACGGCCAGGGCCTGTGAAGACCTGGGCTATCACCCCTTGATATCTATTGATGAGGGGATGAACCGCCTGATTGAGTCCATCCGAACC
>CALENA010000075.1 GCA_937910875.1 uncultured Desulfobulbaceae bacterium | reverse complement strand
AGAGTGCAGTCGGACAGATCTGTCCGAGTCAGGTGAAAATCTATGGCCTTGCCCTGGACGGCCGGCAGTTCACCAATGGTGTCAATGGGATTTCCCTGTAAGGTAATATGGGCCATAACGACCTCCTTGTTCAAAACGGCTGAATTGCCATATGCGAAAACTATTATCTAATAATAGTTCCTGAAAAGATTTCCGCAAGTACAATCCATCTTCCCTGAGTAATTGTTCCGACATCCTCAAATACGAAGACCCCAAACGATATCTTCGTCCGGGGTCTTAACCTGCTGGATGCGCAAGACATCCGGTAATGATTATCACGCCATCTTGCCCTGAAAGAGGAAGGTCAACAAAAGATACCTGAGCAAAACAGGTCCCTCACACGACACTCAACTCACCAGACAATCAATGGTCAGATCTCAACCATAATATTCCTTGAACCAGGTGATAAAACGGCCAATGCCCTCCTTGAGCTGGGTGTCTGGCCGGTAGTCAAAGTCTCGAACCAGATCATCGACATTGGCGTAGGTGATCTGGACATCGCCCGGCTGCATGGGCAAAAACTGCTTGTCGGCCTTGCGTCCCAGGGCCTCCTCAATGAGGTGGATAAAGGTCATCAATTTCTCTTTCTGGTTATTGCCGATATTGTAAATGCGATACGGACAGTAGGACGTGGGCGGGTCAGGCCGGTCACCGTTCCACTCCAGGCTGGGCTGGGCCGGTTGCTGGACGACCCGGCAGACACACTCGACAATATCATCCACATAGGTAAAATCCCGCTCCATGTCGCCATTGTTAAAGACCTTGATCGGCTCACCGGCCATAATCGCCTTGGCAAAGAGGACCGGGGCCATGTCCGGACGTCCCCAGGGTCCGTAAACCGTGAAAAAGCGCAGCCCGGTGGTCGGCAGGCCATAGAGATGACTGTAGGTGTGGGCCATGAGTTCATTGGCCTTTTTCGACGCAGCATAGAGGGAAACCGGGTGATCAACATTGTCGTGCACCGAATAGGGTCGGCTGGTATTGGCACCATAGACCGAGCTGGACGAGGCATAGACAAAATGTTTGACCCGGGAATGGCGGCAGCCCTCAAGCAGGTTCACAAAACCGACCAGGTTGGTGTCGACATAGGAATGGGGGTTGATCAGGGAATAGCGGACACCGGGCTGGGCCGCCAGATTGACCACGGCATCAAACTGATGCTCGACAAACAGCTGTTCCATGGCCGGACGATCGGCGATATTCAGATCCAGGTGGAGAAAGTTTTTATGAGCGGCTAGACGACTCAGTCGGTCACGTTTAAGCTGTGGATCATAATAATCGGTCAGATTATCCACACCCACCACCTGGGCCCCCTGGGCAGTCAACTGCTGGACCAGATGGGCACCGATAAAACCGGCGGCTCCAGTGACCATAATCTTTTTCATCATCTTCTCTCCCCTCTCCTGTAACAACACGACACCCCCTTAATCATCAAAATTCCCGGCCGGCCCCTGATTCACATCCAGGGTTGCTGCCCGCTTGGTGATCTTGTCTTCGGTCCACTCTGCCGGGTCCTCGATCCGACCCGCCTTGGGCCCCAGATCATACGAACCGGCCTCAAGGATCAGTTCCCGAGCCAGGGTGGCGCTGCCATCGGCATGAAAGACATCCACCAGCAGGCCATAGACAAAATGCTCAACCCGGGCGGCCATGCGCTCACGGACCGCAGCCCGCTGGCCCAGCAGACGATTTTCAAAGGCCAGGTTCAGACTCTTGTAGTTGCCGCCCTTCCAACCCTGACGATGGGCATGGGCCACCATCTGCTCCCAGACCTCTTCGCTGACTCCCTCACCCTTGACCTTGTGGAAATTCCCGTTGCCGTCAAGCATGGCATTTCCGGCCTCATTGATTTCCAGCCCCCAGGAGACCATCTGCAGCGCCGTGGCCACATTGGCCTTGGTCGTCCGGGTGTTGGCGGCAATATCACGCAATCGGTCAAGGCTGTTGCCGGATGTCCCGTGCTGGGCACCGGACGTGCCATAGGGGGTCAAGGCCGTATGGATGGCCGCGGTCAGATCCACCTGGATACCCTGGCCGCTGGCCTCGATCCCGTGGGTGGTGCCGTTATTCAGGGCAATCCAGTCCGGACAGATATTGTGGGCATTGAGCCCCTTGATCAGAAACGAGGCGTCATCAACAGTGGAGAGCCCTTCACTGCCCTTGATCTCACCCACCTCGGTCTCAAGCCCGGCCCAGGAGGGGATGTAGTTGTTCAGATCCAGATTGGCCAGCAGATTCAGGTCATCGGGCATATGCGAGGCATCAATGGCAATGGAGGTGATGCCGGCATCAAAGATCGACGGGATTTCGACCCTGGCCATGGGCAGGTCATCAACTTTTTTGATCCCGTAATGATCGGCGTGGATGGCCACCGGCACAGTGATCCCCATCTCATTACACAGCCCATCGACCAGACGGGCCATGTTCCAGTAATTGACCGCACAATAGGACGAGGCCCCACCCTCGGAACGGGCAATCTCGATAATCAGGGCGGCATCGGCCCGTTGAGCCGCCATCAGGGCCCCACGAATGACAAAATAACTGCGGCCATTGGCCGCCATGGTCATGGCCCCGCCCTTGGCCAGCAAGGCCCGGTCAATGACCTTACCACTCACCAGAAGGGCCCGGGAATGGGGAAACAATTTTTTAATATTGGGTGGACGCCCAACGTCCAGAATCCGGTTGTAATCAGCACCTGCACTCATCTCTTCCTCCAATTGCATTCATCACACATGAACAGACCTCTTTTTCAGGGTACCCTTTAAACTATACCCCGGCACAGGACAAGAATCCAGCCCCGGCGATCCGATCATCACTCTTTTTTTGCCAGGTCCTCATCAGGACCAATCAATGACTGGTCCTCTCCCTCGGCCTTGGTAAATCCACTCAAGGAGCCTCGCCCAAAGGCCCAGACTGCAATGACGCTTATCTCATACAAGATCATCAGAGGCACGCCCATCATCAACTGATTCATGACATCAGGCGTCGGAGTCAGGATGGCGGCAATAATAAAATTGATCAGTATGGCATATTTGCGGTTACGATTCAGAAAACTGACGTTGACGATCCCCATTTTGGCCAGAAAGACCATCAGCACCGGCATCTCAAAAATCACGCCAAAGGCGATCAACAGGCGGAGGGCCAGGGAAAAATATTCGCTGACCGCAGGCATGGCGACCAGATAGTCACTGCCATAACCGGTCAGAAAGCGGAAGGCCGGAGGAAAGACAACCAGATAACCAAAGGCAGAGCCGCCCAGGAAGCAAAGAGTCGAGAGGATGGAAAAGGGGAGGATGGCCCGCTTTTCATGATGATAAAGGCCCGGAGCAATAAAGCGCCAGATCTGAGAGAAAATGATCGGGCTGGCCAGAAGAAGACCACAGACCAGGGCGAGCTTCAGATAAAAAAAAACCCTTCCTGGTACGAGGTGAAGATCAGCGAGCTTTCAGGGGGCAGCACCAAGAGCAGGGGCCTGAAAAACCACTGGCCAATGATTTTGATCTGACTGTAGGCCACAGCAAAACCAATAAAAATGGCCGCAGCAGAATACAACAGACAGGTGCGCAACTCCCGGAGATGATCCACCAGAGACTGGCTGTCCATCTGATCCTGGACACTAGGCAAGACCGGTGGTTGACTGCTGCTTGGAGATTTTTCCTGACTCATAAAACACCAGACCAATGCTTTTTA
>CALENA010000074.1 GCA_937910875.1 uncultured Desulfobulbaceae bacterium | reverse complement strand
TCGTCCCCTTCCAGATGGACCCCATCAACTTCATGGCCCTGTTCCAGGAAGCCAAGAAGAAAAAGGGTGCGCAGGAAAACTGAGTTTTTCTCTGAGCCCAGACCACAGAAGGCCCCTGCCGGTAGTATTCCGACAGGGGCCTTCTGTGGTTTCAGTCAGGAAGTTTTTGGTTTTTATGGAGTCGTAGGAATTTATGAACCATAGGGAGAAGGTCCAAGTTTGTCTTCGTCTCCTTGTTTGATCGGTAGCACAAAGGTCTTGATTGTTGTTGTTTCGCTCCCTTGGACTACGGCGCTTGCCGTCAGTTCGACCTTGAGCCAGTGGCCAAAGTCCTTGCCAAAAAGATGGTCAAATGAGGCATACCCCTCGGAATTGGTCGTGATCGTTCTGGGGATCGCCCCGGCATCGGAGTTGTGTGGTGTGAGTTGGCCATCACCAACACCCATCGGGCCAATATCTTCACCCAGATCAAGGATAAGATTTTTGTTTATATCTTCATTGGGTTGCGCAACAATGCCAGAGCCTTCCGGCCAATCTTGGTAAGTTGCCTCAGCTTCTCGTATACCCAAAAAATAATGGCTTGGCCATATATTCAAGGTCACATTTGTATTGGGTACCGGATTGCCATTGGCGTCGGTAACCAGCACGGTATAGACGGATTTGTAGAGGGTTTCGTTGGCCAGGGATTCGATTTCCGTTGATCCACTGATGGCAATGGACCCGGCTGTCCCGCCAATGACAATGACAACGCTGTCTTTCAGTCCCGTAAAAGACCCATTAGTTACTTCTGCAGTCACCGTAATTCCTTCGGCACCGGAGCTCAGGGTGCCAGAGGTAAAGAGGACGCTGGCGCGTCCGGTTGGATCGGTGATTGCTGTCGGGATCACTGTTTCTCCGCCACCGGTGGGGTTGGTGAGAGTGAAAACAAGTACTGAACCGGAGACGGGTTGATCGTCGACATCGCGGACTGTGGCCTGGATGGTGACAGTGTGTGTCTCGTCAGTTGAACTGGGCAGGATGACAGTCGGTGCATGTAAAATAATCTGTGTGGCCTCTATTGGCGAGGCTGCCATGCTGACGGACAAGCTGTCTGTAAGCATGGTGTTGGCAGTATCAGTGACCGTAATGGTTGCCATACCAGCATCGGTGGCAAAGAGGGTTGCAGTGGCTTCTCCTGATGAAACTGGAACGTCGAGCCATGACAGAGAAGGATCAGAACTGGAAAAGGAACCGCTGCTTGTGGCAAAGCGGACGGTGGTTGTCGGTGCTTGGGCACTCACCTTGATATTCAGCTCCGAGCCAATTGCAATATAGGCTGGATTAACTGTCGGCTCTATAATTCCAAAAGAACCACCGGTGATAGTAAAAGCAATGCGTTCTGTGTCAGAGGCACCCAGGGCAGAGACAGTTACGTCAACATCGGTGTCCGCAGCAAGACGCGTTACGATCAGACTGGCAGTGCCATTATTATCTGTAGTGCCTGATGTAGGAGAAAGATTGACTGCAGGAGCTGGATCTGCCAGAGCCACAAAGGTTGCGCCGGGAATGGTGATACCTGCTGCATTTTTGGTCGTCAGGGTCAGGGTTGTTTCTTCGCCCACACCCAGTGTTGATTTTGCTGACGAGAGGGTAACTGTTGAACCGATGATTCGTATGGGAATCGTCTGAGAGGTCGAACCGATAGCCGAAGCGGTTATTGTCGCTGTTTGGTTGGTGATGCTGGCAATGGAGACTCCTGATGTGAAATTGACAGGAGCCTGCCCACTCGTATCAGTTAGTACCTCGCCGGCGTGCAGCAGACCAGCGGTGGCTGAAAAATTGATGGCGACCCCTTCCACGGCGACGTTATTATCATTGGTTACCTGGGCGGTAATGACGGCTGTGTCGCTGTTGTCAGTTAAGACTGAATTCTGTGAAGTTGAGAGTGCAATGGTATAGGAGGCGGAAGCCGCCGTCTCTCCCTCTTTACCGCCACCACAGCCTGCCAACAGGACAGCGAGGTAAAACAAGACAAGTGAACTTATCAGGGCGTTCATTGTTGTTGGTTGTCGATTCATGTTCGTGTGCCGGCAAAGGTTGCGGGTCAGTTGATTGGTTCGTAGGTATAAAAATGTTCGTTTACCACACGCAGCAGGTGTTTGTAGGTAATCTTTTCTCTGGCAGCTGTAGCATCGGTGATCTTGGTGAAAAACCGGCAGTTATTTTGGACGCCCCAGTCAAAGATCGGGCGGGTGGCCTGCCTGAAGGTTACGGGCGAGAGCTCTTGGTTATAACCGATTGATTGAAGAGGGAGTTCTTGCCGTTCCTGGATGCGGTGCGACTGGGGTTGGGTATGGATTATAATTCCGTTTGAAGTCAGGGTAAGGTCAAAGAGATAGTCGGGTTTGCCGGTGGCGGTGACCCAGCAGCTTTGTTTGTCCAGGCCCTGGCTGTTTTGAGGGCTCGTCGTCTGGGCCTGCTGAGTCAGGGCCTGATTCTCCTGTTCCAGCAGCTTGATTCGGTTGAGCAGGCCCGGGTCGGCTGAAATGGTCATGGGGGGCGAAGTCATGGGTGTTGGATTCCAGGCCGTCCGGCTAAGGTCTTCTGTCAGCAGGTCAACGGCTTGACTGATGGCCGCCCTGGTCAGGCGGGTGTCATTGGGTCCGTGGGAAACTGACTCGGCCGTGAGTGAGAGATTGGTCTGGTTGCTCCACAGGATTCGGCCACTCATGGCCTCCTGGAGCCAGAGACGCATCTGGAGATGGAGCTTGGCCGGGATTTCAGGATTGTTTTCTGTGCTCCAGACGATGTTGTCATCGCTGGCCAGACCGTGGCGATAAATCTGTCCAGCCGGGTTGTCCGGGCTTGCCTGGTCGTTGAGATGGGTTGGCCACTGGTCATAGTTGGCTGAGTCGGCAAAACCAAAGGCCAGATGGCTGTTCGAACCACTGACAAAGGGGAGCAGGGTCTGGTGCCAGGGCATCCACTCCGGGGTTGAATGGTTGGAGACGATCTGGACCCGGCCACGGAGGATATAATCACTGTTCAGGGTGCGTCCCAGTTTGGCCAGTATCTGCTTATCGAGTCTGACATGGCCTGGGGTGGCCGTGACCTGATTGTATCTCTCAATCTGCAACTCGTGGATGTAGCGTCGGAGTTCATCCTTCATGGCTCCTGACCAGTCATTGCTGAGCTCGTTACGCAGTGAGGCCACGTTGTTGGGCTCAAAGTTCTTGAGGCTGATCACCTCTTCCTGAACCAGCAGGTCAAGAACCTGGTCGGGCTGAATGATCTGGTTCCCGCGGCTGGTCAGCTGCTGTACGATCTGCTCCTGAAAGATCTGGTTGTGTTGCCAGGTGGTGGCCAGCGAGTCGCTCTCGCTGTAGTCGGCCAGAGGCAGGATGGCGATGCTGTGGCCCTGGACAGTTTTTGCAAAAGCTGGGGCCGACGCAAAGCCGGTGATGGGGAGCAGGGTCGCTGCAAGGAAAAGGAGGACGAGCCGGTTCATAATTTCATGTCCTGTGCTTGGAGAAACTAAACGGTATATTCTTGTGGGCATACAGTTGTTCAATGAACGGTGTTATCTGGGCAAACCGTGTGACTGATGGCCTTGTAATCATTTCAATCTATTTCGTTGTGGTGTGTTTTGATACGCTTGGCATATCACATAAATAGACTTACTCGCAGGTCGGCGTAGACTGCAAAAACACACCACTCCTTGTCGAATGAAAAAATCTGGCTTGCATTTCACATCTTATTGCGCTGCCGTCATCAGATGATCCGTGGTCTCAGGAGGATGATCAACTCCCGTTTTTCATCGATCTTCTCTTCATAGCCAAAGAGATATTTCAGGATGGGGATCTGCCCGAGTCCCGGGGCAAAATTGCCTGACTCATCCCTGGTGTTGCTGATCAGGCCGCCGATGACCAGCATCTCGCCGTCCTTGACCTTGACCGTGGTGCTCATTTCGCGGACATTGACGATGGGCAGGCCGACCTGGGTGCCATCGCCGCCCACCTGCTTGTATTCGATGGGTTCCACCAGCTCTGAAGTTACCGGGACCAGATTCATGATGATCTCGTTCTGGTCCAGAATATTGGCGGTCAGGGCCAGGCCAATGCCGGACAAGATCCGTTCGGTGGCGACGGTGTAGGTGGTGACCCCGGTGTCGGTGTCCACGTCCGACTCGATCTTGTCGATGTAGGTGACATTACGGCCAACGGTGATCAGGGCCGGCTGGCCGTTCAAGACACTGATCTTGGGATTTGAGAGGACCTTGGTCTGGCCCTCTTCCTTGAGGGCGTTCAGGAAGAGCTCAAAGGTGCCGGTATTGAGCGAGATCTTGGTGATGATATCATGCTTCATGTAATCCGAGGGCCAGATCTCACCATTGTCACCGAATTCAATCGATCCATTGACACTGAAGTTTTTCAGGACACTGTTCCAGTTGATACCGAGAGAGGAGTTGTCTTTCAGGGTGACTTCGATGATCTTGGCCTCAATGGAGATCTGTTTGTACAGTTCCTTTTTGAGGAAATCAAAGTAGGTTTCGAGCCGATCCAGGAGCGGACGGGGCGCATGGACCGTGATCAGGCCGATGGGCTTGTCAATGGTGTAGCGATTACCGTTGGCCGAGA
>CALENA010000073.1 GCA_937910875.1 uncultured Desulfobulbaceae bacterium | reverse complement strand
AAAATCATCGGATGGAGGAGAACGGCTTCACATAATTCTGAACTTCACATTACACATTCACCTCATTGTTTTAGATAAGGGGGATCCCGACAATAAAAAAACTTGCTCACCGATTAACTTTTCGACTATAGATTAAGTATGGACTTCAATCCAACTGACGCCCTGGATGATCAGACAGCGCGTGCGATCATCCGAGACATCGTTCATTCCGGGACGATCATCTGGTCTCGCCACGCCAAGGAGCGGATGGCGGAACGGGGATACACGACTTCGGACGTCATCTATATTCTTCTTCATGGCCAGATCATCAAGAAAGAGATCGACCCGATACACAACAACTGGAGCTACACCTTTACAGGAGACGACCTGGACGGCGACGAGGGCAGCGTGGTTACTGCCATTCTCAGACGGACACTGGGGATCGTCATCACTGTTTTGGCCTGACCGGAGAGGATCATGGATATCTGCTATTCCTGCGGGGGAGACATAGCGGTCATTAAAGACCGGCCCTATCACTATGATGAATGCGGCCTCAAGGTGATTATTCACGGCATCACCCAGTATGACTGCCTGGCCTGCGGCGAGACCTACGCCTCCATTCCCAACACCCAGCGGTTGCACCTGCTGATCGGCTCACACATCTGCGAAAAGAGAAAGGCCCTGCTCCGACCGGATGAGATCCTCTTCCTGCGCAAGGATCTGCATCTGCGGGCCAAGGAACTGGCCAAGATTCTCGGGGCATCTCCCCAGGCCGTCTCGCGCTGGGAAAACGGCAAAAAACCAATTGGCGAGACCCACGACCGCTTGCTCCGGGCCCTGTACATGATGTATGCCTCGGAACAGGCCAACCATGTGATCTGCCAGGGGGCCCTGGACATCTTCAGCGAACTTCCAGCCAAGTCTGAACGCAAGACCATCACAGAGACAGAAGAGATCGTCCTGAACCCCCAGGAATGGCTCAGTGACACCGGGGATTGCTGCTCGATTTAAGCCCGCCTGATAGTCCCTTACTCTCTTGACTTTGGAAAAAGTGTTGCGTATTGCGCAACAAGGTGTAGAGTAAGATATGATAAAAACATTCGATCACAAGGGGCTGCAAATCTTTTTCGAAACCGGCAGCCTGAAAGGCATCATGCCTCAGCATAAACAAAAACTCAGAATCAGGCTGACAGCCCTTGATACCGCTACAGAGATTGAAGACATGGATTTACCTGGTTTCCGGCTGCACCAGTTGAAAGGAGAGAAGAAAGAGCTGTGGGCCATCGATGTCAACAAGAACTGGCGGATCGTTTTTAAATTCCAAGACGGCAATGCTTATGTCGTCAATTATGAGGACTATCACTGATGAGTATGCACAACCCACCCCATCCCGGCGAGTTTATCCAGGATATCTATCTGGCGCCTCTTAATATCAGCCATCGGAGTGTTGCCCTGAAGCTCAAGGTATCACCTTCTACTTTTCTCCGCCTGATCAAAGGTCAGAGCAATATAAGCCCTGAAATGGCTCTGCGCCTGTCCAAAGGGCTTGGCAGGACCCCTGAGAGCTGGTTGGCAATGCAGGACAACTACAACCTCTGGCATGCCAGACAATCGGTGAATCTTGATGAGATAGAGCCGTTGACGGTCTGTGCTTAGGCAGATAAGGTCTGACGTGCCTATTCCGTTGATTCCGGACACCCATTCCGGTGGGAAGCCGGACACCTGTTCCAGTGATTCCGGACACTCTATAGTCGGTAAAGTGGACCCCTGAGTCAAGACAAAAAATCACTGCGTGTAAGCTATACATTCAACTTCAGTCGCAGCTGGGCGGCGCTGCCCCGGGGTTGCTCACCATCTTTAATCAGAGCAGGTTTTCGGGATCGACGTCAATATCAATGACCAGGTCACCACGGGCCAGATCGCCCCGGGCCTCTGTGATACGACTGCAGAGGCGCTGGAGATCCCCGCTGTTCTGTCCCTTGATCAGCAATTGCCAGCGGTAACGGTCCCGGAGACGCTCAAGGGGCGCCGGAGCCGGGCCAAGGAGCTCAAGAGGCAGTCCAAGAGCATCTTTGGTTTTGCGACAAAAGGCTGTCAGATTATGAGCTGTCTGCCGGGTCTGCTCTTCGCGGCTCCCGCTGATCCGCAAATTAACAAGGCGCACCAGCGGAGGAAAGAGCGGTGAACCACGCAGGGCCAGCTCCCGCTCAAAAAAAGTATCATAGTCGTGCTGTCGGGCCAATTCGACTGCATAGTGATCAGGTCGATAGGTCTGGATGATCACCCGCCCCTCCTCTTCCCCACGCCCAGCCCGCCCGGCCACCTGGGAAAGCAGCTGATAGGTACGCTCCCCCCCTCTGTAATCTGGAAGACACAGGCCACCATCGGCCCAGATGACACCCACCAGGGTGACCAGAGGAAAGTCATGTCCCTTGGCAATCATCTGCGTGCCGATCAGGATATCAATCTCATGTTCGCGCATGGCACGCAGGATGGTGAGAAACTGCTGGCGATCGCCTGCGGTATCTGCATCCAATCTGGCAATCCGGGCCTCGGGCAACAGTCCGCGCACCTCATCTTCAATCCGCTCGGTGCCAAACCCCACCGGCACCAGTTCGCTTGAGCGGCAGCTGTTACAGATGACCGCACTGCCCAGGGTAAAGCCGCAATGATGACAGACCAGTTGCTTGCGGCCCTGATGATAAGTGAGGCTTACCTTGCAATGCCTGCATTGCACCGGCTCGCCACACTCTTTACAGAGCAGCACCGAGGAAAAGCCACGCCGATTCTGGAGGATCAAACTCTGATGACCACTGGCCAGGGTCTCGCGCAGGGCTTTTTCCAGCTGATGCCCCAGGGCCCGCCCGCGGCCTCTGGCGGCCTTGTCCCGCAGATCAACCACGGTGATTGCAGGCAGTGATCGTTCCTGGACCCGCTTCTTCATGGACAGCAACCCATACTTGCCACTCTGGGCATGGTAGGAACTGGTCACCGAAGGGGTCCCTGAGCCAAGAAGGACCACACTCTCCTGGATCTTGCCCCGGAGTACGGCCAGATCACGCCCGTTATAGCGCAGGCCATCATCCTGCTTGAAGCCGCCGTCATGCTCTTCATCAACGATAATCAGGCCAGGATCAGCCAAGGGGGCAAACACGGCCGATCGGGCGCCAATCACCACCCGGGCCTGTCCCGAGGCAGCAAGGGTCCACTGATCATACCTTTCCCCTTGTGAAAGGCCGCTGTGCATGAGGACCACCTGCTCCCCGAAACGGGAGACGAAATGGCCCTCAAGCTGGGTTGCCAGGGCAATTTCCGGCACCAGAACCAGGACGTCACGGCCCCGGGCCAGGGTGGCCTCGGCCGCTCGAAGATAGACCTCTGTCTTGCCGCTACCGGTAATTCCAAAGAGAAGGGAGGGAGCAAACGTACGCTTTGCCACCTGGGGCAGGATCGCCGCCAGAACCTGCTCCTGTTCAGATGACAGGACAGTGGGACGAGGAAAAAATGGCAACAGCTCCCCTGATGGACTGCGGAAGATTCGCTGCTCCAGGCAATGCAGAACCCCGCGTGCCGCAA
>CALENA010000072.1 GCA_937910875.1 uncultured Desulfobulbaceae bacterium | reverse complement strand
CTGCTGCATCTGGTTACTGATGATCTGCAGGTTGATCCCCAGGCCGGCCAGGTTTTGTCCCAGACTGTCGTGCAGGTCACGGGCCAGGTCCTTGCGTTCGTTCTCCTGAACTTCACTCAGGCGGCGGGATAAAATATGGACTTTGCGGCGACGGCGAAGGGCCTCTTCCATGAGGTGGGCTTTCTGCAGACAGATGGCCAGAGGCGGGGCCAGCTCTTCGGCCAGGATCTGATATTCACGTGAAAAGATATTGGTGAGTCGGCTGCACAGGCTCAGGGTGCCAATCAGTTTATGATCCACCAGCAGGGGCACGGTCATGAAAGATTGCAACCCCTGCTCCTGCATGGCCGTGCAGAGTGGACAGACATGATCGGGGATAAGGGTCGTGTTGCAGAAGGTCTCTCCCTGTTCCTGGTGTTCAATAAATTCCCGGCATTGAAAGGGCAGAGATGGATCACGGGCAAAGGGTGAGAGTGTCGGACCGGCCTGGGCCAGGATGGTGCCCTGCTTTTGCTCCAGGTCGAAAATAAGGACGATGCCGCTGTGTTCGGGCAGGATCTTCTGCAGTTCATCAAGGACTGTCTGGCCGATTGCATCAGGTGACTGGGCAGTCAGAATCAGTTGGTTGATCTTGAGGAGAAAGGCGGTCCGCCGGGCATAGTGGCGGAGTTTGATCTGATCTTCGGTTTGCCGGATGACCCGGCCCAGATGATTGGCGATAATCTGCAGAGTCGGCAGATGCACCTCAGTGCCCTGTCGTGTCTTGTAGTCACCCACGATGACGACCCCGTACATGGTGTCCTCTTCCAGGCGGATGGGGACGGCCAGACAGTTGGCAATGCCAAACGGTCTCAAGGCGCAGTTGGGGCAGGCGACAAATGGGGTGTTGATGGGGCAGGTGGCAACAAAGGTCTGCCAGCAGATGGTGTTTTCGACTGGAAAATGGGAGTTGAGCAGATTGGGGGCCGAAACGCCATATACGGCCTTGATCACAAAGGTGTTGTCCTCTTTGAGCAGGATGAGAGAGGCGGGAAAATTCAATTCCTCGGCCATTCGCCGTGCCGTCAGTTCGTAGAGGGGGGACAGGTCCTCCTGAGAGGTGAGAAAAATCTCCGAAATGGCGGCCACCAGTTTTCGCTGCTGGAGAAAGAGCTCGGCATGGTGGCGGTTGCGGAAGTTGCGGACTACCTGTTTCAGGAATTGAGGCAAAATACGCAGGTAGTCCTGGTAAGAGTCCTTGATCAGATAGTCAGTGACCCCGGCCTGAAAGGCCTCCAGGACCACAGACGCTGTACCCGCTCCGGAGAGAATGACACAGGGGATGGTGACCTTGGCGCCCATGATCTGGCGGCAGAGTTCCAGGCCGGTGATGCCAGGCAGTTTGTAATCGGTCACCAGCAGGTCGTAACGGTCGGGCAGGGTGGCCAGGGAGTCGATAAGCTCTTCGGCCCGGTAGGCGTGGTCGATTATTGTCCCTGGCCGGTTATTGAGGATGGTCCGACGAAAGGCGATCAGGTCATGCTCCGAGTCTTCCACCAGTATGATGCGCAACGGGGTGGGTAACGATTCGTTTCGCAGAGGGTTCATGATTTTAACAGCTGTGCTCAAGGTTCTGTTTGAGAAGGCGTATTCGGGCACAGGACTGTTCCAACCGCTCACGGCTCAGCAGGCCCTGCTTGACAGAGCTCAGGATGGCCTGGACCAGGCGGGGGATGATCTCAGGGTCGCGGGTCAGATTATTGCCGATGATCAGCAGGTCGACTCCGGCGGCCAGGGCCTTGCACGCGGCCTCTTCCAGGGAATAATGGTCGGTGATCGCCTGCATCTGTAGATCATCACTGATCACGACGCCGTTGTAGCCGAGCTGGCAGCGCAGCAGGTCGGTGATTATTGCCTTGGAGAGAGTGGCCGGGAGTTTCGGGTCCAGGTCACGGTGGAAGAGGTGGCCAATCATGATGGTGTCCACTAGGCCCTGGTCGATCAGGGTCTTGTAGGGGGTCAGCTCACTCTTGTCCCAGGTGCTGCTGATATCTGTGAAACCCCGATGCGAGTCGTTTCTGGAACTGCCATGGCCTGGAAAGTGCTTGATGCAGGTGAGAATGTGCTGGGTGCGGTGGGCCTTGATAAAAGCTGATGCATGGGCAATCACCTGGATCGGGTCACTGGAGAAGCTGCGACCAAGGGCCGCGATCACCGGGTTGTCGGGATTGCAGGCCAGATCCACCACCGGGGCCAGGTTAAGGTTGATCCCGGTCTGGTGCAGGGCCTGGGCAATGGTCCAGGCCTCGGCGGCGGTGAGGCGGCTGTTGGATGTGGCCCCGAGGGCCGCTGCACTGCGGGTGGCCGGGAAGCCATGATCGGGTTTCAGTCTGGCCACCCGGCCCCCTTCCTGATCCACGGCAATGAAAAGTGGGGTTGCAGCCTCAGACTGGAGGTCACTGGTCAGTTGCTGCAGTTGTTCGGCTGAGCGGATATTGTTGGCAACTCCATCCTCGGCCAGCAGGCGGTCAAAGAGGATGACCCCGCCCAGATTGTGCTCCCGGATATCGCGCACGATGGGGCTGC
>CALENA010000071.1 GCA_937910875.1 uncultured Desulfobulbaceae bacterium | reverse complement strand
TTCTGACTTCTGACTTCTGAAAGAGGTATATTACTTTTGTTTTTCAAATCCTGCCAGGAATTCATGTTTTTCCTTGACAATCCACCCGCACATTCAGCATTATATAGACTTTGATTATTATTTATTCACCAAGGATCAATCACCCTGGCTACAGGAAGTTGATCCCTTACTGACCAGCATGGCTGGACCACAATCGGCAGCCACAAGCAAGTATGAACGTTCGTTCCTTGGGCATGGCCAGTCACGGTCTCCGCTGAACTTTCATATAACATAAGGATAACAATGAGCAACCACCTCTTTACCTCCGAATCTGTCTCCGAGGGCCACCCGGACAAGGTCGCCGATCAGATTTCCGATGCCATCCTCGATGCCATTTTGAGCCAGGACAAAACGGCCCGGGTGGGCTGCGAGACCCTGGTCACCACCGGCATGGTCGTCATTGCCGGTGAAATCACCACCACAGCCTGGGTCGACATGCCCCAGGTGGTTCGCGATACCGTACGCGAGATCGGCTACAACTCCTCAGACATGGGCTTTGACTGGCAATCCTGCGCCGTCCTCACCTCCATTGACAAGCAGTCTCCCGACATCGCCCAGGGCGTGAACGAAGGCACCGGCGTCGATCTTGATCAGGGTGCCGGCGACCAGGGCCTGATGTTCGGCTATGCCTGCGACGAGACCAGTGTTCTCATGCCCATGCCCATCACCTACGCCCACCGTCTGACCAAACGCCAGGCCGATGTCCGCAAATCAGGCCGTCTGCCCTGGCTGCGCCCCGATGCCAAGAGCCAGGTCACCATCGAGTACGAAAACAATCGACCCAAGCGGATCGAGGCCGTGGTCCTCTCCACCCAGCACAACGATGTCGTCAAGTACGAAGATCTCAAGGAAGGTGTCATGGAAGAGATCATCAAGCCGATCCTGCCGAAAGAGATGCTTGACGCCAATACCAAGTTCTTTATCAACCCCACCGGTCGGTTTGTCATCGGCGGCCCGGTTGGCGACTGCGGGGTCACAGGACGAAAGATTATCGTTGATACCTACGGTGGCAGAGGCTCACACGGTGGCGGAGCCTTCTCCGGCAAAGATCCCTCCAAGGTCGACCGCTCCTCCTCCTACATGGGGAGATATGTGGCCAAGAACATCGTTGCCGCCGGACTGGCCCGTGAGTTGGAGGTCCAGATCGCTTACGCCATCGGTATCTCCCAGCCGGTGTCCATCAATGTCAACAGCTTTGGCACCGGCCGGATCCCAGATGATGCCATCAAGGCGCTGATCCTTGCCCACTTCGATCTGCGCCCCAAGGCCATCATCCAGCAGCTCGACCTGCTTCGCCCCATTTATCTGGCCACTGCCGCCTACGGTCATTTCGGCCGTGAGCACACAAACTTTACCTGGGAGCGAACCGATAAGGCCGAGCTCCTGAAGGATGCTGCCGGGCTCTAAGCAATTTGCCCCACCTTGAGAGAACACGCCCACCGGCCCTTGAATGCGGCCCGGTGGGCCTTTTCATTTTACAATATCAGTAAAAGGACACTGACATGAATGACACGATACAGGATTACAAAGTAGCCGACATGAACCAGGCCGATTGGGGTCGCAAGGAAATTGCCATTGCCGAGACCGAGATGCCGGGCCTGATGGCCCTCCGTGAACAGTACCACGACAGCCAGCCCCTCAAAGGGGCCAGGATCGCCGGCTGCCTGCACATGACCATCCAGACTGCAGTCCTGATGGAGACCCTGGTCGATCTGGGCGCCGAGGTCCGCTGGTCCTCATGCAACATTTTCTCCACCCAGGACCATGCGGCGGCAGCTATGGCGGCCGCAGGAATCCCGACCTTTGCCTGGAAGGGTGAAAACGAAGAGGAGTTCTGGTGGTGCATCGATCAGACCATCTTCGGCCCTGATGGCTGGCGGCCCAACATGATCCTGGACGATGGCGGCGACCTGACCCTGATCATGCATGAGAAATACACCGATGAGCTGAAGGCAATCCGCGGGATCAGCGAGGAGACAACCACAGGCGTCCACCGCCTCAATGAGATGGCCAAGGCCGGCCGTCTCATGTGCCCGGCCTTCAACGTCAATGACTCGGTCACCAAGTCCAAGTTCGACAACCTCTATGGCTGCCGTGAATCCTTGATCGACGGGATCAAGCGGGCCACAGATGTGATGATCGCGGGTAAAAACGCGGTGGTGGTTGGCTACGGCGACGTGGGCAAGGGCTGCGCTCAGGCCCTGCGCGGTATGGGTGCCACGGTCTATGTCACCGAGATCGATCCCATCTGCGCCCTGCAGGCCGCCATGGAGGGCTACAGAGTGGTAACCATGGACGAGGTCGCCCCCATCGGCAATATCTTCGTCACCTGTACCGGTAACCTGCAGGTCATCTCCCGCTCCCACATGGAGCAGATGCCCAATCAGGCCATTGTCTGCAACATCGGCCACTTCGATTCTGAAATCGATATCGCTGGTATCCGTGACCTTCCCTGGGAAAACATCAAGCCTCAGGTGGACCATGTCATCTTCCCGGATGGCAAACGGATCATCATCCTGGCCGAGGGCAGGCTGGTCAACCTGGGCTGCGCCACGGGCCATCCCAGTTTTGTCATGAGCAACTCTTTTGCCAACCAGGTCCTGGCCCAGATCGAGCTCTGGAATCACCCGGACCAGTATGAAAACAAGGTCTACTTCCTGCCCAAACACCTGGACGAGATGGTGGCCCGCCTCCACCTGGATAAGATCGGTGCCCACCTGACCACCCTGAGCCAGGAGCAGGCCGACTACATCGGGGTCCCCATGGAAGGGCCCTATAAGCCTGAATACTATCGCTATTAACCAGCATGGCTGGGCCAGAATGGCCAGCCACAAGCAACCATGAACGTTCGTTCTTCGGCATGGCCAGTCATGGTTGCCGATGAACGTTCATCTTAACCAGCAAGAGAAGGATTTAAACGATTTGATATAACCCCACCGGTTGACGATGCCGATACGGCATCGTCAACCGGTTTTTTTTATGGC
>CALENA010000070.1 GCA_937910875.1 uncultured Desulfobulbaceae bacterium | reverse complement strand
AATTTTTTCTTGATTGACTGTTGCTCATTACTCTACTGTTCGATTATCGATTCTTGCGACAGTTGTTATTTGCCATGAAACAATCCCTGTTCCCTGGCACCTGACACCTGTCACCTGATTTTTCGGTGGTCATAGCGAAGAGGTCCCACCCGTTCCCATTCCGAACACGGAAGTTAAGCTCTTCAGCGCCGATGGTACTGCACGGGTGACTGTGTGGGAGAGTAGGTCGCCGCCGATTCTTTTTTATAAAAAAACCCCCTGATGGAGTCTTCTCCTTCAGGGGGTTTTTTTATGCCTTGTAGACCTGGAAGGCCCTCCAAAAAATCGAACCGTAGACTTCTGTTTCTGTTTTTAGAATTCATGTCAATTTGTTCTGTTTTCCGAACAAATTGACATTATTCCGGAAAAACAACAAATATTGTTAGCGTTACTACCTTAAACAAGGTCATATCAATTCGCCAACATGCTGATATCATGATTAATAATATTTCGACAGACTATGGCACGATTCCTGCTAGTGATAGTTCAAACACATCTCATGTTACACACATGTTTCTATCAACTTGGAGGGGTCCAAAATGAAAAAGTACTCAAAAATAATTCTGACCAGCCTGATCGCAATAGGACTGATGAGCGGAAATGCGCTTGCCATGTCTTTTGACAACAACATTACCATCTATGATGGACAGTCAGATTATAGCGACTACAATCACTGGACGACCTGGTACGGGTCCCAGGAGGACCAGGAAGTAGAATATCCCAGCACCGTAAGTCAGGACTTTGATATGGAGGCATTTTACTGGAATGTTACCAACAGCGAATTGACCATGGTTGGCGGGTATGATCTTTTTGGTGGTTATTATGACGAGAGTTATGACGACAACCACATCGATTCAGGAGATATTTTTATCGATACGAACGGTGACACTTCGTATTACGAATATGTCCTCGACATGGACTTTTCCGCCAAAACATATTCAGTGTACGCCATTGACGAATCGGCCCTCCTCCTGGACCCCAAGTTTGTTCTCCAAACTGGCGCATGGCGTTATGAATCAGGTGGTACACTGATCAGTGACAACAACGCCATGAGTTATGCAGAAAATCTGACGGATGATGAAGTGGGTGGACTTTTAGGCGGCTATCATTACGCAGTCGGCGTTGACCTCTCCTTCCTGCCGGCAGGGACCCAGTTCATCAGCCACTTCACCATGGAGTGCGGCAATGACGACCTTTTGGGACAAGGCATGGCGCCTGTTCCAGAACCTGCCACCATGCTTCTCTTCGGTACAGGTATTATGGGCCTTGCTGGATACAGCAAAAAGCGCAGAAAAGCATAACCACCCTTCCTATGCTTTTTGTGTAAAAGGGGAGTCGGCCCATGTGGACCGACTCCCCTTTTTTTATGACAATGCACTGTGAATCTTGATAAGATTCGTGCGAAATCAAGACGAGTACAAAATATTACTTCAGGTCACAGCTGTCTCATAGATTTCCTCAGAGCAATATCTGAGATCCAGGTCATATTGAGGCCTCTCTCTCAGTGATCACAGCCGCATGAAGATGGGTGTTTATCAGGTTTCTGCTCCTTGGTCATCGGCGCCAGAGGCTTGAGATCAGGAAAGCCGCTTTGAAAAGTCAGGACTGGTTTTTCCAGCCTCAATTGCTTGCGCAGCCAAAACGACACTGGCCTGACTGAAAGAATGAGGAGTACGAACGTCATGGTCAGTTTGACTCCTGCTGGAATAAGCTCTGCCGCCTCACCCACCACGGCCCGCGCCGAGATTCCACTCAAACCATAGACAAAATCAGTCAACAGCCCAAAGGTGATGGCCGACAGGGACAAAACAAGTAAGTATCTGACAGTACTCCACTTCCCAAGAATTCCAACCAAAACGGAAAGCGAAGTGACGTTGGTGGCTGGTCCGACCAACAAAAACACCAGGGCCGCTCCCGGACTCACTCCCTTCAGAATCAAGGCCGCAGCAACCGGCGTGGATGCCGTTGCACAGATATAGAGAGGAATGCCGATAACCAGCATGATCAGCATTGAGGAAATTCCACCTCCCAACCAATTCATCAACAGTTCATCAGGCACCAGAGCCGTGATCAGACCCGCAATAATCAGACCGGCAAAAAACCAGACCGCGATATCTCCCCAGACATCAAGCAGGGCATACTTAAAACCTGCGACAACCTTCTCCCACACGCTGTGATGCCGCCGATGCTCCAGGGGATCACAATTAATGCCATCGCAACAGCTATCAATCGGACAGCTGAGGTCAGCCGGAGCCATCGTTTCAGCTGATGGGCGGCTGATGATATTCTCCAGAAATCCGGCCATGATCGCGGAACAAAAGGCTGCCACAGGCCGCATCAAGGTCATTATGGGATCAAGCAGGGCATAGGTAATGGCAATGGAGTCCACTCCAGACTCCGGAGTAGAAATGAGAAAGGCACTCGTTGCCCCCTTATTGGCCCCCTGTTTTCTTAGAGAAACGGCGGCCGGCAAGACCCCACAGGAACACAAGGGGAGAGGGACGCCGAAAAACGCAGCCTTTACCACAGACATGAAACGACCCTGCCCCAAATGACGGGCCACGGCCGCTGGACTCAAAACAACCTTGAGCAGTCCAGCAACCAGGATACCAAAAAGGATATACACCGCAGAATCAAGCAGAAGCTCCCATGAGGCCAAGCCCGCCCGAACAATAAAATCAGCCATAATCGCCACCTCAGTATTTAACCATTTCCTTAATCGCTTCTGTGCTACTCTATAACACCACAAAGCTGAGATCAAGAAAGCAGGTGCATTTTTCTGTGATATTGAGCATAATTATAATTCAACTTCCTTTCCAGGACATTCTGGCATTTCGCAGAGGGCCCTGAAAAATCAGGCTTTTCATCCACTGCTCGGGTGCACAAAAATTTTATCTCTGACATCTGCTGACTCTTCCCGAAATGAACTTTTGGACGCAATTCAGAACCCAGGAGATAAAACACATTCTCAACATACCCAATAATTCATAATGAGTCAGTCCAGCCCTACCCAGCCAGGTCACCTTTATGTGGTTCCTACACCCATCGGTAACCTCGAAGACATCACCCTGCGTGCCCTGCGTATTCTTAAGGAAGTTGACCTGATCGCGGCCGAAGATACTCGCCACAGCAAGCGACTTCTCAACCATTTTGAAATCACTACCCCGCTGATCAGTTATTACCGCGAAAAAGAGGTCCAAAGATCTGCTGAATTAGTCGATCGACTGCGCATGGGAACCATTATTGCCCTGATCAGTGACGCCGGCACTCCTGGAATCTCCGACCCAGGGGCCGTCCTGGTTCGCGAGGCCAGGGCCGCCGGCATTGAGGTCACTCCCCTGCCTGGACCTTCGGCCCTGACCACGGCCCTGAGCGCCGCCGGATTGACTGACACGGGCTTTCTCTTCCTGGGTTTTGCCCCATCAAAACAGAGTCAGCGCCGCAAACTCCTGACCTCTCTGACCAGCGCAGCTCACCCTGTCATTTTTTACGAATCACCCCACCGGATGGCTGATCTGCTCAAAGACATCAATGCCACTCTGGGTGATCGTCAAATTTTCTGGGCACGGGAACTCACCAAGATTCATGAAGAAATTCGAACCGGATCAGCCACGGAACTGCTGGCCCTTTGCGGAGCAGACAAAATTCGAGGCGAATCAGTCCTGATCATCGAAGCTGGCCTGCAACAATCCACCGAAGCCGACAACCTTGATGAGCTGCTGATCTGGTATCGTGACCAGGGCCAGCTGTCACTCAAAGATACCAGCCGTAAAATCGCTCAGGACCTTGGCCTGTCCCGTTCCGAAGTGTATCAGCAGGCATTGACAATGTGGAAGGACAGGACCTGACATCCTCTGTTTCAATCCCCCGTCAATCCAGGCAGGATGCAGATCATAATCAACCAGCAAAGCAGACACAGACCATGAACAGACTCACCAGTTGTGTCACTCCAACCGGCCAGTTCATCTACGGCATTCACAAACCACGATATACGGTAGCAAATGTCCGTAATAATCGAAAAATCGAGTGGTTGGGACATAATACTCAAGGACGGCCCGTAGACAATAGCCGCAATTTCCCTGATGGCACACTTCCCATTGATGAGGCGGATTGGGTCTTTGAAATCCCCAACCCCCTTCCCTTCCGGGGCCGGACTTACATTAACAAGGAGTGGGCCGATGCGTCCGCGACTCATCCGGAGCGCATCCATCTGCCGGCACCGGAATCTTTCTCTTTCAGCCAGTTGATTGATACCGCAAACCTCCCAGACACTCTGATTGCCCAACTGCCCTCCCCTCTGCAACTGGCCCTGGCCACCAGCTCGACAGATCCCCTCGACCTGATCCAGTTGGCCGAGTTGAGCTGTGAATTTGTAAAAGAATCCGACCAGCAGCCAACCGGTCTGGTCTACGAACTGCATCCCAATGGCCAACAGAATCCAATAATTCACAACCATGCCCTGTTTGAGTCCGTGGCCAACAATCCAATGCTCCCCGCCTCCTATCAACGGATTATGGTTCTCAGACCAGGTGCCCAAGGTGGAAGTGAAATTGTGGGTGAATGGCCGCACGACGAGGCAACACACGTCTATGAATACCTGCGCCGCAACTCCTACATCGCCCACGGCCACTACGCCGCCAACATGGGTGATAATGCAGTTCGTTACGCCACCGGGAATCTGTCCCTGGAAGACATGACAGGACTGCGCCACCTCTACTACCAGCGAACATATCTCCGCCTGGCCGATGAGCTTAAAATTGAGTACAAACAGGGACAGTGCCGACTGGAGTTCTCAGAGCTTGAAGAACTCCGGCAGAAGATCCTTGCTACCCTGCAACATCAATCATCTCCATTCACTGCCACTCTCTGGGGCTGGAACTATGGCTTTGACTATGCCCCCAGCGGGTACCGCCTGCACGCCTCCCATCAACAGATCCACCAGCAATATGCCTTGATTCCAGACCAGGTTCCGGCCTATTCAGGCAATCCGACCTCCGAACATGGCTCCCTGCCAGCCTATGGTTGTGGAGACATGGTGGCCGCGTCCCTTGAGCACTACCATCGTGAACACAACTCCGAATTCTTCCCGGACTACATCAACTGCATCAAGAACAATCAGCGCATGGATGATCGAGCAGATCTGGAGTCGAGCCTGATCGTCTGGCAGGATCAGCAGGTCATGCTCTTTGTCCCCAAGGCCCAGACCTCTCAATGGGAGCTGCAACTCATAACACTGCCCGATCGGGCTGGAAACATCTGTGGCAATATTCTTGAAGCAGACAGCGACATGCGCCATTCACTGGACCTGGGTATTCTCAAGGCCCAGCAGGCACTCTCCGGCCTCGGCGCCAGGATGGTCACCTCCATTGAATTCCCGAAACGAATCGATCCTGACAGCGATCCGCTTCACCATCTGCTCCTGGCCTTTCTGCCACGCCTGCCCGAATCGCCAGGGGCCTTCAGTGAGGCCCAGCTCCGCTTTATCAATGGCCATTACCCTGAAGACTTTGCGGCCGCCTGTCGCCGACAACTTTTTTCAACCCCCTGACCCGCGATCTCGTACCTTGTTTAATCACCCAAAAACAGGTATTCTTTTCGGTCAAAAATACCCTACGCATGATCCTTGGAGAACCATATGAACAAAAAAGGCTTTTTCGGCAATTGGGGCGGGGCATACATCCCTGAGATCCTCTTCCAGACCTTTCAGGAACTCAACACCGAATTTGAACGCTGCAAAAACGACCCTGATTTCTGGCAGCAATATATCGACCTGATGTCCACCTACTCATGCCGACCGACTCCGCTGACCCACGCCAGCAATCTTTCCCGTTACTTTGGCGGTGCTCAGATCTATATCAAGCGTGAGGATCTCAACCATACAGGGGCCCACAAGGCCAACAATGTCATGGGTCAGGGCCTGATGGTCCAACGCATGGGTAAAAAACGGGTGATTGCTGAAACCGGGGCCGGACAGCACGGCATGGCCACAGCAACCATGGCCGCCAAATTCGGCTTTGACTGCACCATCTACATGGGTGAAGAAGACGTAAGGCGCCAGCGTCCAAATGTTTTCTGGATGGAAAAGATGGGGGCGCAGGTGATTCCGGTCACTGATGGTTCCCGCACCCTGAAAGACGCCATTAATGCGGCGTTCAGGGACTGGGTCACCAACGTTGATAACACCCATTATGTGTTTGGCACGGTCTGTGGCCCGCATCCTTTTCCAGAAATGGTCGGCTGGTTCCAATCCATTATCGGCATGGAAGCCCACAAGCAGATCCTCAAACAACACGGACGGATGCCGGCCAGAATCTATGCCTGCGTGGGGGGCGGCTCCAATGCCATGGGGGTCTTTAAACGTTTTCTTAACGAACCTGAGGTAGAATTAATCGGCGTTGAGGCTGGCGGCCATGGCCTTCAAACCGGGGCCCACGCGGCCAGGCTTTGCAGTCAGGACGCCTCCGCAGGAGTGGCCCAGGGCTACAAGACCATGTTTCTGCAAGACGACGACGGCCAGATGAAAGATACCCACTCTGTGGCCGCAGGCCTTGACTATGTCGGCGTCTCTCCGATCCTCGCTGATCTCTGGGAACAGGGGCGGGTTCGTTTTGAGGCAGCCACCGATAAGGAGGTCATGTCCGCCCTCGATCTGACTATGAAGAAAGAGGGGATTATTCCCGCCCTGGAATCGGCACACGCCTTTGTCCAGGCCTTCAAGGAAGCGCCGCTCCTTTCCGGTGATGAGGCCATCATCATCAACATGTCGGGACGCGGCGACAAGGACATCTTCACCATTGCCCATGCCTTTGACGACCCCTCCTGGAAAGAATTCATTATCGAACGGGCCAGGGAATACAGCCACTATTCTTGACCCAAAAGAGACATCAGCCATTTTTGAAAAACTTGTAACACGAGTCAAGTGGCCCTCTTGGGATTTTTTACCTACAAGGAAGAACAGTCATGCAACTTGAACAACAATTACGGGAGCGTCTGAAACAGAAAGAAATTCTGCTGATGACGCACATTGTCCTTGGCTACCCTTCTTTTGAGGCCAATCGCGAGGTGATTGCCCAGATGGTGGCCGCAGGCGTTGACTGCATTGAGATGCAGATTCCCTTTTCCGAACCCATGGCCGACGGCCCGGTGATCCTCAAGGCCAACCAGCAAGCCATTACTGCCGGCACACGGGTTTCCAACTGCCTGGCCTTTGGCGCCGAGATGGCCGCGACCCACGACATCCCCTTCCTCTATATGACCTACTACAACATCATTTTCAAGTACGGCGAACAGGCCTTTATGGAAGAGGCCAGACAGGCCGGGATCAAGGGGCTGATTGTCCCAGACCTGCCACCGGAAGAGGGGGCTGATTATCTGCGTCTGGCAAAAGAAAACGAAATTGCCCCCATCTTGATCTACGCCCCCACCTCCACCGATAAACGAATGAGTGAACTGGCCGGTCATGGGGCCGGATTCATCTACTGTGTGGCCAGGCGCGGGGTGACCGGAACCAAGTCTGAGTTCGGCGAGGAGTTCAACACCTATCTGGCCCGCTGCCGAGCAGCAACAACACTCCCTTTGGCCGTGGGTTTCGGTATCCAGGATCGAGAGGACGTGACGGCTCTCAAAGGCAAGGCAGACATGGCAGTCATCGGTTCCAGGACCATCAAACTGGTGGAAGAACACGGCCCGGCAGCGGTCGGCCCTTTCATCTCCAGTCTCCGTTGATCAGGGCTTAAGCACATGGATGAGCAGCAGCAGTTAAATGATCAATTGGCCACCACCAAAGTTTTATGGCGCTTGAGTGACCTCTACGACAGTCCTGATGACCCAAAACTCAAAAACGATCTTGCCTGGTGCCGGGATGAGGCCAGTAAAATCAAGGCTTATTCCCATGGCCAGGTGGCCCAACTCGGACCTGAAGGCCTGCTGGAACTGATTCAGCAGCTGGAAAGACTTGATGAAGTCCTGAGCAAGCTTGGCACCTACGCCTTTCTCAACTTCACCACCCAGATCGACAATCCAAAGGCCGGTGCCCTGCAGCAGCTGATCGAGGAAGAGTCCAGCGCCTGTGAGAAGCAGGTGGTCTTTTTTGAGCTGGAATGGAACCTGATAGCTGATGACCGGGCCGCAGAACTCCTGGCTCACGCCACACTCAAGCACTATCGCCACTACCTGAGCTCTCTGCGCCGCTTTCGTCCGCATCAGCTGAGCGAAAGCGAGGAGGCCCTACTCCTGGAATACGCGCCGGTGGGCAACAGCGCATGGAACACCTTGTTCGACAAGGTGATCGGAGGTCTGCGTTTCGGCAAACAGAAACGGACCGAAGAAGAGGTCCTCACCGATCTCTATCACAGCGACCGGAATGTGCGGCAAACAGCAGCACGTGATCTTACCGCAGGACTCAAGGACCAGAGCCATATACTGACACACATCTTTAACACCCTGGCCGCCGACAAGATGATCAGCGACCGGCTCCGTTCCCACTCGAGCTGGATCGAGGCCATGAATCTGGACAACGAGCTTTCAGATTCTACGGTCAATGCCCTGATCAGCGCGGTTATGGACCGAACCGATATCGTCCGGCGTTACTACCGGGTCAAGCGTGATCTTTTAGGTCTGGAGACACTCTCTGATTACGACCGATACGCCCCCATACCCGGTCTGCCAGAGACCAAAGTGGGCTGGGACGAATGCCGGGAGATGGTTATTTCCGCCTTCCATGATTTTTCTCCGGAGATGGCGGGACATGCCAATAACTTTTTTGATCAGCAATGGATTCATGCGCCCATCATGCACGGCAAACGGGGCGGTGCCTTTGCCCATTCCTGTGTACCGGATGTTCACCCCTATGTCCTGGTCAACTATACCGGCAATATCCGTGATGTCTCAACTGTAGCCCACGAACTGGGACACGGTGTCCACCAGGTCCTGGCCGCACATCAGGGCCACTTCAACAGTAACACCCCGCTGGTCCTGGCCGAGACGGCCTCGGTCTTTGCCGAGCTTCTGGTCTTTCAGAACCAGCTGAAGCGGCTGACCAGCCCAGCCCAGCAAAAGGCCTTTATCTGCCAAAAACTGGAATCAATCTTTGCGACGGTCTTCCGCCAGGTCGCCATGAACCGCTTTGAACAGCGAATGCACGAAGGAAGACGCGAACTGGGCGAGCTGAGCCCGGAACTCCTCGGCCGCTATTGGATGGAAACCCAGAGAGAGATGTTTGGTGATTCGATCACCTTGAGTGATGACTACAGCTGCTGGTGGTCTTACATTCCTCATTTTCTGGCCACTCCAGGCTATGTTTACTCGTACGCCTTTGGCGAGTTGCTGGTCCTTGCCCTCTATCAGATCCACCTGCGGGAAGGTGCGTCCTTTGCCCCCCGCTACCTCGACCTGCTGGCAGCCGGCGGTTCCGCCTCACCAACTGAACTGCTCGCCCCCTTTGGCATTGACCTTGACCAGGCAGATTTCTGGCAGCAGGGCCTGGACCTGATTGAGGCAATGCTCACGCAAGTGGAAGAACTCCACTGACGACCCTCTTTATCTCCTTCATATGGACGACCAGCAACAACGCGACCACTATTTTATGGAGCTGGCACTTGAACAGGCCAGGATCGGGGCTGAGCACGGTGAGGTTCCGGTGGGCGCGGTGCTGGTCAACACGGATACCCTTCTGGCCCAAGCCGCCAACAGCCCGATCAGCCTCTCAGACCCCACGGCCCACGCCGAGATCCTGGTCCTGCGCAAAGGCGCCAGACTCATGGGCAACTACCGCCTGCCCGGCACCACTCTCTACGTCACCCTGGAGCCCTGCATCATGTGTATGGGAGCCATTCTTCACGCCCGGGTCTCCCGCCTGGTCTACGGCGCCACCGACCCCAAAACCGGGGCCGCCACCTCCCGCTACCAGATCGGCCAGGACGGTCTTCTGAACCACCAGCTGCAGGTCGTCTCAGGCGTGTGCCAGGATCAATGCGCTGAGCTTATTCGTCTTTTTTTCAGAAAAAAGCGCCAGGAAAACCGCACAACATAAGTAATAAAGCCCACCTCTTTTTCGTCCTTTTTTCACGCCTGCTGGTCTTTTTGATTGCCAAATCCAGCCGTTCGGTTTACAAAGTCACTCAGTATTTTCTGCCGTAATCACACCTTTGGAGAGGTGACCGAGTGGCTTAAGGTGCACGCCTGGAACGCGTGTGTACGCAAGTACCGAGAGTTCGAATCTCTCCTTCTCCGCCATATGTCAAAACCCCTGTAACCTGTTTTGGTTACAGGGGTTTTTTTGTTTTCACTGAAAGAGACCAGCCATCGACATAGGATTCACCAAGTTCCAATGACCCTTGGCCAAAAAAATCAGTTGCTAAAGACGGTAATCGTGGACCGTCAGGTCCCAGGGCCGATCGACCTGATCAGGAGCCAAATCCTCATCTCATCCACATCTCCATACCGTGTCAACCAAGGGGAATCTCCTTGACAATCCTGACCGGTCTGGTGTAAACACAGACAATCCTGTGGGGGCAGCCCCGTTGAGTATTTCAGATTCATTTACAACTATCCAACTCAAGGCAAATAACGGTGCTTTGGCTCTATAAGCTGTACCTGGAGAACAGTGTTGCAGGTACGCTAAAGAGGCCCCGTGATTTATAGCCTGCTTATGCGAGCAGGCCGATGGCAAAGCAGTTGCGATACTGCCAGATAAGTTACTTTCATTTTTGATAGCCGGGTCCTGTGCAACAGAGGATCATGAACTCCGCCAGGTCCGGGAGGAAGCAACGGTAATGACTCCCTCTGTGTGTTTCAGGGGTGCCCGGCTATCATCTTTTCCTGAGGACCCAAAGCCCCTTTCCTCAACCGCCCCTGATTGCCCATGTCATATCTGGTACTTGCCCGAAAAGCCCGGCCCCAGACCTTTGACGAGGTTGTGGGTCAGCGGTCTATCGTCAAGACCCTGCAGAACAGTCTCCGCCGCAATCGGGTCGCACACGCCATCCTCTTCTCCGGCGTCCGGGGCGTGGGCAAGACCACCCTGGCCCGGATCATGGCCAAGGCCATCAGCTGTGTCCAGGCACCGACAGACAATCCCTGCAATCAATGTGAATCCTGCCTGGCCATCACCAATGGTTCGGCCCTCGATCTGACCGAGATCGACGGCGCCTCCAACCGCGGTATCCAGGAGATTCGAGAACTCAAGGAGAAGATCCGCTTTTTGCCTGTCTCAGGCAAGTTCAGGGTCATCATCATTGATGAAGTCCACATGCTCACCACCGAGGCCTTCAATGCCCTGCTCAAGACCTTGGAAGAGCCGCCGGACCACGTTTACTTCATGTTCGCCACCACCGAACTGCACAAGATCCCCATCACCATCCTTTCCCGCTGTCAGCGCTATGAACTGAAACGAATCCCGGCCCAGGAACTGCGGAACCATTTTCAGAAACTGGCGGGCGAAGAAGGGGTCGAACTGGCTTCGGCCGCCCTGGATCTTATCGTTCGAGAGGCCGAGGGTTCAGTGCGCGACGGTCTCAGTCTGCTGGACCAGGTCTTTTCTTACGGCGAACAGAGCATCAGCGTCGCCGAGGTGGTTGAGGTTCTGGGCCTGGTCAACCACGAGGTGATCACCCGCCTGGCTCGAGCCCTGCTTGATAAGGATGCGGCCGAAGCACTCAAGGCCCTGGATGAGACCTTTGATTTTGGCATGGATCTCAAACGGTTCACCAACGAGTTACTCGATTATTTCCGCTCCCTGATTCTCTGCAAAATCAAGGGGTGCACCACACTCCTTGACCTGCCGGAGAGCGAACTCGCTGTCCTGGAGGAGATGGCTGCTCAATACTCGCTGCCGACCCTGCACCAGAAGCTCAACCTGCTCATGCAGGGGATCGAAAATATCCGCACCAGCAGCCAACCACGGCTGACCCTGGAAACTACCTTTCTCAAGGCCATTGAGGCCGACAATGTGGTCCCGGTCAGTGAACTGCTGAGCCGAGTCAACCAGATCCTGACCAGCATTCCGGTCAGTTCGGGCACCCAACCTGAGAGTCGTACAGGAAAAAAAAAAGCTGAGAGGATAACGCCAGATCCTGCACCAGATCAACAGGAACTGGTCCGCACACCCGAGTCCCTGCAGAAACAGGAGCCGGTCAGAGCAAGCACATCGCCTCAGCCGGCGCCAGTCGTTCCACCACCTCCGGCTGCTTCAACACCACCTGTCCCTCCTCTGCCACCCCTTCAGGAGCCGGACCAGACAAGTTCATCCGTGACGGCTGGCGCCCCGGATCATCTCCAAGCCAGTCAACCCGCACCGATTGACGATCAGTCCTCTCGCAGGCCGTCACCACTCCTCCAGGAGCCGCAGTCGTTACAGGAACCAGAGGCCGCTGAACCTGGGTCAGCTTACTCTCTCCACGCCCATACCCGGAACGTGCGTCGCGACTGGCCGCTTTTTATTGAATATGTACGTGACCGCTCTTTGTGGATGGCCCAGGACCTGCAGCGAGCCGATTCCGCCAAAGAAGCCGGCCAGGAACTCCGTCTCCACTACACTGATCCCAATAACTGCGCCCTGTTACGCACCAGGGAAAACACCAAACTGATCACCGAATACACCCTTGATTTTTTCCAGAAAGAACTCACTGTACGTTTTGTCCTTCCGGAAGCTGACCAGACCCCGGATCAAGCCAACAGCGACAGCCCCAAAAAACAACGGCACCAGCTCTCCAACGATCCCCTGGTGCAAATGGCAACTGAGATTTTTAACGGTCAGGTGGGTGACATCCGGGTTGGTCCACGGTTCAGGTAGAGCAGAATAACTTATCTTCCCATTTTCAACCCCACTCTTAACAGTAGGTATTGTCCCATGGATATGAGCAGCATCATGCAGCAGGCCCAGAAAATTCAACAGAACATGGCCAAGGTCCAGGATGAACTGGCCCAGAAGACCGTCATTGGCACTGCCGGCGGCGGCATGGTCACGGTCACGGTCAACGGGAAAAGTGAAATTTTGAGCATAGCCCTTGAACCGGCAGTGATCGATCCCAATGAGGCAGAAATGCTCCAGGATCTCATCACCGCAGCCACCAACGATGCCTTGCGCCGGGCCAAAGAACTGGGCAAGGCAGAGCTAGGCAAACTGACCGGAGGCATCAATATCCCCGGCCTCTCGAACATGTTTTAGATCATGCAAGTCGTCCCCCCAGCCCTTGAACGACTCATCGACAGCTTCAGCAGACTGCCTGGTATCGGCCGCAAGACCGCAACCCGACTGGCCCTCAACATCCTGCGCCGTCCGGCCTCAGAGGCCCGCGAACTGGCCGCATCCCTGAACAGCCTGCATCAATCTATCCAGCTTTGTTCTATCTGCTTTACCTTTTCAGAAAACGATCCCTGTGTCATCTGCGCTGACCCCCGACGAAGCAGCGAGATGATCTGTGTCGTTGAGCAGCCAGGCGACCTGCTGGCCATTGAAAAGACGGCATCATTCCGAGGCCAGTATCATATCCTCCATGGCGTCCTTTCCCCCATGGAGGGCATTGGCCCTGATGAGATCAAAATTAAAGAGTTGATCGCCCGGGTCGAGAGTGGCACGGTTCGCGAGGTCCTGATCGCCACCAGCTCCACTGTTCCTGGAGAGGCAACGGCCTCCTGCGTCATCGACCGTCTGCACAACAAGGGGATAAAGGTCAGCCGTCTGGCCTGCGGTATTCCCATGGGCATGGACATTAAATATGCCGACCAGCACACCCTGGCCCGGGCCATCGAAAGCCGCACCCCAACTACGTAGCCAGTATGCCGATATTCACTGAAGAACCACTAGTTTTCCCTTGACGGCAACTGTGTTTAGTGGTAATTGGTTTGTGCTTCACGAGAGTTCAAAATTCTTGCTCAATAGACTGCACAGGCGCGTAGCTCAGGGGGAGAGCGCTACGTTGACATCGTAGAAGTCGGCGGTTCGAAACCGCCCGCGCCTACCAGCTTACAGAGGCTAAAGAATCAAACGAGTGATCGTTTACTCTTTAGCCTTTGTTATTCCAAGAGCCGCACATAATAAATGAGTGATATACAACTACAAATTCAGGGTGGCGAGCCCGTTACCCTGACTACCGGGATCACCGTTGGCGAGGCAATGGATCGCCTGCTCTCCAAGAAGCAGCGCAAGCGAGTAGTGGCTGCCCTGGTGAACGGAGAGCCTCGTGACCTGTCGAGCCTCCTGACCCAGGACGCAACCCTGGAAGCGATCACCATTGATATCCCAGCCGGTCTGGACATCCTGCGCCACAGCGCAGCCCATGTCATGGCCCAGGCGGTCCGTGATGTCTTTGGCGCCGAGGTGAAAGTTGCCATCGGACCTGCCATTGAAGATGGCTTTTATTACGATTTTGACCACAGCACGCCCTTTACCCCTGAAGACTTCGACACAATCGAGGCCCGGATGGCTGAGATTATCAGCCAGGGACTGCCCTTTGTCCGGCAAGAGATCGACCGCCAGACCGCCATCAAGACCTTTACTGACCAGAACGAAAAATACAAGGTCGAGCTGCTCAAGGATTTGGACAACGATACCATCTCCCTGTACCACCAGGGCGAGTTCGTTGACCTCTGTCGTGGCCCTCATCTGCCGGACACATCCTGGATCAAGGCAGTCAAACTGCTGCGGGTGGCTGGTGCTTACTGGCGGGGTGATGAGAAGAGAGAGATGCTCCAGCGCATCTACGGCACCGCTTTCTTTGACGACAAGGGCCTGAAAAAATATCTCAACCAGCTCGAAGAGGCCAAAAAGCGCGACCATCGCCGGCTCGGAAAAGAACTACAGCTCTTCACCACAGACGATCAGATCGGCCCTGGCCTTATTCTCTGGCAGCCCAAAGGTGCACGCCTGCGCTGCCTGATCGAAGATTACTGGAAAGAGGCCCATTACCAGCACGACTACGAGTTGCTTTACACCCCGCATATCGCCCGGCAGGATCTGTGGAAGACATCCGGCCACCTCGACTTTTACGGCGAAAACATGTATGCGCCCATGGAAATCGACGAGGTCAAGTACCAGCTCAAACCCATGAACTGCCCCTTTCACATCGGGGTCTATAACAGTCATCAACGCAGCTATCGTGAGTTCCCGATCCGCTGGTGTGAACTGGGAACGGTTTACCGCTATGAGCGGGCCGGGGCCCTGCATGGGCTCCTCCGGGTCCGTGGATTTACCCAGGATGACGCCCATATCTTCTGCCGTCCGGATCAACTTCAGGATGAGATTTTTAACATCCTGGAGCTCAATCTTCTGATTCTGCGGACCTTTGGCTTTGATCAGTACGACATCTACCTCTCAACCCGACCTGAAAAATACGTCGGCTCAGATGACAACTGGGATCAGGCCACCGAAGCGCTGAAACAGGCCCTGGACAAAAAGGGACTGAGCTATGAAATCGATCCTGGCGAAGGGGTATTTTACGGTCCCAAGATCGACATCAAGATCAAGGACCAGCTCGGTCGCTCATGGCAATGCTCAACCATTCAGGTTGACTTCAACCTGCCGGAACGATTTAATATCAGCTATGTTGGTTCAGACAATCAGAGTCACCAGCCCATCATGATCCATCGGGCCCTGATGGGTTCACTGGAACGTTTTATCGGTGTTCTTATCGAACATTATGCCGGTGCCTTCCCCCTGTGGTTTGCCCCGGTCCAGGCCAGAATCATCAATATCACCGATGATCAGATCGAATACTGCGAACAAGTCTACGACCAACTGAGAAAATCCGGTCTTCGAGTCGAAAAAGATTTGCGCAATGAAAAATTGAACTATAAGATCAGGGAAGCCCAACTGGTCAAATCTCCTTACATGCTCATTGTCGGAGACAAGGAGAAAGAAGAGGGAACCATCACCGTTCGCCTGCGCAACGGCAAAAACCTCCCGGCCATGACCGTTGCACACTTTGCCGAAATGGTTAACCGTGAATGCCAGGCAGGGCGCGGCCTGTAATTTTATTACATTGTCTATAAATAATATTTTTTAGTAACACTGGTTCAAGGAGGTATCACAATTAGAAAGCGTGGCGATAGAACACCAGTCCAGCGTGAGGTGAAAGACAAGACGAACGAGTTGATTCGTTACCCGCAGGTTCGGGTCATCGGCAGCGATGGCGAACAGTTGGGAGTCATCACCTCAGATGAAGCCCGTGCGATGGCCAATGATCAGGGGCTTGACCTCGTTGAAATGTCAGCCACCGCCGAACCTCCTGTCTGCCGGATCATGAATTATGATCGGTACCGTTACGAGCAGGCAAAGAAGCAGCAAGAAGCAAAGAAGAAACAGACCACGGTCGAGACCAAGGAAATCAAATTCCGGCCAAAGACTGATGATCACGATCTTGACTTCAAGATCAAGAATATCAAGAAGTTTCTTGGACAAAAAAATAAGGTCAAAATCACCATGCGCTTTCGCGGACGTGAAATCGTCTACTGCCAGACCATTGGCATGGAGGCCATGCTGAAAATTGCCGGCGCTCTTGAAGAAGACGCACTGATCATCCAACAGCCCAAGATGGAAGGACGGCAGATGGTCATGTTTGTCGGCCCCAAAAACTGAGAACAACGCAATACCGGTCTGTTACAGAGAATCCTTTCTGCATCGGATTATATTAGGACATAACCTGCAACCGGCTACGTTTGCACTTGCGTTACATGGCGAGTTGTAAACAAAGGCCTCTGTATTTGAAGTCAAAGGAGTTTTATTATGCCAAAAATGAAGACCAATCGAGGTGCAGCAAAGCGCTTCAAAAAGACAGGTTCCGGCAAGATCAAACGTGGAAAGGCCTTTACCAGCCACATTCTGACCAAGAAGTCCACCAAGAGAAAACGGAACCTTCGCAAGGCCGGATTAGTTGACAGTGCCAACGCCAAAGGTATCCGGGCTATTCTCCCTTACCTGTAAACCGCAAGTTTGACGGGAATGTTCCCGCCTGACTCAACCACTTAAAACGTCAACACCCCCGCCACCGGACCAAGGTCCTGGGACACGGGAATCAAAAGGAGTTTTGACATGCCACGCGTGACCAGGGGCTTTAAAGCCCGCAGAAGAAGAAACAAAGTTCTCAATCTTGCCAAAGGCTATCGGGGCGGCCGCTCTCGCCTCTACCGTACTGCCACTGAGGCCGTTGACCGCGCTCTTGTCTATGCCTATCGCGACCGGCGCACCAAAAAACGCGATTTCCGTCGTTTGTGGATTGCCCGGATCAATGCCGGTGCCCGCATGAATGACATGAGTTACAGCCAGTTAATTGGCGGACTGAAAAAGGCCGGCATTGAGCTTGACCGCAAAGTTTTGTCCAACATGGCTATCCTTGACGGCGTCGCCTTCAGCGAAGTTGTCAAGATTGCAGCGGCAGCCAACGCCTGACACTCTTCTCTTTGACAGAGTTTGGTCTTCACCCTCTGCCGGTTTCAAGTCTCATTGAAACCGGCAGTTTTTTTCTGGCTGTCACAGAATCAGATCTTTTTGCAGCAGCCTTTCATTGAGCACCGACCACCCCAAGACGCCGATCATGGAGCAAGAGCTACGTACCCTGGAGCATGAAGCCTCACAGGATCTGGAACGCATTGACACTGCCAACGGACTCGAAGAATTCCGGATTCGCTTTCTCGGCCGAAAGGGCCGTTTCAGCGCAATTATGGAGCAGCTCAAGTCCGTTCCGAAAGAGGACAAACCCCGACTCGGTCAACTGGCCAACACCGTCAAGAAACAGGTTGAGCAGGCCTTCAGTGATAAGAAGGACCAACTCGCCTCCGGTGGTGGACCAACAGCGGCGCAGGCCACCGCTGTTGACCTGACCCTGCCCGGCAGGCGGCCTGAACGCGGCAAACTTCACCCGATAACCCAGATTATGACCGAGGTCTGCGCGATCTTCGAGAGCATGGGTTTTTCTGTGGCCGAAGGCCCAGACGTTGAGCAGGACCGTTACAACTTCGAGGCCCTGAACATCCCGGCCCATCATCCGGCCCGGGACATGCACGACACCTTTTATATCAGTGACTCGATCCTGCTGCGGACGCACACCTCACCCATGCAGGCCCGGATTATGGAGCAACAGGACCCTCCCCTGCGGGTAATCGCCCCTGGCAAGGTCTACCGTTGCGATTCAGACATTACCCATACCCCTATGTTTCATCAGGTGGAAGGCTTTCTGGTCGACACCAATGTTTCCTTTGCCGACCTCAAGGGTGTCCTCAGCGTCTTTACCCAAAAAATATTCGGCGCTGATCTGCCCCTGCGCTTCCGCCCCAGCTTCTTTCCCTTTACCGAGCCCAGTGCTGAAGTGGACATTGCCTGTGTCATCTGCAACGGAAAGGGCTGTCGGGTCTGTAAAAAGACTGGCTGGCTTGAGATATTAGGGGCCGGCATGATTGACCCGGAGGTCTTCAAACAAGTCGGATACGATCCTGAAAAGTACAGCGGCTTTGCTTTTGGCCTTGGCATTGAGCGAATCGCCATGCTGAAATACGGCATCGATGACATTCGCCTCTACTATGAGAATGATCTTCGTTTCCTGTCCCAGTTTTAGGCCCCAGCCGGCCAGCCCGATTTCAGATATCCTTATTCCTGAACCATTCATACTCAGACGGAACGCCCCCCATGAAGGTTACGCTTGACTGGTTAAATGACTATGTAAATACCGACGGTGTCAGCCCGCAGCAACTGGCCGATCACCTGACCATGCTTGGCCTTGAAGTCGACTCGGTCGAAGAACTCTTTCAGGAACTGGCTCCACTTAAAACAGCGCTGATTATCAGTGCTGAGCCCCTTCCTGACACCGAGCATCTGAGTCTGTGTCAGGTTGCCGTGGGTGACGAGACCCATCAGATCATCTGCGGCGCCCCCAATGCCCGGGCAGGCCTGGTGACCTGTGTTGCCTTGCCCGGCACCGTGCTTCCCGACGGAACGAAGATCAAGAAGTCTAAGATCCGTGGGGTTCATTCCTATGGCATGCTCTGCTCGGAATTGGAACTTGGCCTGAGCCAGGAACACACAGGGATCATGGAACTGCCTGTGGATACTGGCCATGGCCTGTCCTTTATTGAAACCCTCGGTTTGAATGATACCCTGATCGAGGTTGACCTTACCCCGAATCGGCCGGACTGCACCTCAGTGATCGGTATTGCCCGTGAAGTGGCAGGGATCACCCGCCGACCATTGAGCCGCCCTGTTGAAGAAGCAACGCTTACGATCCGGGATCGCCGTTTCTCTGTTGATGTTGAGTCCTCTGAGCTTTGCCCACGTTACGGGGCTCGGCTGATATCCGGAGTGACCATTGCCCCCTCACCATGGTGGCTGCGCAAGCGGTTGCTGGCCGTTGGTGTCCGTCCCATCAACAATGTGGTCGATATCACCAACTATGTGATGATGGAGTATGGTCAGCCTTTGCACGCCTTTGATTTCAAGAACCTGGCCGGCGGAGCCATTCTTGTCCGCCAGCCACGCAATAACGAGACGTCCTTCATCACTCTAGATGGTGTTGAGCGGCCACTGGAGCGGGATACTCTCCTGATCTGCGACCGGGACCGCCCCGTGGCCCTGGCCGGAATCATGGGCGGACTCAACTCCGAGGTCAGCCCAGACACCACAGAAGTGCTCCTGGAGAGTGCCTGCTTCAACCCGGTTTCAGTCAGAAAGACTGCCCGCCGTCTCAAGCTGGCCACCGAGGCCTCATATCGCTTTGAAAGGGGTATTGATCCAGGCGGCTGCGTGGTGGCCATGGAGCGAGCCACACAACTTATCTGTCAACTGGCCGGAGGGACAGCGGAAACGGATATGGGACGGGACCTTTACGGCGGTGTCCGTCCCTTGAATTCCCTGACCCTGCGCATCTCCCGCACCTCAGCACTGCTGGGCATGACCTTTGATGCCGAAACAATCAGCGAACTCCTGCAATCCATCGGCATACGGACCAAACAAAAAGATCCGGACACCCTCTGGGTCAATCCACCCACTTTCCGGGTTGATCTTGATCGTGAGGTCGATCTAATTGAGGAAGTTGCTCGTCTGGTGGGCTACAATACCATTCCTACGTCCCTGCCGACTGTCCATATGAGCTATCCAGAGCAGGACAAAAATCGCCAGCTGCGGGCACAGGCCCGTGAATTCCTCACGGGGGCCGGCTTTTCTGAGGCCATCAACTACAGTTTCAGCAGCAGTGAACATCCGCAGAGGATGGATATCAGCACTGACGACTCGCGTCTTGAGCAGGTCAAACTGCTTAATCCGCTCAGTGAAGAACAGGCCGTCATGCGGACCATGCTCCTGCCCGGTCTTCTTGAAAACGTCCAGCGCAATGTCAGCTTTCAAAAGACCGCAGTAAGGCTTTTTGAGATCGGCAAGGTCTTCACCCCCACGGGCCATGACCTCCAGCCCATCGAAATTACTTTTCTGACCGGAGTTCTCAGCGGTAACCGGCATGGCACATCGCCAAGCCTCCATTCCAAGCCCGCACCAGTCGATATTCTTGATGCCAAGGGGGCTGTGGAATACCTGTTTGAGGGGCTCCGTCTTTCTCCAGATACCCATGACACCGCTATTTCCTTCCAGGTCCCGGATACTGCTGCGGTCGAACCGTATACCGTGCCTGGTCAGTGCCTGACCATCCATGACCAGACAGAACAAATCGGTACCTTGGGGAAAATTTCTCCTGTGATTGCGCGGAAATTTGGGGTAAAACAGGACGTGTATTACTTTGACATCAATTTTGATCGTCTCTGTTCCGAGACACCGAGCCGGAAGAACTTCAACTCCCTGCCGGTTTTTCCTGCGGTCAAGCGGGATATTGCCCTGGTCATTCCCAATCATGTCCCGGCAGGCGATCTTTTGAAGGCCATCCGCGAAACCAAGGATCAGTTGATCGAATCTTGTGAAATATTTGATGTCTATCAGGGTCAGAATATTGAAGCTGATCACAAGAGTGTCGCAATGTCTGTGACATACCGCTCAGCCCAGAAGACTCTGACTGAAAAACTCGTTGAAAAATCACATTCAAAAATCGTCAACATGCTGGCCTCCCGCTTCGACGGGAGCCTCAGACAAGGATAATGAACATGAACAAAGGTAACCTGACCCGTAAAGAAATCGCCGAGGCCATTAATGACCAGCTGGGCTATCCACAGAACACCTGTACGGCTCTGGTGGACTCATTCCTCGACGGCATGAAATCATCCCTGCTCGGCAATGACTCGATCAAGTTTGTCCATTTTGGGACATTTCTGGTCCGGGATAAAAACAGTCGTCGTGGCCGTAATCCCCGCACCGGCGAAACAATCACCATCAAACCGAGACAGATGATCACCTTCCGTCCCAGCAAGAAACTCAGAGACCTGGTCAACAAATAAACCAGTTGCCCTGTTGTCACAAGGTGCCAACACGCGAATATGATAGGTGAGATCCCGGACAAGCGCTATTTCAAGATCGGCGAGGTCGCTCAACTGGCCGAGCTGGCGCCCCATGTCCTGCGCTACTGGGAGAGTGAATTCTCAGCCATCCGCCCCAAACGCGCCCATTCCGGACAACGCCTCTACCGCAGGGTTGATGTTCAACTGATTCTGACCATTAAACGTCTCCTTCATACTGAGGGATACACCATTTCCGGTGCCCGAAAATATCTGGCCGGAGACCATAACACCACAGAGTCAGTCGTTGAGGCCAAAACAGACATCCTTCCACAAAACCGCCTGAAGACCATCAAGGTCGAGTTGCAAAAACTCCAATCCTTACTGGACTGCAAACGGTAAAAGAAAACCAGTCCAAAGGCCACCTTTAGTTGACAGTCAGGACGGTGAGTGGTACATATCTTTTTACATTTCGGGGCGTAGCGCAGTCTGGTAGCGCACTTGACTGGGGGTCAAGTGGTCGGAGGTTCAAATCCTCTCGTCCCGACCAGATCTGAAAAAGGGGTTAAAGGCAAATTTGTCTTTAACCCCTTTTTTTGTTGCAGATCATTGACAGAACAAACACCATTTTCAACCTTATTTTTGCCCTGAGCATCCACGGCTAAGGGCCTTGAGTCCATCTGATGAACTACAAGACAACACTTTTGATCCCAGATATTGGTCCGGTCTTTTTTGAAACCAGTACCAGGGCAAAACGACTTATCATCTCTCTCAAACCCTTTAAAACAATTCGGGTTGCCATTCCAAGAAAAGTGGTCTTACAAGACGCCTTTGATGCCGTCCTGACGAAAAAGCCATGGATTCTGAAGCAACTTGTCAGGCTCCACGCCATAGAGCAGGAGCACTTAGCCGCTCAAGAGGAAAACCACGTTCCGGATATGAAAAAAGCCAGGACACAGCTGATTCGACGCCTGAATGAACTGGCTGAGCTGCATGATTTTTCATACGACAGAGTTTCAATCCGCAGTCAAAAAACCAGGTGGGGAAGCTGTTCCGCCACAAACAATATCAGCCTCAACATCCGCCTGGTCCTGTTACCTGCAGAATTAATGGATTATGTCATCCTCCATGAACTTGTCCATACCCAGATCAAGAATCATGGCCCCGCCTTCCAAGATGAACTTGACCGACTTGTCAACGGACGTTCTGCCGCCTTCAAGCTGGAAATGCATCAACACGGTGCAAGACTGCTCATCTCCCTGTAACTTTGCTCACTGTTTATCACATTCCCTCCTGCGCAGCTTTTTTCCACACCTGCCATTCCATGCCAGATGTCTTTCTGTGAGACACCTCAAGGCAACACCATTTTTATTTGACATTCCCCCACAAACACCATATGATGTTAAAAAGAATTATTCTTATCTGGTAAATTATATGAACCTGCAGGCTTCATCTGATCTCTCTGAGAGAATGGCCGCGTTTGAGAACAGCTGCCGGAAGGCAAGCCTCAAGGTCACTCACCAGCGCCTGGAAATTTACCGGGAACTGGCACAGGCCTACGATCATCCTTCGGCCGAGGTTCTTTATCGACGGATCATAAAAAGACTGCCGACGATCTCTCTTGATACTGTCTACAGGACCCTTGCGACCCTGAACAGACATGGCCTGATCAGCCGAGTGCAGACCGGTGAGAGCCAGGCCCGTTATGAGGTGGAACGATTCAGCCACCACCATGCCGTCTGCCGTGAATGCGGGGCCATGACCGATTTTATCTGGACGTCTTTTGATGAAACCCAGGTCCCGGCAACGATGAGCGGTTGGGGAGAGATAATCAAAAAAAATGTTGTCCTTGAAGGTACCTGCTGCACCTGTTCCGGCAAGGACTCAGGTACAATTTTTCACATGCCGTTATCTTGAACGAAAATCTTTATTTTGCAGGCAACTCGGCAAGAATGACGATTTTGACATCATCTGTCAGTTGACAGTATGATACTGATAATCTGTTTTCCGGTTCAAGATCCATTGAACCATTTACTTTTCACCTGATACAGGAGGCTGTAATGAGTTCTCAGACAATGACCACCACAGGCGGCAACCCGATTGCCGATAACCAGAATTCTCTGACCGCAGGAGCCCGTGGCCCTGTCCTGATGCAAGACTATCAGCTGCTTGAGAAACTGGCCCACCAGAACAGAGAGCGGGTCCCGGAACGCGTGGTGCACGCCAAAGGGTCTGGTGCCCACGGCACCTTCACCATCACCCATGACCTGAGCAAATTCACCAAGGCCAAGCTTTTTTCAGAAGTGGGCAAGAAGACCCCGGTCTTTTTGCGTTTTTCAACAGTTGCCGGTGAACGCGGCGCAGCCGATGCCGAGCGTGACGTGCGCGGTTTTGCCCTGAAATTTTACACCGAACAGGGGAACTTTGACCTGGTGGGCAACAACACTCCGGTCTTTTTTATCCGCGACCCCCTCAAATTTCCAGACTTTATCCATACCCAGAAACGACATCCCAAATCGAATCTGCGCAGCAACACGGCCATGTGGGATTTCTGGTCTCTCTCCCCGGAGAGTCTCCATCAGGTCACCACCCTCTTTTCCGATCGCGGCCTGCCCAAAAGCTTCCGGCACATCAACGGATATGGCTCCCACACCTACAGCTTTATCAATGATGCGGGAGAACGTTTCTGGGTCAAATTTCATTTCAAGACCCAGCAGGGCATCAAATGCCTGACCAACAGAGAGGGAGAGGCGATCATTGCCAAAGACCGAGAGAGCAACCAGCGTGATCTCTTTGAAGCCATTGAACAGGGCAACTTTCCCAGATGGAACGTCCAGGTCCAGATCATGCCCGAACTTGAGGCGGAAACCTTTCGCTTCAACCCTTTTGATCTGACCAAGGTCT
>CALENA010000069.1 GCA_937910875.1 uncultured Desulfobulbaceae bacterium | reverse complement strand
TCACGATGGGATGATTATTTAATTGCTGAGCATGAACTGATTGAACGCTGCATGGAAGTGCTGAAGCAATGTCTTGAGACAATAGAATCTGACGAAAAAATCAATACGGTTCAACTGGGGCGGGCCCTTGACTTCCTGCTGCAGTTTGGCGACAAGATTCATAACAGAAAAGAGGAAGAAATTCTTTTCCCTCTCATGGGCAAGATGGGAATTCCTATTGAAGGGGGCCCTCTGGGTGTCATGCTCATGGAGCATGAGGCAGAACGCAAACTCCTGGGAGAAATGTTACGAACCCTGCCTGATCTTGAAAAAATGGCCCTTGAAGAACGGATTCATTTTACGCAGGAAGGGCTCGAATACCTGACCATCAGAGCAGATCATATCTGGAAGGAAAATGATGTCTTATACCCCATGGGACGCAGAATATTCAGCGGAGACGATAATCTTGATCTTCTGAAAAGATTTGATCTGGTCAACAGCGAGACCTATGGTGATGGGGCATTCGAGAAATTTCAAGCCATGGTCCATGAAGTCGAAAAGGGTGGCACAGGCTCAAAGAAACTGATTGAGACGCTCTCATACAAACAGCTCGATGCTATTATGGAGGCCCTGCCATTTGAGGTCACTTTTGTGGATGCCCATGATTCTGTTGCCTATTTTAACCGCCTTGATAAAGATAAAATATTCCCTCGAACTCGTTCAGTGATCGGACGGCAGGTCGAAAAATGCCATCCGGCCAAGAGTGTCGATACGGTCACAAAGATTGTCAACGGATTCAAAGAGAAGACCCTGGATAAGGCAGAGTTCTGGATCAACTTCAAGGATGACAAGATTCTGATTCGCTATTTTCCTGTCTATGGTGATGCCGGGGAATATATGGGTGTCCTGGAAGTGACCCAGGAGATCGCCGCGATTCAGAAGATTACAGGGCAGAAAAGATTACTGGATTAAAAACCCTGAAGTTCCATTAGAAGAATTGCCCATTATATTGATCAGGAAAGTCATGCAAAAGATCTCCGGCATTATTGTTGACCCGGTGGCCAGGAGAAAATATCCAGGGACCCTGGTTGTCAACCAGGGAACTCTTGTTGACATTCTACCTGACCCTGATGGCTGTCGCTCTGGCCCTTTTATCCTACCGGGGTTGATTGATTCCCATATCCATCTTGAAAGCTCCATGCTGACCCCGGCGGCTTTTGCACAACAAGCAGTGACTCATGGGACGGTCGCCGTGGTGGCTGATCCTCATGAGATCGCCAATGTCCTTGGTATCCCGGGGATTGATTTTATGATCAATAATGCCCAGCAGGTGCCGATGAAGTTCTTTTTCGGTGCCCCCTCCTGTGTACCGGCTACCGGGTTTGAGACTTCCGGGGCAACTCTGACGGCCCACCATGTTGAAGCCTTGCTGGAACGGGATGACATCTTTTTTCTGGCAGAAATGATGAATGTCCCAGGTGTCATCCACCAGGATCAGGAGGTCATGGCCAAGCTGCTGGCGGCCAGGAAAGCCGGAAAAAGAGTGGATGGCCATGCCCCCGGCCTGCGCGGGGCTGACCTGAGCGCCTATGTCAGGGCAGGAATCAGCACTGATCATGAATCGCTCAGCCTGGAGGAATGTTACGAGAAACTCGATCTGGGCATGAAAATCCAGCTTCGCCAGGGATCAAGCGCCCGTAATCTCGACGATCTGCACCCGCTGATCAGCAGCCATCCCGGGCAGTGCATGTTGTGCACCGATGACCTGAAACCCGGTGATCTTGCCTGTGGTCATATCAACCGACTGGTCCAGAAGGCTCTGCTCCTGGGCCATGATCTCTTTGACATCCTGCAATGCGCCTGCGTCACCCCGGTCCGTCACTACCAGCTTGGGATTGGGCTCCTGCAAAAGGGAGATCCGGCCGATTTTATCCTGGTCAGCGACCTGACAACCATGGAGGTCAGCGCAACCTGGATCAATGGGGAACTGGTCAGCACAAAGGGACAATCACTCTTTCACTGTGAACCGACCTGCCCGATCAACCACTTCAACGGGATACCGATTAGGTCCGAACAACTGCAGGTCAACTCCAGAGGGTCGAGCATCAAGATCATTGAAGTGACTGACGGTCAGATTGTCACCGGTACCGGCCACTTTTCCCTGCCGGTCAACACCACTCTGGTCACTGCCGATCCACATCAGGACCTGTTAAAGATCCTGGTCCAGAACCGATATCATCCCACCCCCCCGACCATCGCCTTTGTTCGTGGATTTGGCCTGAAGCATGGCGCCATGGCCTCTTCCATTGCCCACGATTCTCACAACATCATTGCCCTTGGCTCTAATGACCATGACCTCTCCCGGGCCGTCAACCTGCTCCATGAAAGCGGCGGGGGGATCTGCTATGTGCATGGACAGGACGAAACGCGGCTGGAACTCCCTGTGGCAGGACTCATGAGCCTTGGTAACTGTGATGACACTGCCCGACGGTACAGCGCCATCGAACAGCGAGTCAAAGCCAATGGGTGTCAGTTTCAGACCCCCTTCATGACTTTGTCCTTTCTGGCCCTGCCCGTTATCCCATCCTTGAAAATCACTGATCTGGGACTTTTTGATGGCATTCAATTCAAACTGACAGATCTCTTTGACTGAACCCTGCACCTCCCCCCTGTAACCAGCCAAACCGCTTGATTGCGACCGGTCCCCTGCTCTCCCAACAATTCCTCCCAACTCAAGGCCCATTGGTCCTTCAAAGAGTCTCTCCCCCATGGAAGAATCCGCTCACACATGTCTTTTTTTACCCACGTCACCTTGCAATTCGAGCAACAATGAGATTTGTTATTATGTGTTTACATTTTGATAATAATTGTTATTGTCTTGGGATGCGTTTTTTCTTTTAAACAGATACTACGTTCCTGATTGTTCTTCGATCAGACTGTCTGGTCGAAGGGCGATTACCCATCTGATTTGACGGCAATACGCCGATTCCTACAGGAGGTTGTACTTTGATTCCAAAAAAACTCTACAATTCCCTTTGCGCCCTGCTCTTTCTCTTAGTCTTAGTCTTATCAGGCTGCGGTGGCGGAGGAGGCGGGGATACGGTTGATGATGATGGACCAGATGACTTGCCCGACACAAGTTCGGTGACCCAGGGAATTGTCATTGATCCATACATCGTTGGGGCAGTCTTCCAGGAAATAGCTCAAGACGGAACCACGGTTTTACAGCGACAGTCTACGGCTTCCAACGAGTTTGGTGTCTTCAGTTTCCCTAATCCGTTAACCGAGGGTTCAACCATTGAGATGAAACTCTCCAGTAAGGGTTTACATGGCAGTGCCCCATTTGAAGGTCTGTTACGACGGACCATAGAAGACGACGACTCTTCATCCGTGAACGTCACCCCTCTGACCTCCCTGCTGGCTAATGGAATGTCCAGGATCGCTGTCCTGCAGAGTCTGTTTGATGCCGGCTTTTCCGGGCTGACGACTGATGACCTGTACAGTAATCCCATGATAGAGCGATACGGCGATTCCACAAACGATCTCCTGCAGATGACATCCGGGGTCACTAACAGCACTCTTTTGCGCCTTCAGGCCAATATGGCCGTCAATGATTACATGGAAATTACCGGTAATTTTCAGGCAAGTGGGGATAACCTTAACGACTATGATCAAATCGAGATCTTGAGCAGCGTGGCCGATGCCGTACGCAGCAGATTAAGTAGCACAGAGTTCAGCCGCATCACAACAGAACTGGCTCAAGATCCCCAGTTGACAGGCCAGCCAACGCTTGGTGACCTGATCATGAGCGTCCTGCAACAACAGCGCACCCTGGTCGCATCCACCAAAGAACAGATGGAGGCCGACGAACCCTTTAATCCAACCCTGGTGGAGCAGGCCGTTCAAGATGGCATGGGCCAGATCGTAGCCCAGGTCAAAATGCAATTTATCACCCGTTCCCCAAACAGTTTTGTTCCAACCAATGAAATTAATGGGACCAGCCTCTACACTGACAACTGCACCATGTGCCATGGTACTCTGGCCACAAGCAACCTGCCAAATCGCTCCGCAGGCCAGATCCAGACGGCCATTGACGACAATGTCGGCAATATGGGCTCTCTCAACACCCTGACTTCAGCAGAAATCCAGGCCATTGCTGATGTCCTGCCTGCGGCTCAGCCGGTCAATCCCGTGACACCACCGGATGGCACCGCTCTCTACGGCACTGAATGTGCTGCCTGCCATGGAACATTAGCAAATACCGGAAAACCCGGTCGAACTGCAGCCGATATCCAGGCAGCCATTGACACTGATGTCGGCAACATGGGCAGTCTCAACACCTTGACAACCACCGAGGTTCAGGCCATTGCCGATGCCCTTCCGGCAGCGCAGCAGCCAGATCCGGCAACTCCACCCGATGGCGTTGCCCTTTACAACAGCGAATGTGCTGGATGCCACAGTCCTTTGAACAACACCACAAAACCGGAACGAACCGCTACCCAGATCCAGACCGCCATTGACAACAATGTCGGCAACATGGGTTCTCTCAGCACCCTGACCTCAAGCGAGGTCCAGGCCATTGCTGATGTCCTGCCCGCAGCCCAACCGGTCAATCCAGTGACACCTCCCGATGGAACCGCCCTTTACAGCACTGATTGTGCCGCCTGCCACGGAACGTTGGCCAATACCGGAAAACCGGGACGAACCGCAAGCCAGATCCAAACGGCCATCGACAATAATGTCGGCAATATGGGCTACCTCAGCACTCTGACCACAGACGAGGTCCAGGCCATTGCCGATGTCCTGCCCGCGGCTCCTCCAGCAGGCCCTGATTACACCAATTGTACCGCCTGTCATGGCCAGCCCCCCTCAGGCAGCAGTTCTCCTGACACGGCCGGAGCACATGCAGCCCATGCAAGCCTGCCATCAGTCACTACAGACTGTGGTATCTGTCATGTGAACGCGGCCCACAATGGCCAGCTCGACCTGGGCTTTCCAACCGCTTACAACGCCAAGAGCGGTACGGCAATCAATAACAGCAACGGGACCTGTTCAAGTCTCAGTTGTCATGGCGGGCAGACCACTCCGGTCTGGACAAATGGCAACATTGTGGTCAACACCCAGTGTACCTCCTGCCACGCCTCAGGGACCACCCAGTACAACAGCTATTTTTCAGGACGGCACTCCAAACATAGCCGTTACGCCTGTACGGTCTGTCATAACACCAGCACCTTGCAGACGGGTCATTTTGACAACCTGGCAACCACAAGCTTTGAGCAGACCCCGGCCACCACGATCGGTGGTGGTTCAACCAGTGTAGGTCTATATCAGAGTGGGACCTGCTCAAGTATTTCCTGCCACGGCTCAGAACGGTGGTAAGGATCTTCCATAAACAAACTGATCTGAGAGGAGTGCCTTCAATCCATCTGGACCTGAAAAACCAAATAGACAAATCAGGTGATTAACAGTATTATTTCAGATTGAAATCCTCTCACCAAGATGAAACAGCAAAGGGGTTAAAAGCACGACGGCTTTTAACCCCTTTATTATTTTCCGGACAGAAACAGGCCACCGGTTGCCTCCACTCTGTCTTTTATCCAACATCAGAAAGACAACCATGAACTCCCGACATTACTCACAGCGGGACAGGTCTGTTCCAAACGAGACTCAGTCATGATCCACCTGACGAATATCAGCAAACAGCATGGCAGCCAGATCCTCTTCACCAATGCCAGCCTCCAGATTCTCCCCGGGATACGGACCGGCCTGGTGGGCCCCAACGGAGCGGGCAAGAGTACTGTTTTTCGTCTGATCACCCATGAGGAAGAACCAGACCAGGGCGAGATTTCCTGCTCCAAAAAGACTGTGATTGGCTATTTCTCCCAGGATGTTGGCGAAATGGCCGGCCGCTCCGCCCTTGAGGAAACCATGTCGGCCGTGGCTCCAGTCATGGCCCTGGCCCAGAAGATCCAGGAGATGGAGGCCGCCATGGCCCTGCCCATGTCCGAAGACCAGTTAACAGCCCTGCTCGAGCGTTACGGCAATGCCCAGGAAGAGTTTGAGCACCGAGGCGGCTATGACTTGGAGAGCAGGGCCCAGGCGGTGCTCACGGGCCTTGGCATCGGCCCAGACGACTTTAACCGACCGGTTGAATCCTTCAGCGGCGGCTGGAAGATGCGCATTGCTTTGGCCAAGATCCTGACCATCAACCCCGATGTCCTGCTCCTGGACGAACCCACCAACCATCTGGACATCGAGTCTATCCTCTGGCTTGAGGAATGGCTCAAGAATGAATTCAAGGGGTCCGTGCTCATGACCAGCCATGACCGGACCTTCATGAACTCCATCGTCAGCCGGATCATTGAGGTGGCCAACAGGACCGTCACCACCTACAGCGGCGATTATGATTTTTATTTGCGTGAGCGGGAAATCCGGCGTGATCAACTGGTGGCCAGCCACCGTCGCCAGCAGGAGATGCTGGCCAAGGAAGAGGAGTTTATCGCCCGCTTTGCCGCCCGGGCCTCCCATGCGGCACAGGTTCAGTCGCGCATCAAGAAACTGGAAAAGATCGAACGCATTGAGCTGCCACCGGAACAGCGGTTGATGCGTTTCGAATTTGCCGAACCTCCCCGCAGCGGTGACGATGTGGTGGCCATGGACGGGCTCGTCAAGGCATGGGAGTTGGAAGACGGCAGCAGAAAACCCGTGTTCAGCGGTGTCAGCGGGATGATCAGACGGCAGGAAAAGATTGCGGTGGTCGGGGTGAACGGCGCCGGCAAATCAACCTTTCTCAAGGTCATTGCCGGTCAGACAGAGCCCACCACCGGCAGCGTTACACTGGGGGCCAACGTGAGCCTGGGCTATTTCAGCCAGCACTCCATGGACATCCTGGACGGGAACAGCACGGTCTTCAACACGATCCAGGACGCCATGCCTCAGGCCCATATGGGGACAATCCGCAACCTGTGCGCCGCCTTTCTCTTCCAGGGCGATGATGCCGATAAACGGATCAGCCAGCTTTCAGGGGGCGAAAAAAGTCGGGTTGTCCTGGCCACTCTCCTGGCCCGGCCTCTCAATTTTCTGGTTCTTGACGAACCTACCAACCATCTGGATCTCCAGTCCCGCGAGATCCTGCTCGAGGCACTCCAGAAATTTACCGGAACTGTAATCCTGGTCAGCCATGACCGCCATTTTCTTCGCTCCCTGGTGGACCATGTCATGGAGATCGACCACGGCAAGATGCACCTGTATGGTGGCAACTATGATTATTACCGGCAGAAATCCCTGGCCCTCAAGGCCTGATTGTTGACTTGCTGATCCTGACAAAACAGGTACATTACATGATGATCACTGATGCAGCCTCTCTCTGACCAGCATGGCTGAACTAAAACGGCCAACCACAACCAACCATGAAAGTTCGCTCCTTCGGCATGGCCAGCCATGGTCTCCGATGAACATCCATATTAACTTGTACAAATAATAAGCCGTTGCCGACCACCGACCCGACACCACTTGACAGTCTGCGCCGAATCTTTGGCTACAGTGAATTCCGGCAATATCAGTCGGAAATCATTTCCGGCCTGATCAGGGGTGAAGATGCCTTTGTCCTCATGCCGACCGGCGGCGGAAAATCACTCTGCTTCCAGATCCCGGCCCTGCACCGTCCCGGGGTGGGTATCGTGGTCAGCCCACTGATCTCACTGATGAAAGATCAGGTGGATGCCCTCCATGAAAACGGTGTTCGGGCCGCCTACTACAACTCATCCCTGAACGCCGGTGAGGCCCGTGATGTCCTGCGCCGTCTCCACGGCGGTGAGCTGGATCTCCTGTATATCGCGCCGGAACGCTTGATGAGCAGCGATTTTCTGGAACGGTTAAATGACATTCCCATCGCCCTCTTTGCTATTGACGAAGCCCATTGCGTCTCCCAATGGGGACATGACTTCCGCCCCGAATATATGCAGCTGGGCCGACTTCGCTCCATTTTCCCCAAGACACCTCTTATTGCCCTGACCGCCACGGCCGAGGCCCAGACCAGGGCAGACATTACCGATCGTCTCAACCTGCGGCACGCCCCCTCGTACATCGCCGGTTTTGATCGACCCAATATTCGCTACACCGTAATGGACAAGCAAAAGCCGAAGGAGCAGCTGCTGACCTTTCTCAAAGGGCGCCGCAAGGAATCAGGTATTGTCTACTGTCTGAGTCGGAAACGGGTGGAACAGGTGGCAGGGCAGCTGATTTCCGTTGGCCTTTCGGCTGCCGCCTATCATGCCGGTCTCCCAGCTCAGCAACGTAAACGGGTGCAGAACGATTTTTTAAAGGATAACCTGCAGGTGGTGGTCGCCACCGTGGCCTTTGGCATGGGGATTGACAAGTCCAATGTCCGTTTCGTGGTCCATTTTGATCTGCCCAAGACCATTGAAAGCTACTATCAGGAGACTGGCCGTGCCGGACGTGACGGGTTACCCGCCGAGGCTTTGCTTCTCTTTGGCTACGGGGATATTGCCGTGGCGCGCGGCCTGATTGAAATGAGCCAGAATGCAGAGCAGAAGCGGATCGAGATCCACAAACTGAACGCCATGGTCGCCTTTGCCGAAGCACAGAGTTGCAGGCGCAATGTCCTGCTGGGATACTTTGGCGAACCAACGCATCAGCCCTGTGGCAACTGCGATATATGTCTGGACCCGCCCCAACTCCATGACGTCACCGAAGAGGCCCGTAAGGCCCTTTCCTGCGTCTATCGGGTCGGCCAGCGTTTCGGTATGATCCATGTCATCGATGTCTTGCGTGGATCGCAGAACGAACGTATCCTGCGCCTGCAACACGACCACCTCTCCACATATGGTATCGGCAAAGACCAGTCTAAAGAATTCTGGTCCAGCCTCTTGCGCCACCTGATTCATCATGGTTATCTCTTCCAGGACGTGGCCGAATACTCGATACTCAAGCTCACCGAAACGGCCCGGCCTTTATTGCGCGGCGAGCTCCAACTCACCATGGCCAGACCACTCACCAGGGCTTCTTCTGCCAAAAAGAAGGCGCCCAGAAACGCCAGCGAACTGACCTACAACACGGAACTCTTTGAAGAGTTGCGCCGCCTGCGCAAGGAGCTGGCCGATGCCGGCGGGGTTCCCCCCTTTGTGGTCTTCGGTGATAAATCCCTGATCGAAATGGCGGCCCATCTTCCTTGTGATGATGAGGAATTCCTCAATATCCATGGGGTCGGCGCCAACAAGCTTGAAAAATACGGCGCAGCCTTTCTCGATGTTATTAACGGCTTCTCAAGATCCGTTCACTCATAACCACCTGACACGCCACCCATGTCTGAAAAAACAAGTGATCAACCCAAACCAGAGCAGAGCAACTGCAAAGTCCCAAGCAGCGACCCGATGCATGGAATCACCCTGGAGATGATTCTCAACCGACTGGTTGAACGATACGGCTGGGAAAAACTGGGCAACAAGATCTCCATCAACTGCTTCAGCAAAGATCCCAGCATCAAATCAAGCCTTACCTTTCTGCGCAAAACTCCCTGGGCCAGGAAAAAAGTTGAAGACCTGTACCTTCGGACAAAATTTTTTTAGCCTTCAGGAGTTGAGAAAGCGGACAGGTTAGTCACTGATAGAATACAGTAAAATGTATTCCATTCCGACACCCTGCACCACAAATCGATGCCAACCTTCTGCGCACTTGCCCAGCCGATCGTTTTTTCTCTTGCACAAAAAGAAACAATCAGGTATTAATTTCTCTTCTTAACAATCCTACTTCAAGTAGAAGCATAATCTTATACGTTGTTCCCTCCTACGTTGTTCTTTCCCGCATCGTTCGCCACCGTTGAAGTTTCTGCTTATCGCTTAAAAAGAAGAGCAGTTTCAGATGTTGTCACGGTAACTACATAATATCATCAACAATCAAAAAAGTACGGCCCTACGTTCCAATACACACTGACTACGGAATTTCTATATTGAATTCTGGTCTTTTCAGTCTTTCGTGACCTGGGACATGCGGCAGTAATAGAGATCAAGGCGCACAGAGAACTGTGGCGCCTACATGGCACAGAGCCGGGAATATATCTCGCCGTGCCCCTTATCATTTACAGGAGTATTAATGAGTTTTGCAGCATTCAAGTTTCACCCCCAGATTCAGAGCGCCCTGGACAATTGTGGCTACGAAGCCCCAACACCCATTCAGAACCAGGCCATTCCTCCGGTCCTGGCCGGCCGTGACCTCTTAGGTCTGGCCCAGACAGGCACCGGAAAGACAGCAGCTTTTATTCTTCCCATCCTCCAGCGTCTGCATGCAGGCACCAGGGGAAAGATCCGGGCCTTAATTGTCGCCCCCACTCGAGAACTGGCCGAACAGACCCATACCTATATCGGCAACATGGCCAAACATACTCACCTGCGCAGCATCGTGGTCTATGGCGGGGTCAGTAAGCATGCCCAGATCAACAACATCCGCCGAGGAGCAGATATTGTCGTCGCCTGCCCCGGACGCCTGCTTGATCTGGTCAACGACCGGGTCATCAATCTTTCAGCGGTTGAAATGCTGATTCTTGATGAGGCCGATCATATGTTCGATCATGGTTTCCTGCCCGATATCCGTCGCATCCTGAAGACGCTGCCCACCAAGCGTCAGACCCTGGTCTTTTCGGCCACCATGCCCAAAGAGATCCGCTCGCTGGCTGAAGATATCCTGATCAATCCGGCAACTGTCCAGATTGATCATACCAAGCCGACCGCATCGATTTCCCATGCATTCTACCAGGTTGAGCAGAGAGACAAGGCCACCCTGCTGAGAAAAATATTAAAAGAAAAAGATGTTGCCACGGCCATTGTGTTCACCAGAACAAAGCATAAGGCCAAAAACTTAGGACTGCAGTTGCAGAAGGCAGGTTTTCGAGCCACTTCGATGCAGGGCAATCTTTCCCAGCAAAAACGCCAGGAAGCCCTTGACGGTTTCAAGAATGGCACATATAATATTATGGTTGCCACAGATATCGCCGCACGAGGCATCGATGTGTCAGGCATATCCCATGTCATCAACTTTGACATGCCGGCAACCGCAGAGACCTATACGCATCGAACCGGCCGGACCGGTCGGGCCAGTTGCACCGGCGAGGCATTTACATTTGCCGCAGCCGATGACTATAAGATGATCAAGGCCCTTGAACAGTCTCTCGGCCAGACTTTGGTTTACCAGACCATAGCCGGTTTCAAGAGTACGCCCCAGCCCATTAGTGGGATTACAGAGGCCCAAAGGCCCTGTTCCAGGACTGCAAGAAAACCTGGGCCTGTCAGGGGAAAAAGAAATTCACCACGCAACCAGTCTGAGGCCTTTGATTTTGGCCTCTCGACCAGGGCGTAACACTATCAGTTTTGGAAACAAAACTGTTGTCGCATCGTAGTTAGACGATTCGACACATTAAAAAAGTGGTTCCCAAGGGAGCCCAGCACAAAGGAGTAGTACAAGATGGCTGAAGGTACAGTTAAATGGTTTAATGATTCTAAGGGTTTTGGTTTTATCGAGCAGGACGGTGGTAACGATGTATTCGTTCACCACAGCGCAATTCAGGCAGAGGGCTTCAAGTCTCTGGAAGAAGGCGCCCGGGTAACTTTCGACATTGTCGACGGCCCCAAAGGCCCTGCTGCTGCCAACGTTGTTCAGCAGTAATCGCTGACAGCGGATATTAAAAAGACCCCGCATTTTGCGGGGTCTTTTTTTTTACCCCTTTGACGTTCATCCCGCCCACCAACTCTCAATAAGGAAAGAACCTTGGCCAAAGCAAACTATTCATTTGAAAAGCGCCAGAAAGAATTGGCAAAGAAAAAGAAGAAAGAAGAAAAACGTCAGCGCAAACTCGAACTCAAAGAGAACCCTGCCAGTGAGGCTGGTTCGTCTGACGAGACAGCAGAGATCACTCGCCCCCAGGAAGATTAATCCCTCGATTTCTTTCTCCCTCCCGCATTTCTTTATTCCAGCACTACCCATTCCACAGAGGGCCCTCCCTGTGGATTTTATTTTAAGGATACAACCATGATTACTGCAACCAATGTGGCGCTTTCTTACGGCAAGAGAGTCATTTTCAAAGACGTCAATATCAAGTTTATTCCTGGCAACTGCTACGGTCTGATTGGTGCAAACGGGGCTGGAAAATCGACCTTTCTGAAGATCCTTGCCGGCCAGTTTGAACCAGACCAGGGGCAGATCAGCAAAGGTCCGAAAGAACGGCTGGCCATGCTCAGCCAGGACCAGTTTGCCTTTGATGAATACCCGGTTTTTGAAACCGTGATCATGGGACACAAAAAGCTCTACAAGATCATGGCCGAGCGTGACGCCATTTATGCCAAGAGTGATTTCAGTGAAGAAGATGGCATCCGTTCCGCTGAACTTGAGGCCCAGTTTGGAGAGATGAACGGGTATGACGCCGAGGCCGAGGCCTCGACTTTGCTGAACGGGCTCGGCATCCCCGAAGAGATGCGGCAGAAGAAGATGAAAGACCTGGACGGCAGCGACAAGGTCCGGGTGCTTCTGGCCCAGGCCCTGTTCGGCTCCCCGGACATCCTGCTCCTTGATGAGCCGACCAACCAGTTGGATATCAAGACCATCAACTGGCTGGAAGACTTCCTTTCACGCTTCCAGAATACAGTCATTATTGTCTCCCATGACCGTCATTTTCTGAACCAGGTCTGCACCCATATGGCAGACATTGATTATGGAAAAATCCATGTCTACGTCGGTAACTATGATTTCTGGTACGAGGCCAGCCAGTTACGTTTCAATCAGAAGGAAACCGAAAGCAAGAAGGCCAAGGCCAAGGCAGAAGAGCTCAAGGAGTTTATCCGGCGTTTCAGTTCAAACGCCTCCAAGGCCAAACAGGCCACCTCAAGAAAGAAGCTGCTCGACAAGCTCACCCTTGAAGACATGCCTGTTTCGTCACGAAAATACCCCTATATCGTCTTCAATCCAGAACGCCCCTGTGGCGATATCATCCTGGAAATCAAAGGTCTTTCCAAGGAAATCGATGGGGTTCCTCTGTTCAAGGATCTCACTCTCACCGTCCACAATGGCGACAAGATTGCCTTTATCGGGCCCAACAGCCTGGCCAAAACAGTCCTGTTCCAGATTCTGGCCGGTGAGCTGGAGCCGGATGCCGGCAGCTTTCGCTGGGGTGTGACCATCACAAGCGCCTATTTCCCAAAAGAGAACAATGCCTATTTCGAAAATAATGACCTTGATCTGGTGGGCTGGTTGCGCCAGTTTGCAGCCCCCAAGGAGCATGAGAGTTTCTTCCGGGGGTTCCTGGGGAAAATGCTCTTTTCCGGCGAAGAGGCCATGAAAAAGACCTCAGTCCTCTCCGGTGGCGAACGGGTCCGCTGCATGCTCTCCAAGGTCATGCTCTCCGGCGCCAATGTCCTCATCCTGGATGAGCCCACCAATCACCTTGACCTGGAGTCCATCACCTCATTGAACAACGGCCTGATTGCCTATTCCGAGGTCTTGCTCTTCGCCTCGCACGATCATCAGTTTGTCTCGACCATCGCAAACCGGATTGTTGAAATCACGCCAGAGGGGATCAACGATGTGATGATGACCTATGATGAACTCCTGGCCATGAAGGCGGAGGAGATGGCCGCCTGAGAGCATTTCCCGCAGGACGGAGCTGTTTCAGATGACCTACAGGGGAGAGGATAAAGCAACACCCATGGCTTGAATGCCTTGTATGCTATGAGCACTCTGGACAGCAGGGACCTTATTGAACGACCTTTTCCTTAATCGTGATCGGCATGTCACGGACACCTGCATAAAAAACTATAATCTCAGCTGGTTCACTGCCTTCATTCTTGCCATAATGCCACTTGTCAACGACCTCGACAATGGCATCACCGGCCTTCAGATGCAGGGTCTCCTGTTTTTCTGTGATGACCGTGAGCTCACCTTTCAACAAGACTCCAGCATTGATCACCGGATGTTCATGGAGCGGCAATTGCACCTGTGGAGGGATGATGATCTTCAGGATCGTAATCTCCGGCTGGCCCTGCGCATAGTCAGGCAGGGTGGTCCCATCCCAGCTTGAACCCGTCTGCACCAACACGGCCACATCGACACTGCTGGCATCCAGGGCCCAGACATTACCGACCAGGCAGATCAACAAACATATTCCGCTCAAAAATGTCTTCATGTCCTTGTCCTCAGGGCCTGTAAGAAAATAACTTAGCTGAAATCTGTGCCAGGCTCCAGCCTCAATAATGTTGTTTCAACTGACCCCCTTTGGCCATCAGGCATAATAGGAGCAGCAATAATCGGTTATGGTTTTGACCTTGACACTGAATTTTGCCTGCGCGGGAACCTCGAAGGATTCGCCATCCGTGATGGCTTTCCATCCCTTTTCACCCGGCAGTAATACTTCAAGATCACCCGAGAGAATCTCCATCACCTCTTTTTCTGCCGTTCCAAACTCATAATCACCGGGAAACATTATCCCCAGTGTCTTCCGCGAACCATCCGGAAAAACAACCGTCCGGCTGGTCACCTTTCCGTCAAAATAGACATTCGCCTTCTTCACAATCGTCACATTCTTAAACTCAGCCACAACTCCATCCTCCAATCCTATATTGACAAAGCCTGTCAACTTCCCAGGCCACATGAACAAAACGCCGCAACTCAAATCTGTTCGACGGCCCGCAGGATCTGATAGTAATTGGCAAAGAGAAGACGAACCACTCCCACATAATTGGCTCGGGCATTGGACAGACCGGAGACGGCTGTCAGGACATCAGCCTCCTGTTCCAGCCCCTCACCGTACTTGAGACGGGTGACCCGCAGGTTTTCCCGGGCTTGCTCAATGGTGGTTCTGGCCACGGTGATATTGGCCTGGGCAACAGAAAAATCCCGAAGAAGATTACTGAACTCAGTGACCAGATCCTTTTCCAGTTCTGCCAGTTCATAACGGATCGACCGATGATCAAGACCTGCCTTGTTCACCTTGGCCCCACGAACATAGCCATCAAACAGGTTCATGGACAAGACCAGCTGCGTCCGAAGCTCTTCCTCTGAGCCATCTCCCTGACCGAGCAGAAAATGGTCTTCGGCAGTCTGATAGGTGGTGGTCAGATTGACCTGCGGATACCTGCCGGCTTCTTCTGTTTTGACCCTGAAGGCGGCCGCTTCCACCAGGTCACGAAGGAGCAGCAGATCACTGCGCCTGGCCAGGACCTCCTCTTCATTATGAACCGTTTCATCAAGGTCAGGCAACTGATCAAAGACCGTGAAATCAAGATCGGCCACGGCCAGGGACACTCCAGACTCCCGGTCCAGAAGTAGCACGGCCTTGGCAAGATCGGCCTCAGCCTTGGCAAGGGTTATCTCGGCACCACCCAGATCGACCTTGATCTTGAGCAGATCATTTTCAGAAACCAGCCCGACCTGCAGCCGATTCTTGCCATCCTGATAGACCCGACTGAGGGTCGTCAAGGTATCTTTTGCCACCTGCAGGGCCTCCTGCCGCTCATAGACATCCAGATAGCGGAGGGCAACCCGCAGACGGATGTCCTGATGTACCCCCTGCAGGCGAAGCTTTTCCGCTTCGCTCATCAGTTCGGCTGCTGCAATCCCATACCGGTCGCGAAATCCGGCATAGAGATTCCAGGTAATGGACGCATAGGCCGCGCTGTGCTCTGCTGCCTCAAAGATTGAGGCCTCATCCAGGGCCGTCATCCGGTAACCGATATCCAGCGAAGGATAATAGCCACCGCGCGCCATCTGCAGATCCTGACCGCTTTTTTCAACAACCAGTTCATACCTTTTAACCAGTTCCCGATTATTCAGGGCCTGCTCCTGCAAGGTGGGCAGATCAGTTGCCCAGACCTGAGAGGCACCCAGAAACAACAACAAAACTCCAGTAAGACTAATCCGTTTCATTCACTCGACTCCTTTCTCTTCCAATAACAAAGGCCAGCAGGGCTGGAATAACAAACAGGGTAAACACGGTCGACAACGCCAATCCCCCCAGCAGAATACTGCCAAGCCCCCGGTATAACTCGCTGCCTGAACCGGTGGAAAGCACCAGAGGCAACATACCGAGCAGACTGGTGGTGGCACTCATGAAGATCGGCCGGATACGGGTTCGAACCGACTCCGAGACCGCACTCACCCCGACCATACCATTATAACGTACATTATTCAGCGATTGATGAACAATAAGAATTGCGTTGTTGACCACGGTCCCGACCAGAATAATAAACCCCAGCATGGCCAGGATATCAAAGGCCTGCGGCGCAATCAAAATATCCACCAGACGGATACCGACAAACCCGCCTGCCGCCGCCAGGGGAACGGTAAAGAGAATGATCAGGGGATATATGAAACTCTCAAACAGCGCGGCCATCAGCAGATAGGTAATCACGACGGCCAGAAGCAGATTCCACTGCAGGGCCTCACGGGTCTGGCTCAATTTATCGGCATTGCCACCAATGGTGATCTCAACCCCCGGCAACTGCCCTCCCTTGACCAGGCCCGCCACTACGCCCTGCTGGATCCGGTCCATGGCCAGCTGGAGGGGGACATCGGCCGGGGGAGTCACCTGCAAGGTGATGGTGCGCTTGCGCTCCAGATGATTGATTTGCGGCATGCCTTGGGTATATTCCAGATCAGCGAGATCAGCCAGACGCACCCGCTGCCCCGCCCCGTTAACCACCTGCGCGGCCAACAGACTCTCCGGGCTGTCGTAGACCTGATCGCTGCCCTTCAGGATCAGATCCACCTGCTTGACACCATCTGGACCATACTCACCGATGACCCTGCCATCCATGAGGATATCGACCATGGCACCAAGATCCGACTCACTGAGATTATTGGCGGCCAGCTGTTCACGACGGGGGAGAATCCGAACCTCGGGATAGCTGTCTTCCAGGGAGGGGACGGGCCGGATCTGGACTCCGGGTATCGCCCCGCTGATCGCCCCGTAAAGCGTCCGGCCAGCGGTGATGATCGGCGTAATATCCTCTCCGGAAATATTGACCTCCACGTTCCTGCCCTGGCCAATTCCGCTCTCAAAAATACTCGCCTGAATACTGACCCCAAATACTCCAGGAATACTCCCGATGATCCGCCGCAGCAGGGGCATCATCTCCTGGGCCCGGGTCTCATGGATACCGATCGCCCCAAACAGAGTAAAACGGTCGGCCCCGACAAAAAACATCTGCTTCAACTGAGGAATATTGTCCAGTCCATCCTCCTTGAAATGGGGCTCGGCCTGGGCATAGATCATCCGCCCCATATCCTTGAGTTTGTCCGTTGAATAGCCAGGTGGAGGGACCAGGATATTGAGGATCAGATTACGGTTTCCCTGGGGCAGATATTCAGCACTGGGCATCAGGGCCCTGATCACGATCACGGACAGAGCAACAAAAATGACCACAGTGATCATCCGGCGCAGGGGATTCAGCAGAGTCAAATCCGACAGACGCATGAGCAGCCTGGCCAGCCAGGGGCCAAGACGACTCTGCTGGAAACGGTTTGGGGTCTCCCGCTGAATACCTTCTTTCTTGTAAAGCTGGTGAACCAGGGTCGGAATTACCGAGACAGAAACCAGAAAACTGGCCAGAATTGAAAAGGTGATGGCAATGGCAATGTCACGGAACAGCTGTCCGGCCTCCTCCTGCATAAAAATCACCGGCAGAAAGACCGCAATGGTTGTGGCAGTTGAGGCAAAGATTGCACCCCAGACCTCACGGGTCCCATCCAGTGCGGCCTGCTTCGTGCTTTTTCCCAGTTGACGATGCCGATCAATGTTTTCCAGCACAACAATGGCGTTATCCACCAGCATCCCGATGGCAAATGAAATTCCGGCCAGACTGACCACGTTCAGGCTGCGCCCGGCGAGCCACAGGACAATAAAAGTCGAGATGGCCGAGATGGGAATGGCCACAGCAGTGGCCAGAGTCAAACGAAGGCTGCGCAGAAAAAGTAGCAGAACCATCACGGCCAGCAGGCCACCGATCATGACATTTTTCTTGACCAGGGAAATGGCGGTGTTGATATATGGCCGCTGGTCATAGACCCAGTGAATCTCGAGCCCCTTCCCGGCCAGCAGATCTGTGTTGATGCGCTGCACAACTCCTTCCAGTTCATCGGTCATGGCCAGGACATTAGCGCCCTGTTCCTTACGCACCCCGACCACAATGACCTGGTTCCCGTTGTGAAGGACCGAGACACTCTCCTTGGCATGACCATCGGTTACCGTGGCCACATCCCGAAGATAAACGCGACGCTGGCCATCATCAACAATGACCACATTCAGGGGATCGTCCGCAGTCTGAAAACGACTCACCGTCCTGATTCGGTAGTTTTTACGGCCAATCCCCATCACTCCGGCGGAGGTCGTTGCATTGGACTGGTTAATGGCCGTAATCACCTGAGGGATGGTCACACCGTAACGGGCCAGGGCCTCCATGTCGAGAGTGACATGCAGTTCATTTTCGGTCCCGCCAAAGATGAAGAGCGACCCGACTCCCCGCACCCGCTCCAGATGCTGGCGCACAGAATCCTCAAAAAATGTCCGGTAGTTATTGATATGGTTGTTATTTCCAGCCGTAGGCTTGACAACCATCCAGACCACCGGGGAACTGTTGGCCCCTGATGACTCAATGACCGGTTCATCAACGTTTTTGGGATAATTTGAAATTTCATTGAGCTTGTTTGAGACCCGAAGCAGCCCATCATCCACATTGGTGTCGAGACTGAACGACAGGGTGATTTCGCCATAATTGTTATAGCTGGCACTCTCCATCTTGGTCAGTCCCTGCAGTCCCTTGAGCACCTCTTCCTGGCGCTCGACCACCTCCTGCTCGATCTCATAGGGCGTGGACCCAATCCAGGTGGTTTTCACCGTGATCTGGGGTGTCTCCACATCCGGAGTCAGCTGCACAGGTAGTCTATTGAGCCCGATGAGACCAAACATGACCACCAGAATGACCCCGACCAGGACCGAGACCGGTTTTTTAAGCGAACTCCCGACAATATCCATTTTCAGTCCCCCACCACAACGGGCTGATCAGGACGAAGCCGTTCATTCCCCTCAATCACAACTGGCTGGCCCAACTCCAGGGGTGCCTGAACCCCGACCCGATCCCCGAGCCAGGCCAGGACCTGGACCGGAATGATCACGGCCTTGTTTTCCATGACCGTATACACGAAATCACTGCCCTGGAATTTGACCAGGGCCGCCCGGGGTACCATACTGAGCAGTTGCCTGCGACCGGACGGGACATGGACCAGGGCCGACATGTTTTCAAGAGTTCCTGAGGGTGCATCGACCTTGATCTTCATGGTCACCTGCTTGGTCCGCAAATCGGCCACGGGTGCCATCCCGAATATCTCACCGCTCACCTCCAGGTCAAATGCCGGGATCATGATCTGGACCCGGCTTCCCTTCTCAAGCAAGGGCAGCATCCCCTCGGCCACGGGCACCCGCAAAAGAAAGTCACTGCTGGCCCCCAGGCGACACAGGGTCTTCCCCGGCTGGACCCAGGAACCGGCGCCCACCTCGCGACTGAGGATAACACCTGCAAAAGGAGCCGTAATCACGCTCCGCCCCTGCTGAATCAGAAGTTTCTGCAGGACAGCACCCATGGCCGCCCGTTCCTCTTCCAGATCACGGGCACTGAGGAGGGCCTGGTCGTGAACCTGTTCACTGGTCACCGCTTCGGCCCAGAGGCGTTCGACCCGTCCCAATTCCTTCCGGGCATGGTCACGGCGCAAGGTTAACTGGGCCACTCGAATGCGGGCAAGGCGAATCTCCTGATCAAGGAGTTCGGTATTGAGCCGCACAAGGATCTGACCTTCTGCAACGCTCTGCCCTTCAGAGAACAGGACCTCTTCAACCAGGGCCGCAACTTCACTTGAGACCTCACTGACTCGGTCAAAGGCAAAGGTCCCAATCATCTCCTGTTGAGGGGCCACCTCTTCCTGAGTCACCGGAGCAATCCGCACCTTGGCCGGTGGCGGCTCTTCGGCCAGAGCAGAACCTGCTCCGCACCAGAGGCTGTAACACAAAAGACCAACCATCATTCTGACCCAACCCGCCTTATTCATCTGCCCCGCTCCTCTGTTTATTGCTGCACTCCATATTTTCCAAATTGGCAGTCATCCGTCTCAGGACCCTGCGAACCTCTTCCTTTTCCTGCGCCCCTATTTCCTGATGCAGCAAGGCAGAAAACTGTTCAAATAAAACAGCAATCTCCTGCTCCAATGCTGTTCCCTGAAGAGTCAGGGTCACCAGCAATGAACGACGGTCCGCGGGATTCCCGCGACGGGCCACCAAGCCTTTTTTTTCCAGGCGATTGATCAGCCGGGTCATGTTTCCAGCCGACTTGTTGGTGGCAACGCCCAGATGCTGCTGACTGAGTTCACCATCAGCTGCCAGGGTCTTGATCAGATGCAACTGCTCGAGAGTCAGGCCATAGGGCCGCAGAAAACTCTCGGCCTGGACCCCGATCTTCTGGGCAGTAAAATAGATCAAACGCCCCAAAGGCTCATTCTGTTCATCATACATTATTTCACCGACATAATAGTTGACTGGTCAACTATATGAAAAAGAAGATCATTTGGCAATAGTAAAGGCGCTTCTAACCTCGAAGTTGTTTTGTTCAAAAACTTGGTGCGGCACAAACAAATAGCGCAGTATCTCACTGAAATAAACACATTATTATTTTTCAGCAGGAGAAAAATCAGGCGGAATGTCACGGTTACAGGATGATCTGAAGAACAAAAAAGGAAATGAAGGCGTTGGCCAGAAAATCAGGTCGGGGTTGATTGATGAAACAGCCGTGAGGCTTGGGCGCTGATCCGGCGCAAAATCGGAAAATCAGAAAAAAGAGGCCCGGCCAACCGACGTTCAAGTCCAGCCAGGGCTGGAGCCAGAAACCGGGCAAAAAATACTTTTCCCCGAACCCGGCTCAGATAGGCAAAGGCACCCAGGATCTGTAGATTACGCTGGACGGCCAGGCAGGGATAACTCTGCTGAAAATCGTCTGCACCTCCTGGCTGATAAGACGTAAACGCCCGCAGATAGCAGTCCTGCAACCGTTCCTGCACAGTCTCGGGCAGCTGAACATAAGGATCAATCAGCAGCGAGGCCAGATCATAGCCACTGGGTCCGAGACGGCCCCCCTGAAAATCAATGACCTGGGGCTTACCAGATACAATCATGACATTGCGCGACTGAAAATCCCGATGCAAAAAAAACTCTGAACCGCGGCCCAAGGCCCGGTGGGCCAACTCATCAAATTCCAGATCCAGCCCGGCAACCGGTGTCTGACCCAGCAGGTCCTGCCACAGGGCACGAAAAAAATACCCGGACTCCCGTTCAAGCATCAGCGGCAGATCATAGTGCTCCGTATCCCAGCACCAGCCCGGATCAAATCCATGAAGGCCTTTGATCTGCAGATGGGCCAGGATCTCCACCACCGGTTGATAGAGCGACATCAGCCGTTCCGAGTCGTGCTGTCCCGCCGGACTAATACCAGCGATCACGGCATCATAAAGCTTTTCATCACCCAGGTCCTCAAAGAGGATCAGACCCGATTCCTCATCCCAGTCATACTGGTTCGGTACTGCCCCTCCCTGCCGGTATAGATGGAGACCGATCAGACGCGCGGAACGGGCCTCGGCCAGATCCTGGACACTGCTGGAAGCAGGAGCTGCAGCAAGACACAGAGGCTCGCCCTGATATCGGATTCGCCAGAAGCGACGCGCTGAGCCATCGCCTGCCAGCACCTCAATCTGCAGTTGCGAGGTCACCTGTTCCCGAGCGCCGGAACTGATAAGACCGCACTTGCACAGCAGTCGGCTCAGCATTTCATGATCGTCACTTTTACCGGACATCCTTTTTCTTCCACCCTATCAGATGGACCCCTCACAGGAAAGAGTTGAGCAAGACACCATACCTTTCCTCCTGGAGGCGTTCCACCGGTACGCACTTGATGGCGTCCAGACCAACCACTATGGCTGGCCCAAAATGGTCAGACACATCCAAAAAGTTTGTTTCTTCAACATAACCAGCCATGGTCTCCGATGAATTTTCATATCAATATACAAGGGTCTCATTTGACAGCACGTTTTTTTTACGTATCCTGTTAAGGATAAGGGTAAGTATATCCGCCTCTTTTCAACCGATACCATAAGGGTCATTTCATGAACAAAGACCACTCCCCGATGGTCGCACAATGGCCGGTCCGAATTGTCATCCTCGGGCTTTTCCTGACCATATTGATCGGGGCGGCCTCGCTCCCCTTTCTCTACCCCTCGACCTCGCTGTGGTACAAGTTCGGTCTTGACAAGACATTCCTGCAATCCGGCAAGGTGGTTGGCCTCTTGGCGGCCACCCTGCTTCTGAACCAATTACTGCTGGGTTCCAGACCAAAGCTCCTAACGACCTTTTTTTCCGCAAAGATTCTCTTGAAAGCCCATCAGATAAGCGGTTTTCTCATCACGGCGCTGGCAGTGATCCACCCTCTGTTAATCCTGGCCTCCGAACAGTTCACTCTGCTGACCATTGAGAAGAAAAACTGGCCGGAGGGGCTTGGCGCCCTCCTGTTCCTGACGATTGTCACGACAGTTCTCATGGCCACATGGAGGGTCAGGCTGGGACTGTCCTATCCCCGCTGGCGTCTTCTCCATCACAGCGGTGCTCTCATCCTGCCATCACTGTTGGGAGTACATGTCCTGAACGTAAGCGATACATATGCAACCGGTGTCCCGCGCCTCACTGTTATTGCTGCTCTTTTTTTGTATGGGTTGACCTGGGGATGGGTACAGGTCCTTCGACATCGGCAATAAAACCAAGCTCATGGCAGAGGTGGCACAATCATCAAGCACGGGCGCCATCTTGTCCGGTCATTTTTTTCCGTTGCCATTCCTGCTCTGGGGACATATTCTTTTAGCTATCAGATGAACAAACGTCAAGGAGGCGTAGATCATGAAAAAGACACACGCATTAGTGATCGGAGTATTGGCCGCTTTCATCATTTTCAGCCAGTCCCTGGCCATAGCCGCCTCTGAATGGCAGTTCGACCAGGCACACAGCAGTTTCCGGTTCGCCATAAAACATATCTATTCCACTGTCCACGGCTCTTTCGATGATTACTCCGGCATCGTTCATTTTGACCCCGATAATCTTGCCGCCAGCAAGATGCATTTTGAGATTGCGGTCAAGAGTATTCAGACTCAGATCAATAAAAGGGACAAACATCTCCTTTCTCCAGATTTTTTTGATGCCGGCCAGTATCCACGCATTGTCTTTGACAGTACTGAAATCACCCATTCAGGCGGCAACCAGTATGTGGCAACCGGTAAACTGACCATGAAGGATGTGACCCAGGACATCGTTTTACCCTTTCTCTATTACGGTATTAAAAATCATCCGGCCATTCCTGGAACTGAGGTCATGGGCCTCGATGCTGCCATGAGTCTCAATCGCCTGGATTATCACGTCGGTGACGGGAAGTTCTACAACATGGGAATTGTCGATGATACTGTTGTGATCACCGTCTCCCTTGAAATGCTGAGAAAGAAGTAATTTTAGCCCATGCTACAGGCCCCTGATACCACCGCAATCTTCAACCAGTCACTCCTGGATGAACACGAATTCACCCTGACCTTCGAACTGGTACCCGGGCGCGGTTCGGGCGGCAAGCGGCTGGAACGCATCCTGGAGTTTGCCCAGGCCGCCAGAAAAGATGGGCGGATCAAAGCCCTGTCCATCACCGACAACCCTGGCGGCCACCCAGCCCTGTCCCCCACCCCGCTCGGTCTTGAAATCCGCGAAATCGGCATCGAACCGCTGATCCACTTTTCGCTTAAAGACAAAAACCGCAACATGGCCGAGAGCCAGCTCTTCGAATGCCACCGACACGGCCTGCTGAGCCTCCTGGTTCTGGGTGGCGACTTTCCCCGCTACGGCTACCAGGGACAGGCCATGCCGGTCTTTGATCTGGACTCAGTCCAGCTCCTGGATCTGATCAGCGACCTGCGTCGGAATTGTCCCCTGGTCAAAGGGGCACCCGGCGCAAATATGCAGCTTCCCCCCATGGACTTTCTGGCCGGATGTGTGGTCTCGCCCTTCAAGACCCAGGAGGCGGAACAGATCTTCCAGTACCGGAAGCTTTTGAGCAAAATCAGGGCCGGCGCGAACTTCATCATCAGTCAGCTCGGTTTTGACATGGACAAGTACCAGGAGTTGATCCGCTTCTGCCACCAGTCAGAAATTACCCAGCCACTGATTGCCAACGTCTTCATTCCAAGCCTCACCGTCGCCAGGATCATGCACCGTGGGCAGGTGCCGGGTGTCCTTTTCCCGCCCCGCTTACTGGAAGTCATGGAGCAGGAGGCCGCAGACAAGGACAGGGGAGAACAGGCACGGCTGCTCAGAGCGGCCAGGATGGTGGCGGTCATCAAGGGGATGGGCTACAGCGGCGTCCATCTGGGTGGCAACAACCTCAATTTTGACAAGATCAGCTATGTCCTTGATCAGGCCCAGTCTTCCGTGGAAAACTGGCAGGAATTGCGGGAAAAAGTTCATTTCCCGGCAGCTGCAACCTGGTATTTCTTCGGCAAGCAGGATGACCCAAAAAAACATCCCCTTCCAGGGCGCTACCGCCTGAACAAAGTGATTCACGACATGGCCTTTGAGCCTGCCGGTCCGCTCTTTCAGATGAATCAACGCCTGGCCCGATGGGCAGCTGCCACTCCCACCCGCTGCCGCCTTTATACCCTGAGCGAGACCCTGATCAAGAAAATTCTTTTTCGTTGCCGGATGTGCGGAGACTGCACCCTGGCAGAATCGGGCTATCTCTGTCCCCAATCCGGCTGTCCCAAACGAATGATCAACGGTCCCTGCGGCGGGTCGCTCAATGGCTGGTGCGAGGTCTACCCCGGGGAACGGCTCTGTTTCTGGGTCAGGGTTTTCAGGCAGGAGACAGACTCCAGTCATACTCAAAAAGACCTGTCGCTCAGGCCCTGCCCGCACCTGCCCCCCAAAGACTGGAGCCTGAACGCCAGCTCATCCTGGATCAGTTATTTCTCAGGCCGCGACCACAAGAAACTGACCAGCCCCCCTCATGACCAAACCTGACCGTACCTCCAGACAATTGACCCTGTTCAGGAAGCAGGCTCAGGAGTCACGATCTGGTCAACGGTCTGACTCTCTGGCTTGAGTTCGGCCCCGTCCCAGACCACGGAGCGGGCAACACAGGCACCCTTTCCCAGCCTGGCGGCCCCGATGGCGGCCCAGTCCTGCACCTGTTGACTCTCTTCTAAAGCTACTTTTGGATCAAGACAGACCGGGGTAGATACGCCGTTCAACTCCTCCCATATCGGGATTTTCCCAAGAAGCAGACCGGCATGCAGGGCCAGATAATCCTCCGGCGTCCCCATATCGGTCCAGTACCAGTAATCGGCCCGAAAGACCCCGATACTGCGACCGGCAGAGAGCAAAGAGCGGTAACAATCAAGGATACAGCTGGGACGATCTGCGCTGATTGCCTCCAGGACCTGAGGGTCTAGGACATGAAGACCGATAAAGGCCAACCGTTCGACCGGGTCATCACCATCAAAACTCAGCACCTGATCAAAATGGACCTTGACCTTGTTAAAGCGAGGTTCATTCCGCAAGGCCAAAGTCACCGGATCAGACCCGGCCAGATGGAGATTATAGAGCAACTGATAATCAACGGTATGATAGATATCTCCGTTGGTCACCAGCAGGGGTTCATCGCGCAGACGGGACAGGGCTCGACGGAGACCGCCACCCGTGCCCAGAACCCGCTCTTCCACCTGGACCTCAACTCCGGACAGGCCGTCCACGGCTGCTACAATCTGATCGGCCAGGTGATGGGCATTCACCACGATATGGTCAAAACCTGCCGCCTGCAGGCGACGGATGGTCAAAAGAAGCAGGGGCTGATTCAGGATGGGGAAAAGGGGTTTGGGCCGCACCCGAGTATAGGGCAGGAGGCGGGTGCCAAAACCTGCGGCCAGAATCATTGCCTGCATCAGCTCAATACTCCAGAGTTCCGTCGGCCAGCTCTTTGATGCCGACCACAACAATACCGGCCTGATTGGCCACCGCGATGGTCTCTTCACGATCAAAGAGCAGTGACTGCCCCGCCTCCACAGCCAGGACCGCCCCCTTGACAGCGGCCAGGCCCTGCACGGTCCGCAGACCTATGGCCGGCAGGTCAAAACGAAAATCCTGGGTCGGCTTTCTGACCTTGACCACCACGACCTTTTCCCGGGCCAGTTGACCACCGCGGGCGATGGCTGCATCCGTGCCCTCAATGGCCTCGACCGCCATGACCGAGAGATCCCGCACCACCACACACTGGCCGATATCCAGCCGGCCAATCTCACGGGCATTCTTCCAGCCGAATTCTATGTCCAGCCGCTGCTGCGGACTGGGTTTTTTTCGGGTCAGCACCCCCTGGGGAAAGAGGAGGTGTTGCAGGTAAAGAGTCGATTCCAGCACCCGAATTCCTTCCTTTTCCAGGGCCCCGGCCACTGCCCGGAGGATGGCATCATCCTGACGGGTATCGATCTTGTTCCAGAGGGTCAGCCCCTTTATATCCGGCAGGATATCAAAGAACATCCGGGTCTTGGTAATCCCGCCCAGGAAAACGGTCTCTCCGACCCCCTCCTGACGGAAGAACTTGATGATCTTCCCCAACTGCCCAAGCTTCAGCCATTGGACCTGATCGGCAGCCCGGGCAACCTCATCCGAGGTCTCGCCCAGGTGGGCAGCCACCACCACGCTCCGGCCAGCCGCCCGGGCCGCCTCGATAAAAAGGAGCGGAAACTGGCCGCTGCCGGCAATCAGCCCGATCTTGTCTGGATCAATGGTCATCTGGCCAGGTCTCTAATCATCTGAAGTCCGCTTGACCACGCCACGCTTGGACTCCTCAATAAATTTCACCAGCAGATCGACCTCGGGACAGTCCCTGACCTCCTCCCTGACCAGAGCCAGCGCATCCTGCTGCAGCAGATTCGGGGAGCGAAAGATTATCCGGAAGGCCTCATCGATTTTGGCGATGGTCTCCTTGGAATATCCCTTGCGGCGCAGACCAATCTTATTGATGCCTGAGACCCGCATTCGATTCCTGGTCCCGGCAATCAGGACATAGGGGGGGACATCCAGGGCAATCCCTGACATGCCACCGATATAGGCATGGGTACCAATCCGACAGAACTGATGGACGCCCACCAGACCGCTGATCGAGACAAAATCATTCACCTCCACGTGTCCAGCCAGCATGGCCACATTGGCCATGATCACATGATTGCCGATCCGACAGTCATGCCCCACATGGGTTGAGGCCATGAACAGATTATCGTTACCGATCACGGTCCGTCCACCGCCGCGGACAGTACCCCGGTGGATTGAGGCATATTCGCGGATTATATTATTGTCACCGATCACCAGCTCTGTTTTTTCACCCTTATAACCGATATCCTGAGGGGGAGTCCCGATGGAGGTGAAGGAGCCGATCTGATTATTGCAGCCGATGGTGGTCCAGCCCGCAACCACCGCATGAGGGGCTATCTGTGTTCCAGCCCCAATTTTCACTCCGGCCTCAATCACGGCATAGGCACCGACCTCAACTGTAAAATCAAGTTCGGCCCCTGTCTCAATTACTGCTGTTGCATGAATAGTCATTCGAATTCGTTTAGCTCAACAAAAAGATTCGGACAGGGCAACGGATCGTTATGGGTTGCGTTCCCGCCATTAAAAAAAGAAAAGGACGCCCGTCAGGCAAAGGTGGCCGTCAGTTCAGCTTCGGCCACCTTTGCGCCATCAACATAGGCCTCACCGGCCAGTTTCCAGATATCCCGCCGTCGCTTCAGCAACTTGAGACGATACTCGATCTGATCACCGGGAACCACCGGGCGACGGAACCTGGCCTTGTCAATCCCAGCGAAATAAAGAAGTTTATTACCAATATGCTGCGGTTCACTGTAAAACGCATAGACTCCTCCGGCCTGAGCCATGCCTTCCAGGATCAGAACCCCGGGCATGATTGGTCTGGATGGAAAATGGCCCTGAAAATAAGGCTCGTTGATGCTCACATTCTTGAGCGCCACCACTCCCTCTTCCACATCAAACTGAATGATCCGATCAATCATCACAAAGGGATATCGGTGGGGAAGCAAACGAAGGATCTCAAGAATATCGATATGTTCTGGAACAACTCTCTCCGGCATGTCTCTCTCCATTTTTGATAGCATCGTGAACTGTTCGGTGGATTCAGCTATTTTATTGCATTACACGGAATACTTTAGGCGTCGTTACAATTCCATCCTTTTTAACCCAACGGAACTCACGTTTCATGATTACTCTGCAACTCATGGCAGAACTGCGTGAATGATACATCGCATGTATCATTCACCTTTGGCCAGCCTGCGGCGCAATTCGCGCAATTCTCTGACCATATCGGGCAGGCGGACCATGGCCGCTGAGATGCGCGCAAACTTCCGCATATCCATGGCCGGCATACCACCCACCCGGGCACCCGCCGGCTGATCATGGCTCACCCCGGCCTGTCCAGCGACCATGACCCGATCGGCCAGATGCAGATGACCGGAGATCCCGGCCTGTCCGCCCAGGACCACGTTACGGCCCAGGGTCGTGGACCCGGCAATCCCGCACTGGCCCACCAGCAGACAATTCTCGCCAATCTCGACATTATGGGCGATCTGGACCAGATTGTCTATCTTTGATCCGGATCTGATCCGAGTCACACCAAAGGTGGCCCGGTCCACACAGACATTCGCCCCGATCTCCACATCATCGCCGATCTCAACGATCCCGACCTGCGGCCGCTTGACATGGAAACCACGCTCATCAGTGGCATAGCCATAGCCATCACTGCCGATCACAGTTCCGGAGTGAATGATAACCCGATGACCCATCAAGGTCCCCGCGCCCAAGGTCACATTCGCCTTGAGCAGACACTCATCACCGATCTCCACATCATCACCAATCACCACACCCGGCTCAATAACCACCCGCTCACCCAGTCGGACCCGATTCCCGAGCACGGCCAGAGGACCGATGGACACCTGCTCAGGAATCCGGCAATCCATACCCACATGGGCCCGGGTATGGATACCCGTGGCCTGAAAAGATCGCGCCAGGAGATGGTTCTGGATAATAGCCGCGGCCAGATAGGGATTGGCCACCCGAATGATCGGCAGAGGTGCCTCCTCGACGGCCAGGGGCACGATGACCGCCGCAGCTCTGCAATCAGCAAGCAGATCAACCTGTTTCGCATCAACCATAAAGACAAGCGTTCCCGGAGTTGCCACCTCAAACGAGACCAGTGCTCCAATTTCAAGGGTAGGATCACCCACCAGGTTCCCGCCAACCAGTTCAGTCAACTCCTGCAGGGTCTTTGTCTGATTCATGATCCTCCACTCTTATATTCGAAAGTTTACCAGAGACCATCGTTGGCCATGCCGAAGGGACAAACGTTCATAATTGGTTGCGGCTGGCCAATTGAGCCCAGCCATGCTGGTCAGTCGGAATAGAGAAAATAACCGCGCCGCAGCCGGTCAAATTCGGCCAGATCGGCCTGCCAGCCACTCTCCAGCTCCTGCACCGGAGTACCGGCCTCCAGCCCCAGGCGCAACTGCTGATCCCCCAGGATCAGATCCATGGGCAGCCGTTCCAGCTCATATTCATAGGGCGGCGGCTTATATTTAAACTGCCCGGGATAGAGCTGCATGATGGCCTGAAGCAGGGCCAGCGAGGTTCGATATGGCCGGAAGAGGACTTCATCGACCACATGGATCTGAAAACCACGACAGGCCTCCCCAGCCCACTTACCCGAGGTGGGCTCGAAGACCAGGGGACGAAAGATACAACCCGGCAGCCTGTTCCTCCTGAGGCGCTCCAGAATCGGGCCATGCTCCCAGTACGGAGCTCCGACCAGCTCAAAAGGGAGAGTGGTCCCCCGCCCTTCAGAAACAGTGGTCCCCTCCCAGAGGACCTGGCCAGGATAGACCAGAGCGGTTGCCGGACTCGGCATGTTGGGTGAGGGAAAGACCCACGGCAGGCCAGTGTCGCTAAAAAACATCCTTCTCTGCCAGCCCTTCATCGGAATCACCCGCAAGCGCGCACCGATCTTGTATTCCTGGTTGATAAACAGGGCCAACTCCCCCAGGGTCAGGCCATGACGCATGGGGATCGGGTACAGGCCGACAAATGACTGGCAGTCAGGCCTGAGGATATTTCCCTCGATCAGGTCGCCGCCAATGGGATTGGGCCGGTCAAGGACCACCACCTCGCGATCAAATTCAGCGGCCGCCTCCAGACAATAAGCCAGGGTGTAGAGAAAGGTATAGACCCGGGTCCCCACATCCACCAGATCCACCAGCAGAACATCGAGGTGCGCGAACATGGCAGGTGTCGGCCTCCTGGTCTTGCCGTAGAGGCTGAAAACAGGCAGACCGGTGACAGAATCACGGCTGTGGCCGGACTCGATCATGTTGTCCTGCTTCTCTGAAAAAAAACCGTGCTGCGGGGAAAAGAGACAGGTCAGGTTCAGCTCGGGAGCGGCGGCTATCAAGTCCCGCGCGTGGCGCAGGCAGGGCGCGGTCGAGGCCTGATTACACAAAAGCCCCAGCCGTTTCCCGGCTAATGCCGGCAGGGGAGAGGCCAGTAAGCGCACCAATCCTGTTTCAATCATGACAGGCCCCCTTACTCAACCGTGACACTCTTGGCCAGGTTCCGGGGCTGGTCCACATCACAGCCCCGACGGGTGGCAATGGCATAGGCCAGCAGCTGGGCCGGGATGGTATACAGAATAGGATTCATCTCCTCATGGACTCTGGGCAGTTCAATGACATCATCGGTAATGGTCCGCAGATGCGTGTCGCCCTGAGTGCCGATCAGGATCAGACGTCCCTGCCGAGCCTTGATCTCCTCAACATTGGAGATGGATTTCTGATAGACTGCGTCCTGCGGAGTCAGGGCAAGGATCGGCATCTCCTTGTCAATCAGGGCAATGGGTCCATGTTTGAGCTCGCCTGAGGCATAGCCCTCGGCATGGATATAGGAGATCTCCTTGAGCTTCAGGGCCCCTTCCAGGGCAATGGGGAAATTGAGGCCACGGCCGATAAAGAGAAAGTCGCGGCAGTCATAAAAGGACTCGATCAGGACATTGATCTCCTCCTGCAGACGGGGCAGTTCTTCATTGATCACCCGGGCGATGTCAATCAGGGCCTGGCCCAGTTCCTGCCGCTTCTCAAGGGCGATGCTCCCTCGCTGCTCGGCCAGATACAGGGTAAACAGGAACAGGGCCGCCAGCTGCGAGGTGAAGGCCTTGGTGGAGGCGACACCGATCTCCGGCCCGCAATGGGTATAAATGACGCCGTGGGCCTCCCGGGTCATGGTCGAACCGACCACGTTGCAGATGGTGACAATGCGCGAACCAAGCTCTTTGGCCAGCCTGACCCCGGCCAGGGTGTCTGCGGTCTCACCGGACTGGGAGATGGAAACAGTCAGGGTCCGGTCATTGATCAACAGACTGCGATAGCGGAACTCAGAGGCGATATCCACCTCCACCGGAATTCCGGCCCAGTGTTCAATCCAGTATTTGGCCACCAGGGCCGCGTGCCAGGAGGTCCCACAGGCGACCAGAAAGATCCGGTCGATACGCTCAATCTCGCCTGCGCTCAGATTGAGTTCAGGCAGAAGGACCGCGCCGGTCTCGGGATTGATTCGCCCGCTGACCGTATTCAATATCGCCTGGGGCTGCTCAAAGATCTCCTTGAGCATAAAATGCCGGTAGCCACCCTTCTCGGCCATGGCCGCGTTCCAGTCAATGGTCTGCTGCTGCTTGACCAGGCGCTTTCCGCTGTCCAGGGAATAGACCTGATAGGAATCAGCGGTGAGCACGGCAAGCTCGCGATCATCGAGGAAGACCACCTCCTTGGTAAAGGGCAGAAGGGCCGGGATGTCCGAAGCCATAAACAGGCCATCGGTCTCATGTACACCCAGAACCAGGGGACTCTGGTTTCGGGCGGCAATCAGGGTGTCGGGCATCCCCTTCCACATCACGCCCAGGGCATAGGAGCCCTCAACCCGCTCCAGGGCCCGGATCACGGCAGCCTTCAGATCATTTTCGAGGTACTCCTCAATCAGATGGGCCAGGACCTCGGTATCAGTCTCGGAGGTAAAACGATGCCCCTTGGCCTGGAGTTCCAGACGCAGGGAATGATAGTTTTCAATAATCCCGTTATGGACCACCACCAGCTCATTTTTACAGTCGCAATGAGGATGGGCGTTTTCAGTGGTCGGCGCGCCGTGGGTGGCCCAGCGGGTATGGCCCAGACCGATGTGAGACGGGGCAACAATGGCCTCATCAATCAAGGCCTCAAGATTGGCCAGTTTGCCCTGAGCTCGGAACTTGACCAGATGACCATCCAGGAGATAGACGATCCCGGCCGAGTCATAGCCCCGGTACTCCAGGCGCCTGAGCCCTTCAAGGACCACCGGCACAACCCGTTTTATCCCAACATACCCAACAATTCCGCACATATGCCATCCCCCTCAAAGACATCGGACAAAAACCCAGCAGGCCGCCCATTCAATCTCTTAAAATAACACAACTTTTTTGCTCAATGCGAGTTTTTTCTTTTCACGATCCAGAAAAAAAGGTAGGTTCTGCGGGCAGAAGAAACCTCTCTCCCCATTTTCATATCACACCAACCAGACAATGACCATGAACGAACGGCAGCGACTCAAAGAAATCCTCCTGGAAAAATCCTACCGCGAGGGTTCCTTCACCCTCACCTCGGGTAAGACTTCAGATTTTTACATCGACGGCAAACAGACCACTCTCTCGGCCGAGGGCGCGTATCTGTGCGGCAAACTGATCTTTGACCTGATCCAGCAGGAAGAAGAGAAAATCGAGGCCGTGGGCGGCATGACCCTGGGCGCCGACCCGCTGGTCACGGCCGTCTCCATGGTCAGCTTTCTCGAGAAGAAACCGATCCCGGCCTTTATTGTGCGAAAAGAGGCCAAGGGCCACGGCACCGAGAACTATATTGAGGGCCTGAAGAACATGCCCCCGGGTTGCCGGGTTGCCCTGCTGGAAGATGTGGTCACCACCGGCGGAACGCTGCTCAAGGTCTTTGAACGGGTCGAGGCTCAGGGATTCAAGGTCGGGCTGGTGGTCACCGTGGTCGAGCGCCAGGAAGGCGGGTTCGAGGTCCTGAAAAAGGCCGGTTATCGCCTGGCCTCACTCTTCACCCGTGCAGAACTGCTCAGCTGATGGCCATGCAGTGTAAAAAATGTGCGGGCAAACTTGAGGTTGCGCGCCGCTGTCGCCAGGTCCGGATGCATTGCACCCAATGCGGCCAGGAATATCAGATCCACGAAGTGGCCCAGGAACTCGACCCTGAGACCGAAGAGATCCTGGCACGCTACAACACCATCATCTACGACTGAACCAACCAGGACTCAGGGCCTGTAAGAAAATAACTTGGCTGATACTACGTTTAGATTTGGGCCAGGTTATTTATTTACAGGCCCTCAGCGCAGGATCTTGCCCATCAGTTGCTCGGCCCGCTCCAGAAAGGGGCCGAAGGTCTGCGCGTCCAGCGCACTGATGATGACCCCATCTCGCCTGGCCCCGGCCAGGAGAAACTCGGCGTCAGCCCCCAGCCGGTCCACCTTGTTGTAGACCTTGAGACAGGGAATTCCGCTTAGATCCAGATCCCGCAGCAACTCTTCCACCACCCGCACCTGTTCCCTGAATCCCGGATTTGACAGATCAATCACATGGACCAGCAGATCGGCCTCTTCCAGCTCTTCCAGGGTTGCCTTGAAGGCCTGAAGGAGTTCAGCCGGGAGGTGACGAATAAAGCCGACCGTATCGGTTATCAGGACCTCCATCTCCTGGGGGAAACGAAGCCTGCGGCTGGTGGGATCAAGGGTGGCAAAGAGTTTATCCTCGGCCACGATCGCACTGTTGGTCAGGGTATTGAGCAGAGTTGATTTGCCGGCATTGGTGTAGCCAACCAGGCTGAGCACCGGCAGCTCTTTCTTCCGTCGCTTGGATCGACGCCGATACCGTTCACGCCCGACCTCCTTGAGCTCCCGGGTCAACCGGGCCAAGCGGTCATTGATACGCCTCCGGTCGATCTCAAGCTTGGTTTCACCCGGGCCACGCGCGCCGATCCCGCCACTGAGGCGGGAGAGGGCATCATCTCTGGACGAAAGCCGGGGCAGCATGTACTTGAGCTGGGCCATCTCCACCTGGAGCTTGCCCTCGCGGCTCAGGGCCCGATGGGCAAAGATGTCCAGGATCAGCTGGGTCCGATCAATGACCCGCATTTCGGTAAAGTCAGTGATAGACCTGATCTGGGAGGGGTTGAGCTCCTGATTGAAGATCAGGAGGTTGGCGTCCTTCTGCAGGGCCTGGATCATGATGTCGGCCAATTTGCCCCGCCCCATGATCAGGCGCGGATTGACCTGACGACGGCGCTGAAGCACCGTCCCCAAGACCTCAATCTCATCAGAACGGGCAAGCTCTGTCAGTTCGGCCAGAGAATCCTCGGCGCGGACCTGGCTCTCGGTACTGACACTGATCAGCAGGGCCCGATCACGCCCTTCATCTACCCGCGCCTTCAGCGCCTTGCGACCAAACTCTCCTTCCAGTTCCATGATAAAATCATGAAACGAGTCCTTCTGCTGGGCCGGATGCACCGGTTCAAGATAATCCCAGGGTAACTCCCCGCCGCCGGGCAGGAGATGGGCTGATTCGAGACGATCGGGCAGGCCGTCACTCCCCACCTGGAGGACAGAAAGCAGATCGAGACGCAGGAAGAGCAGATCCATCAGGTCCTCATCACTGATCGGCTCACCGGCCAGATGGGTATGGACCAGGCGCAGTCCCTTGAGGCGACCGCCACTGCTGCGCACCGTCCCAAGCTGAGGGATGAGGATTCCCTTAAAATCACCGACCAGGACCTGCTCGACCTGGCCCGAGCGATGGATCAGGAGACCGATCTGGCGGTTGACTTCAAAGGAGAGCTCTGCCAGAGTACGGGCCATTTCCTGTGAAATAATCAGTTCACGCGAGACGCGCCTGGACCCCAGACGCTCCAGGGCCTTGATCTGATTTTTCTTAAGTCCGGCAATATGACCGCTAACCGTTGTAATCGACGTCTCTCCTTAAAACAGGAACAGCGTTCATGATCTTACCCGAATCCTGGCCAACTGGTTCGTGTCGCATCTTCAAGGACCGTACTGACTTGAAACACGGCACGAAACACCCCACCCTGGCCAGAAGGACACAATACCCACTTCGCAGGTCAGGCCGCAGTGCCCCTTCCAGCAAGGTTGCAGCCGCTGAAACCCGATCACCTCAACTGGCCAGATACTCTTCAATGGCCTGGGCAATGGTCTGGAAGATCTTGACGAACTCCTCTTCGTCCCGCTCCAGCAAAGTGATCCGGAAGCCGTTCAACTCGGTGGCAAAGGAGGTCAGGGGGACAACGCAGACCCCGGTGGCCCCGAGCAGATAATAGACGAAACGCTTGTCCACGGACGTGCCTGCTGGAGCCACCAGAGACTCAACCATGACACGAATCTCATTATTCTCAATAGGCAGGGCCTGCTGATGAGTCAGGATCCCCTCCTCGAAGCAGACACTCATATAAAAGGCACCATTGGGCCGATTGACCAGGACGCCTTTCAAATCCTTCAGACTCTCGTAGGCAATATTGGAAAATCGTTCATAGCGGCGAATCCGTTCATCAAGATAGACCGGATACTGGGGATGGCTCACCACCTTGGGATAGACCATCTGCGGCAGGGTCGTGGAGCAGACCTCGGTCATCTTGGCATTGAGAATCGACTGGGTATATTTGGCAAACATCGGGTTTTTGTCCGCGTTATACACTTCGATCCAGCCGCAACGAGAGCCGGGCCAGGGCATTTCCTTGGAGATGCCGCGCATGGCAATTCCCGGCACATCGCCAATCACATCGGAAAGGCCTGCAGTGGAGGTCCCGTTATAGACAATATTGTGATACACCTCATCGGCAACCACAAAAAGATCATAGCGTTTGGCAATCTCGACAATCGCCTCAAGGATCTCGACCGGATAGACAGCACCGGTGGGATTATCCGGATTAATGATCAGGATGCCGGCCACGGCCGGATTATACTTGACATTCTTTTCGATATCATCAAGGTCCGGATACCAGTTATGGTTCGGATCAAGGATATAGGTCAGAGGCCGGTCACCGGCATGGGCGGCCTCGGCTGACGAGTGCGTGGTGTAGCTGGGTGTCGGCACCAGGACCCGAGCCGTAGGCTTGAGAAACCCAAAGATCTTGGAGATGGCATCACCCAGGCCATTGAAGAAGAGGATATCCTCCGGGGTGATCTGGGCCTTGCCCCGACGGTTGATGCCATCTGCAATAAACTCACGGGTGGCCAGAACGCCCCTGGTCGGACAATAGCCATAGGATGCATTATCCATCACGGCCTCGGCCACAATTTCCTTCATCCACAGTGGGATCTGTTCACCCTTGGCAATGGGATCACCAATATTTTCCCAGTTAACAGTCAACCCCAGTTTCTGCAACTTGTTGCCGACATTAACGATATTCCTGATCTCATAGGTCAGTTCACCGGCACCGGCATGGACAATATCTGTTCGCATTTCCCGCTCCTCTATAAAAAAAGGCCACCTGGCAGTTTCACCACCGGCAACCCGCATCATCAAACCTTACCCCTTCACAAAAAATGAAGCTGGCAGATTACCACAGCAACATCGGCAAATCAACAGGCGCTCCTGGCTACCCCTTTTTTTTCAGCCCTGCCAAACCGGAACCACATTCCACAGACAGCCTTGGTCGCACTCACCTTGGCTCATTCGCTCCCGGATTGTTCCTCATACTTCTGCAACTTGTTCTGCAAGGTCTTGCGGGTAATGCCCAGCTGTCGGGCCGCCTCACTCTTGTTGCCACCGGTCTGTTCCAGGGTTTGCAGAATGATCAGCCGCTCAGCCTCCTGCAACGAGGCAGGCCGGGCAGTAAGCGATGACACCTGGGCCCCTGCTGCCTGTTTCTGAATGGGGAGCGGGAGACTCTTTTCAGTCAACTCGTCACCACGCATCAGAATCACCCCGCGCTCAATGGCATTCTCAAGTTCACGCACATTGCCCGGCCAGGTATAACTGGTAAGCAGCTGCATACAGGTATCGGTCACCCGAGAGACTGTCCGTCGATTCTTTTCAGCAAATTTTTTGACAAAATGGTCAACCAAAAGGGGAATATCGCCATGCCGGTCACACAGGGGTGGCACCAGCAGAGTCACCACGTTGAGGCGGTAATAGAGATCCTCACGGAAATTTCCCTCCTGAACCTCGGAGGCCAGATCACGATTAGTGGCGGCAATGATCCGGACGTCGATCTTGATGGTCTCCTCTCCCCCGACCCGCTGCAGTTCCTGTTCCTGCAAGACCCGAAGTAATTTCACCTGCATGCCCTGACTGGTCTCACCAATCTCATCGAGAAACAGGGTCCCGCCATCAGCCTGGATAAATTTGCCCTCACGCCGACGATCTGCTCCGGTAAAGGCACCCTTTTCGTGCCCGAAGAGTTCGGAGTCCAGCAGGGTCTCGGCCAGGGCCGCACAGTTCACCTTGATAAAGGGGCCGCTGCTGCGCTCACTGTTCTGATGAAGCTCGGCCGCCACCAGCTCCTTGCCCGTACCGGACTGCCCGGTAATCAGGACCGTGGCCTCGGTGGGCGCCACATAGGAGATCATCTCCAGGACCTCGGACATGGCAGGAGAGGCACCGATAATGGAGCTGCTGACCAGAGGCCCCTGTTCATCAGGCGGTCGCTGCTTTTTCTCAGCCACCTGATGATGGTCCAGGGCCCGCTGCAGGGTCAGGCGCAGCCGGTCAAAATCCAGGGGTTTGGTCAGATAATCATGGGCCCCGTGCTGGATGGCCTCCACTGCCGCATCCACAGAGGAATAGGCGGTCATGATCACCACCGGCAGGGCCGGGTCAATTTCATGAATCCGGCGAAAAGCCTCTCTGCCATCCATCCTGGCCATGCGGACATCCATGAGCACGGCATCATAGGAGCCCTTTTCCACGGCCGTGACAGCAGTCTGGCCATCATCCGCCTCGACACATTTCCAGCCCCACTCCCGGAACATGGAACAGAGCATAAAGCGATGCACCTGTTCATCATCGACCACCAGGATGGTCACCTGTTTTGCTGATCTGCTCACTGCCTGATTCCGTTTTCCGCTCTACTCGGCACAGATCCGCTTCAGGACCCAGCCCATATTGGTCCCCAGATCACGCATGGTCTTCATGGCCTCCTCATCCTGGGCCACTTCTTCCTTTTCCCGGCCGTACCCGATATTCCAGTACGAAGAACCCACAACGATCATCTGCCCGATGAGAAAGAAATGGTTGATGGAATCAAAGACATGAATCGCCCCGGCCCGCCGTGCCGCCACGACACCGGCCCCGGCCTTGTACTTGAACAGATCGCCATTGGCCCGACTGACCATCCCGCAGCGATCCATCAGGGCCTTGGTCTCGGTGGACACATCGGCAAAATAGGTGGGTGAACCGATCAGAATAGCATCGGCGTCCTTCATCTTCTCAAGACATTCATTGATGCAGTCATTATCAACGGCACAGCGACCGTCCTTGCGTTCAAAGCATTTATAACAAGCAATACAACCATGTATGTTTTTACCGGCAAGCTGCACCAGTTCCGTCTCGATCCCGGCTGCCTCAAGTTCGGCCAGGGCCGTCTTGAGCAGAAGAGCAGTATTTCCATCCTTGCGGGCACTGCCGCTAAAAGCCACAACTTTCATATCAACCTCCCAGTCTTTTTCCCTTACAGGCCAAGGCCCAAATCCAATTCAGCAAGACAAGAACATCTTCCCTGATATCAGCCCAGAACGCAACAACTTCTTGCACCATCAGGACCAAGTCGGCAACCAACTACTTCAGCCCCAAACCAATACCAGAAACAACACACATTTATGTAAATATCATTTACTAAAACATTACAAGATTGAAACAAATTGGAATCCAAAATGTCATTCACAACGGGACACATTTTCATAAACATTTATAATTCAGAATATTTATTAACTATTATCACAACAAGGCACGATTTTCGCTATGGGTAAGATAACTCGCAAGAGAAGAGCCATCCAGGCATGCAATCAAACTCAAAGGAGAATGGACCATGAAAAAAATTGAAGCAATAATCCAGCCGTTCAAGCTCGATCTGCTCAAGGAAGCCCTGCACGATCTGGGTATCTTCGGCATGACGGTCAGCGAAGTCCGCGGGTTCGGCCGCCAGAAAGGTCACAAGGAGATCTACCGTGGGGCCGAATACATGGTTGACTTCATTCCCAAGATCAAAGTCGAGATCGTCGTGGCCACTGATCTGGCCGACCAAGTGGTCACCACCATCCGCGAGACGGTCAAGACCGGCAAAATCGGTGACGGCAAGATCTTTGTCATACCCGTGGAAGGCGTCTGCCGCATCAGAACCGGCGAAACCGATGAAGCAGCCATTTAACCTGAATCAACTGACTATTCACCTCAGCACAAAGAGAGCGGACATGAAAAAACTACTTCTCATCACAGCAATTCTGGCATTACCTGGCCTGGCCGGTGCTGCCGACGAAGCCCCCACGATCTTATCCAACGCCGAGGCCATCAGCCTGGTACAGGATCACGCCAATTTCCTCTGGACCCTGGTCGCTGCAGCCCTGGTCTTTTTCATGCAGGCCGGATTCGCCCTGGTTGAAACCGGTTTTACCCGGGCCAAGAGCGCAGTCAACATCATGATGAAGAACCTGATGGATTTCTCCATGGGCTCCCTGGCCTTCTTTGCCGTGGGCTTTGGCCTGATGTTTGGCGCCACCACGACCGGTTGGTTCGGAACCACAGACTTTTTCCTCTCCGGCTGGGCCGGACCTGATGGAGACCCCTGGATTCTGGCATTCTGGATGTTCCAGTGTGTCTTTGCAGGTACGGCAGCCACCATCGTCTCGGGAGCCATGGCCGAGCGGACCAAGTTCACCAGCTACCTGATCTACTCCGTTTTCCTCTGCGCCTTTATCTACCCGGTCTTCGGCAGCTGGGCATGGGGCAGCCTGCTCAACGGCAGCGGCTGGCTGGAAGGCTTTGGCTTCATCGACTTTGCCGGCTCCACCGTGGTTCACTCTGTTGGTGGCTGGGCAGCTCTGGCCGGCGCCATTGTCCTTGGTCCCCGGATTGGAAAATACGGACCCAAGGGCGAAGTGCGGGCCATTCCCGGTCACAACATTCCTCTGGCCGCCCTGGGTGTCTTCATCCTCTGGCTGGGCTGGTTCGGTTTCAACCCAGGTTCCACCACCACCGCGGACAAGTCCATTGCCATGATCTTTGTTAACACCAACCTGGCCGCCTGCGCCGGTGCAATCCTGGCCATGGTCACATCCTGGATCATGTTCAAGAAGCCTGATATCGGCATGAGCCTGAACGGCGCCCTGGCAGGCCTGGTCGGCATCACTGCCGGATGTGCCAATGTAACCCCGGTCAGCTCAATTATCATCGGTGCCATTGCTGGTATTCTGGTTGTCCTCTCGGTCGTGGCCATTGACAAGATGCACATCGACGATCCGGTCGGCGCAGTCTCGGTTCACGGTGTCTGCGGCGCCTGGGGCACCCTGGCAGCCGGACTGTTCAACATTGGTGGCACCTCAACCAAGATCATCGGGGTACAGCTGCTGGGTATAGGCTCCGCCTTTCTCTGGGCCTTCGGTGTTGCCTTTATCCTCTTCAAGGTCGTTGACATGACCGTTGGCCTCAGGGTCAGTGAAGAAGAAGAGATGATCGGAGTCGACATCAGCGAACATGGGGCACACGCCTACAATGACTTTCAGGTCACAAAATAATCGCTTCAGCTTTAGCAACTATCATTAAACAGCTTCTCCCCGGAGCAATTCCGGGGGGAGCACAATCAACTCAACAGGAGAAAAAAATGAAAAAGAGATCCTTCAACATGATTGCCCTGGCAAGCCTTCTTGGTATTACCCTCTGCGCCGGCATGGTCCAGGCCGAAGAACCAAATCTTAGCGCCGACCTTGGCGTCTCAGTCCTGAGCAAATACGTCTGGCGCGGTTATGAGTTCAGTGATGACAGCCTTGTGGTTCAGCCATCACTCACCGTGGGCGCCAACGGTTTTGCCATGAACCTCTGGGGCAACCTGGACCTTGACGAAACCGCCAGTTTTGCTGGCGCAGATGCCGGGTCCAGCAGCTGGAATGAGACCGATCTGACCCTGTCCTATGACAGCTCCTGTGATTTTGCCGATTACGGTGTGGGCCTGATCTACTACGCAGTTGACGCTGCCCAGGACACCCAGGAGATTTACCTCAGTGCCACCCTGAAGAGCGTTCTTTCGCCGAGCCTGACCATCTATCGTGATTATGATGCGGCTCCGGGCTGGTACCTCAGCCTCGGCATCTCCCACTCCCTGGAGATCAGCGATGGTATGGCCCTGGATCTCGGGGCCAAGGTCGGCTACATGGATGCTGGAGACTACGATGCCCTGCATGATGGCGTGATCTCTGCCTCCATGTCTTTCCCCATGGGCAAGATCTTCACCATCACTCCGGAGCTCTACTACTCCTTTGCCCTGAGCAGTGACGCCGAAGACACTATCAAGGCTGCCAGTTTCAGCGGCGACGATGACAGTTTTATCTACGGGGGAATCACCGTTTCCATGTCTCTTTAATCCTCTCACTGCTGGTTTTCAGGGTCCACACGACACCGTGGACCCTGAAAACCAGCACATCTGCTGCCGGCACAACACCGTCCTATCATGAAACAGATTGCTGTCTTCCAACACGTCCACTGGGAACCCCCGGGCCATTCACTTCTGAAGGCAGCAGCAGCATGTCGTGTCAGCCTCAATGTCATCCACGTCTGGGAGCAGAAGATCCCCGACCTCTCTGGCTTTAATGGGCTCATCCTCCTGGGCGGCTCACCCAACGTCGACGAAGAACTTCGCTACCCCTTTTTGACCGATGAGAAAAGAGCCATCAGGCAATGGCTGGAGAGCGAGCGCCCCTGCCTGGGTATCTGCCTGGGCCACCAGCTGCTGGCCGAAGCCCTGGGTGGACGGATCGGCTCGAACCTGTGCCCGTCCATCGGATTTATCCAAGGCCACTTGACTCACGATGGCCGCAACCATCCGGTCTTCAACCGGATCGACCCGAAACCGACCCTGTTCAAATGGCACGGCAAGGCCATTATTCCACCATTCCCTGGCCATTTTCAGATCCTGGCCACCTCGGCTCAATGCCAGATCGAGTCTTTCAGTATTCAGGATCGCCCCTATCTGATCGGGGTCCAGTACGACAATCACTCGGCCGCTCCCCATGAAGTGGCCCAATGGCTGGAGACAGACTCGATCTGGCTCGATTCCATCAGCGATCCGATCATTGATCGCAATGCAATCATTGCGCAGTCCAAGAAACTTTCAGCTACGGTTCATCGAGATTTTCTCTTATTCTTTCGGAATTTTACTGCTATGATGAATTAAGGATATTTTGACAAATCCGATTGAGTGTTCAAAAACAATGACATGCGGGATATGTTGCCGCAACCGCTTTCGACCCCCCTTACTTCAACGCAGCCATGGATCAGCATTACCACGACAGCATCTTTTTTCTCCTGGACCCGAGGGGACCCTTTGCCACCACCGACACTCCCCTGCCCTTTACGATCTTTTCCGGCCAGGCGCGAAGACTTGCCAGAATCACCGGACACGGTGAAATTGCCACAAAATACCGCATTGTCCGTAATCAGATTTTTGATTTTTTGAACGTCAGCAGTTTTGCCGAGATCAGAAAAATTCTGGCTAACCCTGCACAGTGCAAGCACCTGGAACAACGGGCCTATACCCTTTTGGGCAACATGTTCGGCATCAAGGGCACGGAGCGGGAAATCATTGCCACGGTCAACAATTACTCGCGCACTGCCGACGGGGTGATCCGTTACCTGCGCCACAAGGTTCTGGCCAACTATAGTTCGCATATCGAGATGACCAACGAGATCGATGCCATCAGCAGCCCGGCCAAGCTTCTGCTCATCAACTTCGATGAACGCTACCACCAGAAGGCCCGTTTCGAGGCCAAACGCAAGCTGATGCTCATGAATCTGGCAGGCTCCATTGACCAGCGAGAACGTGAGACTGACATCGAAAACAAGTTTGCCAAATTCCTCAATTTTCTCAACAAACATGTCTGGAGCAACAAGACCCGGATCGGCGAGCTGGAAATCGTCTACCTCCTCAGCCAACATCGGCCTGAGGACTTCAGCTGCCGGGAATGGAAGGTCATCAGCCGGGATGAGGCCGAAACCATAGAACCGACCAAAGGACAGAAACTGACCCTGATCAAACGACGCCGCTTCGTGGCTGGTGGGCGCGACATTCCCATCTATGTTTCGATCCGCAAAAAGACTCCGGAGGCCAAGGTCCTCAAACTCCTGCGCAAGGGTGAAGAAAACCCGGCCGTGGCCGTGGATGACGAACTGGGCCTGATGGGCGTCCTCAAATCCTCGCAGGACATCCAGGCCTTTCAGCAGCACCTGACCTCCAGTGCCATCAAGGCCAACTCGTTCATGGCCCTGGAAGACATCTCCGACTCCCTGACCGGCACCTCGCGCCGGGCCAAAAACATCGGCAGTTCGGCCAGTACCCCGATGCTCAAGTTTTTTGCCCGACTGGGAGGCATGCGGGTGGAATTCATTGTCCACACCTATGAGAGCTATCTCAACTACACCTACCAGAAGGACGTGTCCCACGACGAATATGAGGTCAAACGGATCTTTGACTCGGGCGTAGCCAACCTGCTCTTCCCCCAGGAAATCTACTTTCTCGATATGAAAAAAACCCGTGACCGCCAGCTTCGCTGGTTTCGGCACCAGATCGAGGAAAATTAGCCCGCGCCCGAGCAGAGGCGATCTCTGGACACTCAGATGAAAGGAATCATTGACAGCACCCTGCGTGAAGGGGCCCAGAGTCCGGGAATCAACTTTTCCCTCGCCGACAGACTGGCTATTGCCGAACTGCTCGATCATCTTGGAATCGAAGAGATCGAACTGGGTGTTGCCACCAGTCACGACCCGGAACTCCCTGCCCTGCTCGCCGCCTGCCGCAGCCAGGGGTTCAAGGCCAGACTGGCTCTCTGGTGCCGCTGCCTGCACAGCGATATCGACCATGCCGCCCAACTGCGCCCTGATATCCTGTCCCTGTCCATCCCCACCTCAGTCCTGCACCTGCACGAACGTCTACACAAAGACCTGAACTGGGCCAGACAGCGCCTGGATGAGGCGATCAGGCAGGCCCTCGCCCTGGGAATCAAACAGGTTTCAGTCGGCCTGGAAGACGCCACCCGGGCCGATCCCGATGTTCTGACACAAATGTGTATAATCGCCGAACAGGCCGGGGCCGTACGAATCCGACTGGCCGATACCGTGGGCATTGCCAGCCCACAGACCATACAGACCCTGGTGCGTCAGGTCCAGGCAGCTTGCTCTCTGGAAATTGGCGTCCACACCCACAACGACTTCGGCATGGCCACGGCCAACAGCGTTGCCGCCCTGGAGGCCGGAGCTGAATGGGCCGACGCCACGGTCCTGGGGCTGGGTGAGCGTGCCGGCAACAGCCGTCTTGAGGAACTGGCCGGTTACCTGAGTCTGGCCACCGGACGAAAAAATTATCAGATCCGTCTGCTCCGCCCCTTATGCGAACGGGTGGCACAGGCTACCGGACGGACCATCCCCCCCCAGCACCCGCTGATCGGCTCGGCCATTTTTACCTGCGAAAGCGGCCTGCACCTCCAGGGTCTGACCCGAAATCCAGCCACCTATGAACCCTACACGCCGGATCAGGTCGGGGCCAGCCGACACCTGCTGATCGGCAGAAAGATCGGCAAACGGGCCCTCAGTGACAAGCTGCAAAGCCTTGGCTGCCAGCTGGACGATCAGGGTATGGCCAAAACCCTTACATTGATCCGGGACCAGGCCACAGCAACAGGACGCCCACTGGCTGACCAGGAGATCTGGAATCTGGCTGCGTCTCAAGGCTGACACTGCAATTCCAAGCAAGTCCTGTTGCCGTGGATCTTCCGAGTCAAGCCCTATCCGCCCAGCGGTCACTCCTGGTGCCTGACCACTTCAGGACAACCCCTACTATCCTCCGGGACGTTTGAGCCCCAGCTTTTTGATCCGATAGCCGATCTGGCGCTGGGTCAGCCCCAACTCCCGGGCCGCTCGAATCTGCACCCACCCGTGGCGGTTCAAGGCCGCTTCAATCTCCTCACGCTCAAGATCTTCCAGAACCCGGCCAGCCCCCTGTCGGGCCACAGGATCTGTTGCACCGGCTACTGATACGGGCTGCGTCAATCCTTTAGACCGAATCAGCTCTTCGGGCAGATCTTCGATCTTCATCATTCCGTCATCGGCCAGAATCACCAGACGCTCCACCACGTTCTGGATCTGCCGGACATTGCCCGGCCAGTCAAAGGTGACCAGAAAATCGAGCAACTCTCGGGTCATCCGGACCTGCTTGTCGTTTCGCTTGTTACTGGAGCGCAGAAAATGATCCAGGAGCAATGGCACATCATCCCGTCGCTCACGGACAGGAGGCAGGACAATAGGCACCACATTGAGCCGATAATAGAGGTCATTGCGAAAAGACCCGGCGGCCACCGCCTCCTCAAGAGAGACATTGGTGGCGGCAATAATCCGGACATCGACCTTCAGGGTCCTGGTTCCGCCCAAGCGCTCAAACTCCCGTTCCTGAATCACCCGCAAGAGCTTGGCCTGCAGAGGCAGGGCCAATTCGCCAATCTCATCAAGAAAGAGGGTGCCACCGTCAGCCAGCTCAAAACGGCCAATCCTGACCTGCATGGCCCCGGTAAAGGCGCCCTTTTCATGGCCCAGCAGCTCACTCTCCAGCAGATTCTCCGGCAGGGCCGCACAGTTGACCTTGATAAATGGCTGACCCTTTCTGGCACTGGCCTCATGGATGGCCATGGCGACCAGTTCCTTGCCGGTCCCTGATTCCCCCAGAATCAGTGCTGTGGCCTTGCTGGGCGCAACCTTTTCAATGATGCGAAAGACCTCCTGAATCCCCTTGCTCTGACCGATGATATAATGCTGGTTATACCGACCGTGCAACTCTGCCTTGAGGCTCTTGTTTTCTTCCACCAGAACGGCCTCCTGCTGACTGATGGCTCGATGCAGAACGAGAAACTGACCGATCAGCATGGCCAGAACCGAGAGAAAACGAATGTCCTCATCAAAGGATATCTCATCGCCAAAGAGCCGATCGACACTCAGGACCCCCACCGGTCGGCCACCGGCCAGCACAGGCACCCCTATAAATGTAATCTTGGACTTGCTGATCTGCAGACGCGCCTGCGTGCGATTCAAAAAAAGCGGCTCGCTGTGGATATCCGGCACCACAAAAGGCGACCCGCTGCTGAAGATTTTTCCGCAGACCCCCTCATCCAGTTCATAGACCCCCCGCTGCTCCTCTTCAACGGTCAGTCCATAAGAGCAACGAATGGACATTCGGCTTCCCTGCCGGTCCAAGAGCAGGAGTGTCGCCCGCTCCATGTCCAGAGTCTCATGCAGGATTCGCAGGACCTGCGACAGGGTCGTATCCAGATGAACCACAGAACCGATCAAGGTGCAAATTTCATTTAATGCCCGCAACTCCAGAGTCTGAAGACTACTCTTGTTCATCGCCACTCCTGCCCGTTTCTCTATTTACCCAAACCGTTCCTTTCTGCCTCTTGTGTCTGTCTTGAATTCATGCAATTTCTATTCCCTTCATCCAACAAGACGACAAAACTGCCTAACTATCTTAAACAACAAACAATTAACTCAGACAACCCATAATACTTTTTTTAACATTAATTTACAATTACGTTATTTGCCAACCATCTCATGTCACAAGATCGTAACTTATCTCCCAACTAGCCCCTCTCTCGGCCGACCTTACATAATTGAAAACAACCTTCCATTTTGTCATGTACGCGACACCGAATATGAACCTCTCACCCTTCCCGTTCCAGCCCAAAATTTAACGCTACAACCATAACTATTCGGGACAACGTAAATTAAATCATCATGACGCTCCTGGCACAGTCATTGCTATAGCCCTGGTAACCCGGTTGTCACCATCTGCAGCCACAACCTCAACACACAAGGCGGCGCACCGTCCAGAGGCGCGCTCTATTCCTCAGCTCAAGGAGAACGACATGAGAAAAGTAGCAATCTACGGCAAAGGCGGCATCGGCAAGTCCACCACAACTCAGAATCTGGTAGCCGGACTGATCGAGCTGAACCGCAAGATCATGGTGGTCGGCTGCGACCCCAAAGCAGACTCCACACGCCTGCTCCTCGGAGGACTGGCTCAGAAATCGGTTCTTGATACCCTTCGTGAAGAGGGCGAGGACGTCGAGCTTTCCGATATCCGCAAAAAAGGATACGGCGGCACCTGGTGCGTAGAATCCGGCGGTCCCGAGCCAGGTGTCGGCTGTGCCGGTCGTGGAATCATCACCTCCATCAACATGCTGGAGTCCCTCGGCGCTTACGAGGAGAGCGAAGGCCTAGACTATGCCTTTTATGACGTGCTAGGCGATGTGGTCTGTGGTGGATTTGCCATGCCTATCCGCGACGGCAAGGCTGAAGAGATCTATATCGTCGTTTCCGGCGAGATGATGGCCATGTATGCGGCCAACAACATCAGCAAGGGAATCGTCAAGTTTGCCGCGTCAGGCTCTGTTCGTCTCGGCGGTCTGATCTGCAACTCCCGCGCTGTCGACAATGAAGCAGAAATGATCGAAAAATTCGCCGCAAAACTGGGCACCAAGATGATCCATTTTGTCCCCAGGGAAAACGATGTCCAGCGAGCTGAAATCAATCGAAAGACTGTCCTGGAGTGGAACCCGGACGTTCCCCAGGCCGATGTCTATCGCAATCTGGCCAAGGCCATTGATGAAAACAAGGACTTTGTCATCCCCACGCCTATGGAAATCGAAGTCCTGGAAGAGTTGCTCATGGAGTACGGTCTGATGCAGGCCGCGTAACCACCTGAACATCAGACAATGGCACAGAGGATCTACCGTCAGAAGAATATACCGGCCAGGCTGACATGCCCCGCCAAAACCCTGGAGATACAGTTATGTTGATTATGATTCGCTCAATTGTTCGACCTGAAAAAGCAGACTCAGTTATGGCGGCCCTCATGGATGCCGGCTTTCCTGCTGTGACCAAATATGCCGTTGCCGGGCGCGGTAAACAGCGCGGCATCAAAATCGGTGATGTCACCTATGATGAACTCCCTAAAGTCATGCTTATGACTGTGGTGAACGCCGCAGACAAAGATTTTATTATCGAGACTATCATGAAGACCGCCCGCTCCAAGGGCAAGGGAGCCTTTGGTGATGGAAAGATTTTTGTCACTGAGGTTGAGGAATCCTACACCATCAGTTCCGGCGTCAAGGAAACCGCGGGTGCATCCGAGGGGGTACCGGCATGAAAGAAGTCATTGCAGTCGTCCGGATAAACATGATGAACCAGACCAAGCAGGCCCTCACCGATTGTGGAGTGGACGCCTTCTTTGCCCACGAGGCCCATGGCCGCGGCAAGGGTTTTGTCAATGCCATGATCCTGGAAGGGGCATCTCAAGGGTATGAAGAGGCCGCCGCCCTGCTGGGAGAAAAGGGAAAACTCTACCCGAAACGACTCCTCACCGCCGTCGTGGATGACAGCATGGTGGACTGCGTGGTGGAAACCATTATCAATACAAACCAGACCGGCATGCCGGGCGATGGCAAAATCTTTGTGCTGCCGATCTCTGATGCTGTTCGGGTCAGGACCGGTGAGACAGGCGCCAAGGCCATCGCCTGATTCCAGGCTTTTTGCACGATACCCCACAAAAGGTCTCTCTATAAGGTAACTATCCAACTCAATGCCGAAAATTACCAATAACCACCGAACCGTAACTGTTCAGCAGCGCCGTAGATGCTAGGAAGAAGCCTGCGATGTGTGCTGGTGCACATGAGCAGGCTGATGACAACGCAGATGCGGTGCTGCTGAACAGTTACTCTATAAGGAGTCTTCAAATGGCAACAGCAACCAAGAAAAAAATGGTGCAGTGGGGACCTGCCGATATCAAAGCAGATTTGCTGAAAAGATATCCGCCCAAGGTCGCCCGCAAGCGCGCCAAACAGATAATGATCAACGAGGCGCTGGAGAACAACACGCCTGAGATCACAGCAAACGTCCGCACGACCCCTGGCATCATTACCATGCGCGGCTGCAGCTATGCCGGCTGCAAAGGCGTGATCATGGGGCCGACCAGAGATATCGTCAACCTGGTGCACGGACCGATCGGCTGCAGCTTTTACGCCTGGCTGACCCGGCGCAACCAGACCGATGCCGGTCTGGACGGTGAAAACTATATCAATTACTGCTTTTCCACGGATATGCAGGAGCAGGACATTATCTTCGGTGGTGAGAAAAAACTGGCGGCAGCCATCCAGGAGGCCTACGACCTCTTTCACCCCAAGTCCATTGCAATCTTTGCCACCTGTCCGGTCGGGCTGATCGGTGATGATATCCACACGGTGAGTGCCAATATGAAAGAAAAGTTCGGTGACTGTAATGTCTACGCCTTTTCCTGTGAAGGGTATAAGGGCGTCAGCCAGTCCGCCGGTCACCATATCGCCAACAATGGGGTCTTCAAGCATATCGTCGGCTCAAACGACGAGGTCAAGCCGGGCAAGTATAAGATTAACCTCCTGGGTGAGTACAACATCGGCGGTGACGGTTTCGAGATCGACCGGATCTTTAACAAATGCGGCATCACCTGCATTTCAACCTTTTCCGGTAACTCGACCTATGACCAGTTTGCCTCGGCCCATACGGCCGACCTCAACGCCGTCATGTGCCATCGATCAATCAACTATGTTGCTGATATGCTGGAAACTAAATTCGGCATTCCCTGGATAAAGGTCAACTTCATTGGTGCCGATTCAACCGCCAAGGCCCTGCGCAAAATCGCCCGGTACTTCGGCGAACAGAAGTTGGTTGATCGCGTAGAAGCAGTGATTGCCGAAGAGATGCCTGAGGTCATGACAGCTCGTGACGATGTCATCACCAGGACCAAGGGCAAGACCGCCATGATGTTTCTCGGCGGCTCCCGGGCCCATCATTATCAAGACCTCTTTAATGAAATGGGGATGAAGACCATTTCGGCCGGATATGAGTTTGCCCACCGTGACGATTACGAAGGTCGCCAGGTCATCCCCAATATCAAGCTGGACGCCGACAGTAGAAACATCGAAGAGCTGACCATCGAGGCAGATGAGAGCCGTTACAATCCTCGCAAGAGCAGCACAGAAATCGAGGCCCTGGAAGAAGCCGGCTACAAGTTCAAGCATTACGACGGCCTCATGGCCGACATGGATAAGGGGACCCTTATCATCGACGACCTCAATCAGTACGAGGCCGAGCGGCTGGTGGAAATCATGAAACCGGACATCTTTTGTGCCGGTATCAAGGAAAAATATTCCATCCAGAAGCTTGGTGTACCGATGAAGCAACTCCACAGCTACGACTCCGGCGGCCCCTATGCCGGGTTCAAAGGTGCCATCAATTTCTATCAGGAGATTGACCGCCTGGTGGGCTCCAAGGTCTGGAGTTATATGAAGGCACCATGGCAGAAAAATCCGCAGCTGTCAGCCACCTTTGGCTGGGAATAATTCGACACTCCACTTTCACTCATTCGCTGAGGATACAGCTATGCTACTACGACACACACCTAAAGAAATAACGGAGCGCAAGGCCTTGACCATTAATCCGGCCAAGACCTGCCAGCCCATCGGCGCCATGTATGCAGCCTTAGGAATTCACGGCTGCCTGCCTCATAGCCATGGCTCACAGGGCTGCTGCGCCTATCATCGCAGCACCTTGACCCGCCATTACAAAGAACCGATCTCTGCCTCCACCAGTTCGTTTACCGAAGGGGCCTCGGTCTTTGGTGGTTCGGCCAACATGCTGCAGGCCATCAACAATATCTTCACCGTCTATAAACCGGAGGTGATTGCCGTCCATACCACCTGTCTTTCTGAAACGATCGGGGATGACCTGCCCCAGATCAAGAAAAAAGCGCAGACCGAGGGCATCATTCCTAAGGGCAAGTACGTGATCAGCGCCTCTACCCCGAGCTACGCTGGCTCGCACGTCACCGGTTTTTCCAACATGGTCAAGTCCATGGCCGGTCTAGCAGAACCCACCGGCAAAAAAAACGGCAAGATCAATATCATTCCCGGCTGGGTGGAACCGGCCGACATGGAGGAGATCAAACGGTTGACCACGATGGTTGGGGTAAGGACCATCCTTTTCCCTGACACCTCCGGTGTCCTCAACGGCCCGCTCTCCGGGGAGTACAAAATGTTTCCCGACGGTGGCACCACGGTTGCCGAACTCCAGTCGACTGGTGATTCCATCGGCACCCTGGCCCTGGGGGAGTGGTGCTCAGCCGATGCGGCCCGTTATCTGGACAAAGCGCATAAGGTGCCGTGCAGTATCCTGGACATGCCTTTTGGGCTCAAGGCCACCGACCGCTTCATCGATGCCCTGCGGACCGTGGGTGGAGTCGCCGTCCCCGATGAGATTTCCCTCGAACGGGGCCAACTGGTGGATATGATTTCCGACATGCACCAGTACTTTTACAAAAAACGGGTGGCAATCGCCGGTGATCCTGATCAGCTCATTGCCATGACCGAGTTTTTGGTCTCCATTGACATGTGTCCGGTTCACATCGTCACAGGTACCCCTGGCAAGAAGTTTGAAGCGCGAATCAAGGAGATCACCAAGGACATGGGCTGCGAGGTCAACGTCAAGGCCAAGGGCGACCTCTTCCTGCTCCATCAGTGGATCAAAAACGAGCCGGTAGACCTGTTGATCTGCAATACCTACGGCAAGTATATCGCCAGGGACGAGGATATCCCCCTGGTCCGCTGGGGCTTCCCCATCCTTGATCGCCAGGGTCACCAGTACTTCCCCACCGTGGGCTACAAGGGTGGATTGAGGCTGCTGGAGAAAATTCTTGGCGTGATCATGGACCGCAAGGACCGCGACGATTCAGAACAGAAATTTGAACTGGTTCTGTGAGAAAAACCAGCATGGCTGGACCAGCATAGCCAGGCATAACCAACTATGAAAGTCTCGCACTTCGGCATGTCCGGCCCATGACGAAGTGTGACTTTAGATAAATTTTCAGACATGACGGAGCCTCAATGAATTCGATGATACTGGATGTCAAACTCCCGATTGGCCCTCATGCTAATCACCGGCTACGCACAAATCTGGATTACACGCCTGCCGCCGTCGCCCTGGTCCCGGCTGAGGCCGTGGCCTGGGTGCAGGCCTTGCGCCAAGGGGGGAAAAAGATTCACAGCATCGAGCTCTGCGGTCCTGGAGATGTCCTGGCTTCGGCCCGGACATCTCTGGCCTGCCTGGAGCTTCTCCAGCCCGAAGTCCAGGATGCTGAACTCTCTCTGACCAGCCTCGGTTTGGGGAGCATCGAAGTGGCCCCGGATCTCGCCCGTCTGGGTGTGCAAACGGTGAATCTGCTGGTCGACACAGTGACGAACGAGACAGCGATGAAGCTGTATTCCTGGATTCGGCCGGGGAAAAACACGGTTCCCCTGCCTCAGGCCACTGAAATGTTGATCAACGGCCAATCCGAGGCTGCCCAAGCCTTACAGGCGGTCGGCATCAAGGTGGTGATTCGCACCACCGTAGTCCCCGGGATCAATGAGAATGAAATCCCGGCTATTGCTCAGAAAATGTCAGGGCTTGGGGCAACGGCCATGGAAATCGGTAGAGATGACACCGTGAATCTGGAAAAACTTTTGGCCCAGGCCTCAATACATCTGCCCACGACAGTGTATCATCCTGCGCCTGAACTTCCACCTCCGGGAATGCCCCATTCCTGCAGGGATGTCAGCATGCCCAAACCGACCCCGGAGCGGCCCAACGTGGCGGTAGTCAGTACCAACGGCATGGATGTTGACATGCACCTGGGACAGGCATCTCAGGTCCTGATCTACGGTCCCAGAGAAGACGGGCTGGCCAGTCTCCTGTTGACCAGGAAGACTCCCGCCAGTGGTGCCGGGCCCAGCCGCTGGCAGAAATTTGCCCAGGAGTGCCTCCATGACTGTTTTGCCCTGCTGGCCAGCCATGCTGGTGACGTACCCCGTAAGGAATTTGCGGAGTTGGGAATCCAGGTGATTCTGACTGAAGATAATATCGAGGGCCTGGTTGATGTGCTCTACGGTGGTGGCAAGAAAAAGAAGTGCAAATAAACCAGCATGGCTGGACTATATTAGCCAGACACAACAAAGTATGAAAGTTTGTCATTTCAGCAATCGAAGCCTGACAATTTGAACCGACATTCGAACAAACAGCACGGAGAAATAAAATGGCAATACCAGAAAGACAGATTCTTGTCTGTCAAAGCTTTCGTGTAACAGGTGACAAAAAGGGCATCTGCCACAAGCAGACCGATGGATTTCTCCAGTACCTCGAAGAAGAGATTCTTGATCGAGGACTTGACTGCCTGGTCACCGCCACCACCTGCCTCAAGCAGTGTGAATCGGGACCAATCATGGTCGTTCAACCGGAAAACTGGTGGTTCAAAGGTGTGAACAGTGAAGAGGCCATCGATGCCATCCTCGATGGCCTTGAGGACGGCGAGCCTGCCGCCGACTACCTCATCATCTCGTCGTAGCAGAAAAACAAGGAGTAACCAAATGACCTTGCAAGCATATCTGGATTCCGGCGGAGAACAATGCCCCAAATGCGGATCCAAGGCCATCAAAGCAAGTGGCTCACCAGTAAAGACAAAAGCAAACCAGGTTGTAGTTTCCATGTTTTGTGCAACCTGCGGTGCTCGATGGCGAGCCACCTACACCCTCAGTAAGGCGGAAGATTTATGAGCTGCCAGGGGATTCCCCTTGGTGGAATGACACATCTGACAACACTATTACAAGGAGCACTACCATGAAAAATACGTGGGAAAAGATTTTTGAATACGCCTCCATGCCGGTGCATGGCACCTTGTCACGGAAGTTACGCAAGGGCCTGTCTCTGCAGATCAATGAAGGCAAGGTCTACAACAAGGCCGTAATAGGAGAAAGGGCCAAGGGGCTGTTCGTGATATATCCAAGGCAACCACTGGACCAGGCGAAACGTTACACTTTCACCCCTGCTGCGGTACCCCATTATCTTCTGAATAATAAAAGGAGCTGAAGTTTCCCGTTTTTTCTGCGACCATTTGTTGGGTACAGGGAAAAGCGCAGA
>CALENA010000068.1 GCA_937910875.1 uncultured Desulfobulbaceae bacterium | reverse complement strand
GTTGAATCGCTGTCCGTGGCAAAGCCGGCCACCGTATTCAGGCTTCTGCTTCCCGTGCCGCCGCCATCATCATAGAGGATGCGGATCTGGGCAGCTGAGTGGGCCGAATACAGGGCCTGGGCCCAGAGGGCCTCCTCAGCCGAAGTCACCGAACTGATGATGGCAAAACGGGCGATCAGAACCCCGAACATGCCGACGATCACCACCACAAAGATCGCCGCCAGAAGCCCAACTCCTCGCTGGTTCTGCTCAATGGCCCGCAGGCTGTCAAGGAACGTTCTGGACATGAATCTGCTTGTGAAGGGTTACGGTCTGACTGTTGCGGGTCATGGTCAGATCCACTGAGATAATTCCGTTGCGAGCCAGACTCGGAGCGGCATAATAAAAATTGATATCAATAACATCTTTCAGGAGGGGATAGCGGGTGACTGCGCCAAAACTGGCCACTCCAGCCGCGCCAACCGTGGTCACGGCCCGGCCCAGGATGTTGGTACTGCTGTCCCAACGACAGGAGACCGCCTTGTCCACCACATAATAACGCCGCCGAGGAGAAGATTGCGCCAGGAGCTGGCCACCAAAGGTCATCTGCCCCCCACTGACCGCGGTGACTTGAAACAGACGGCTCCCCAGAGAAAAGTCGGCCCACCCGGTGTTGTACAGCGAGACAATCAGACCAGTCACCGGAGTTGCCGTCCCATTGCCATCGGTCAGTGTCGGGGGCCGACTCGCTGCCATGGGAAATTCGATCACGCCTTCACTGTATGTTCCGCGCAGGTTCAAGGCACGCATCCGGTCTTCACTGATCAGGCCAAACCTGATCTCATTGCCTGGTGTCCCGTCGGTCTCGCAGCTGGCCCCCTGGTCATTGGTGACACAGATCGCATTGGGAACCATATTGTGCAACTCGCGCTCGAGCCGAACCAGGGCCAGCTTCCCCTCCTCATACAACTCGAGCTGGGCGAGGGTCTGGGAATAACCAAGAAAAGCACGACTGATAAAATCCGTTCCAGCCAGGCCAATGATGCCCAGAATGGCAACGACCATGACCAGTTCGATCAAGGTAAAACCGCTGCTATAGGCTCCAGGCCAGTTAGGGTCAGATTTCATGGCTTCAGAAATTACAGACCACGGACAGCAGTTGAACGGTCTCAACCAGGGGATTGGTGACCGTGACCCGAATCCGCTTGGAGTCGGTGGTGCCCCCGGCGCCAGCAGTGGTCACGTTAATGACCGCCAGATGACTGGACACATAATCGACCTGGACCGAACGACTGTAGCCGCTCATGGTAAACACGACCCCGGCCTGATCGACAAATGTGTTGTTCTCCGCAGCCATACTCGCGTAATCATCCACATCGTTATAGGTCAGACGGGTCTCACCACTCTCCTGCCCAAGCGACCCGCTCGCCACCAGTACGGCCTCAGTGCTGCAATCCAGGGCCACCCCATAAACCGTGCTGCCGCGGCCGGTCCCTCCCTCACCGCTGCAAAGCGGACCACCGCCCACCGGGGTATTCTCATCCCAGCGTTTGGACAGGACCTCATCCATCAAGGCCTGGGCCAGGGCCACTGAACGCTCCCGAACTACGGGATCGGCACTGTGTTCCACAGCCTGAAAGAAAGGAAAGAGCAACTGCACGGTAAACCCGAGAATGACAATGGTCAGCACCAGTTCAATCAGGGTGAACCCGGCAGGACTGCGCAGGAAGCGTGACGGACCGTTCATGGACAGCTCCCCCCATTCTGGACAAACCCGGTCTCGCGACAGATCACTATCGTTCTGCTGCCATTGACAGTCAATACGGTGCTGGCCAGCAGCGTCCCAGACGCATCAATAGGTTCACCCAGGCCATTAAAATAGATTCCGGCCACACCGGCGCTCAGGGTCAGACCTGAATCATCCAGCAAGGCCCGGTTACAGAACTGCTCATCAGCACAGTCAGCGTTGCCGCAGTCACTGACACAACCGGCACCGGAACGGCCGACAAAATACCTGTTCCCGGAAATCATGATTCCCCACGGGCCGTTGCCAGACGACCAGGCCCGGGTCACCGCCAGGTGCTGGGCATAACGGATAGAACGTTTCAATTCCTGAACCGCGGCCTCATCATCCATCCCGGTCGGCCACTTGATCACGGCAGTCACTGCCAGGATGGTCAACAGGACAATGACCATGAGCAACTCAACCAGCGTAAAACCAGCTTCCGGCAAAGGAGTGCTCACGAACCCTCCAGTCCGGGACATCAGCGACTGATCTCCTGCCAGTTGATGATTCGGTCATTACCGCGGGCAATCCCGAAAGTGGCCACACCAGTGGGATCAGGCTCAAGCCAGGCAGGAAAATCAAAGCCGACGCTGACCGTTCCACCTGCCTGCCCGGCATCAGCTGTCGGGGTCAGGGTCAGCCGCCCCTGACCGCTGTCCAGGGTCAACGGCGAAGCAGGTGCGGTCGTCACTGTAATACCGGACGGGGTAGCACTGTACGCCACAGACGTGCAGGTATCACTGGTACTGAGCTGCCAGGAGGCTCCATCATAGGCGTAAGCCGCAGCCGTCATGATCAGTGGATCTGTCTCGGCACC
>CALENA010000067.1 GCA_937910875.1 uncultured Desulfobulbaceae bacterium | reverse complement strand
CGCCCTGTTACGGATGGCCGCATGAAACTTTTTTAGGAAACTTCAGTTTTACTTTTATGATAATCAATGATAATATTTTTATCTATGGTTGGATACTGAAAAAACATATCTGATCATCCATCTTGAACAAGAGTCCATTGTCTGTTCCCGTCACCTGCCATTCTGGAGGTTACGGGGTATTGTTCTATTAATCGGCATGTCCCAAAGGACTGCCACAGCATCCTAAACAAGGAGGAAAACATGAACAAAATGTTTGGTCTGATGACGGCTGTCTGTTTGAGTCTGTCCATGGTTATGACCACAGCGGGAGTATCCCTGGCCAAGGAGCGCATCGTCTTCGGTGGCGGCCCGGCCGGCGGCACCTTCCAGTTCGTCGCCAATGCAATCCAGGTCTACGATCCGGTCAAGGCCTTAACAGACTACAATATCCAGGCCCAGAGTTCGGCAGGTTCTACTGAGAATCTGCGCAAGGTCGATGCTGGTAAGTCTGATTTTGGTGTGGTCTATTCTGGTGAAGTCTCTCTCGGGGCCCAGGGCCTCTTGACCAACGACACCAAAAAATATGAGAATGTCCGCGCCGTGGCCTTCCTCTATGGCGCTCCGGCCCAGCTCGTGGTCCGCAAGGACTCCGGAATCAAGTCCGTCAAGGACCTGATCGGCAAGAAGGTCGGCGTCGGCAATGCCGGTTCCGGTGCCTTTGCCAACTGCGAACTTTTCTTCACCCATATGGGCATCTGGGACAAGATCGAACGGAATGCCTTAGGTTACAATGATGCCGCTGCCGCCTTTGGCAACAACCAGCTCGATGCCTTCTGGCTCTTTGTTGGTTACCCGGCCAGCGCCGTCATCACAGCCGCCCAGACCAATGACATCGACCTGCTCGATCTGGGCGCCGATGCTGCTTCTTCCGGCTTCTACGACAAGTATCCCCATTTTTCAAAACTGACCATTCCGGCCGGCATCTACAGAGGGGTAGACGAGGCTCGTACTTCTTTTCAGGATTCAGCCCTCTGGGTTGCCAACAAAGATGTATCTGACCAGCTCGTTTACGACCTGCTCTCCGTCATCTATACCGACGAGGGTCTGGCTCACATGGTCAGCCAGAAAAAAACACTCAAATCAATGTCCATCAGCAGTGGTGTAACAGGAATCGTCACACCTCTCCATCCTGGTGCTGAGAAATTCTGGAAGGAGAAAGGCATCCTGTAAATCAGTTTTTTTCATGTTGCAAGTCTGTTCCACAAATGACAGGGCAGGATTTTCTGCCCTGTCATTCTGTTATGGCTTTCCCCTTGTTGCATTTTGGATGCTGACTGGTTAAGAAACACCACTGATCATAACAAGCTTTTGCTGAGGAACTTGCCTCAATAATGGCGCCTTGATCAGTAATCATCCACAAGGCAACAAACCGTACTCATTCTTTTCTCTTACTGACAGGAGTTCTTCCGTGTACGAAAAAATGCACCGTATCGAACAGATCTTTTTTGATTTCTGTGCCCTGGGCCTTCTGCTCTTCTACTCTTATGCCGCTGTCATCTCACCGGCTGCTACCCAGTACCATCGTGGTATCTATGTCATAGTCACCTACATCCTGGTCTTTCTCCTCTACCGTTCCAAGAGCCGAATCATGCGGGTGGTTGACTACATCCTGATCGTCCTGTCCATCATCACCATTGGCTACTGGATGATTAATTTTGAGGTCATCAGCTACCGGACCGGAGCAGAAACACCGCTCGACATGTTTCTTGCTGTCATCGGTGTCCTTGTGAGTATCGAACTGGCACGACGAGTTGTTGGTAATATCTTCGTCGTCATCGGTGTCTTGATGCTTCTCTACGGGGTTTTTGGTGCACACATGCCCGAGTTGGTTTCCCATGCGGGCGACTCCTTTCCGGCCCTGTGCACCTCCATCTTTTACAAGAGCGATGGAATCTTCGGGATCATGGCCAACGTCCTTGCCACCTACATCCTTCTCTTTGTTCTCTTCGGGGCCTTTCTCGAAAAATGTGGGGCTCAGAAATTTTTCATCGACTTTCCCCTGGCCGCAGTCGGCCACAAAATTGGTGGTCCCGCCAAGGTAGCTGTCATTGCCTCTGGCCTGTTCGGTTCCATTTCGGGCAGCGCCATTGCCAACACGGTTTCCACCGGTGCCTTCACCATCCCAATGATGAAAAAAGCCGGATTTCCACCCCATGTGGCCGGAGGAATCGAGCCGGCCGCCTCAATCGGCGGCATGTTCATGCCTCCGATCATGGGTGCCGGTGGCTTTATCATGGCTGAACTCACCGGTCTGCCTTATTCACAGATCATGCTCGTCTCTCTGTTTCCGGCAATCATGTATTTTTTCTCGGTCTTTGTCATGGTTCATTATTACGCCAAGATGAACAACATCGTCGGTGAAAAATCAGAACACAACGCCATGGAGATCCTCAAAAAAGAATGGTATTATGCCCTGCCTCTGGTGGTGATCACCATTTTCATGCTTATGGGCTATTCTCCGGGCTACTCCGCCATCCTCGGACTCTGCTCCTGCATTGTGGTCAGCTGGTTCAACAAGGAGACCCGGATCGGACCGAAAGAATTTCTTGAAGCGGCCAGGCACGGCGCTGAGAGCAGCCTGAAGATTGGCGCCACAGTCGGAGTCATCGGGATCATTATTGGCGTTCTGACCTTCAGCGGCCTGGTCCTGACCTTTGCCGATATCGTTATCGAACTGGCAGGGGGCTCCCTGGTCATGACCATTCTGCTGATTGCCCTGGCCTCACTGGTCCTGGGTATGGGCGTACCGGTCACCGCCGCTTATTTGATCACCGCAGTCGTGGCTGTCCCGGCCCTGACCCATTTAGGAGTCAATGAACTTGCCGCTCACCTGATTGTCTACTGGCTGTCCCAGGACTCCAACATCACCCCACCTGTCTGCATTGCTGCCTTTGCCGGGGCGACCATTGCCAAGGCCAACATGTGGAAAACGGCCTTTACCTCGTTCAAGTTCGCCAAGTTCCTCTATCTGGGCCCCTTCCTCTTCGGCTTTGTTCCCGGATTCTCCATGGACGGAACCCCCATGGATATTCTCAAGGCCTACGTCATGATCATCTTAGGGACCTGGTTATACTCCTGGCTCCTGAGCGGTATCTGGATCAAACCATTGTTCAAACGCAACAAGACGGCCTGAGCCAGGATCTGACGCTTGCTTAAAGAAAAGGGCGACCTCCAA
>CALENA010000066.1 GCA_937910875.1 uncultured Desulfobulbaceae bacterium | reverse complement strand
ATTTTTTTCGCATGCCTTGATCTTGACCAAAATTGCTCATTTATGGACAGACACTAGTTACTCCGGCATGACCAATAATGCTTTCCAATGAACTTGCGGATAGACCATAACTCTATTGATCTGACAAGGAAGAGGCAGGAACAGGAAGGTCCCTGACCGGCGTATCTGAAGGATGAGCGACGAAACGTCGTTCATCCTTCGGGCGAAGCGTAGCTGGCCAGGGACCTTCCTGTTCCTGCCGGGCCAAGCTCACCACAGCCCCCATACCCTTCTCCAACTCAGTTCAGCTCAAGGTGTCCTCAAGACACCATTGCCCCGCCGTCATAAAGATACCGCTTGATCTTGTGGGTGGCCGTCTTAATGAAGGGCTCACGTCGCTCATAGATCTTTGCAATGCGCGAAGAGACACTCAGCTGACGATTCACCTCACTTCGCATGGTCTCCAGCAGACCGGCGATATAGGCCTGACGCTCACCACTGGTCTGTCCCGCTGTCTGATCGTCGATCACCTCGTAATCAGGGTAAACCCAGGACTCGAGCCGCCCGTTATTTTCCACAAGCAGGACCTCAACCACCCACGGATAGGCATTCATCTTGTGTTCGATGGGCTCAGGATAGACATTTTCTCCGTTGGCCATGACAATCACATTTTTCGAACGTCCCCGGACATGAAGATTCCCGGCCTGATCAAAAAAACCAAGGTCACCGGTCGCCAGCCAGCCATCCTCGGTCAGGGTCGTGGCAGTACTTTCCGGATCATTATAATAGCCTCGCATAACATTGGGACCACGCCCCATGATCTCACCGATCCCCGTCTCGGCATCCGGCTTATCAATCCTGATCTCCACACCAGGCACCGGTTTCCCGGCCGACCCGACCGCAATAGTCTTATCACCCGGAGGACCTCCGGACAGGAGAGGGGCGGACTCACTGAGACCATATCCGACCAGATATGGCAGACCGGCATCCAGAAGAAACTGTTCAACTTCCGGATTCAAAGCCGCGCCGCCAATACCCAGTAATTGAAGATTTCCTCCAAAAAATTCCATTAATTTCGAGCCAATCCGCTTATAAATCAATTTTCTCCCCAACGAAAGCCGACAGACCAGGGACAGGGCCTTGCTGCTGCTGATCTTGGGGAGCACCCGCTTTTTGTAAATCTTTTCCATCACCAGGGGCACGGCAAACAAGGCAAAGGGACGCTCATGCTGACAAAGCTTCTGCAGGATGGCCGGAGTCGGCGTCTTACCGGCATAGGCCACCCGGGCCCCCTTGATCAGAGGTAGAATCAGGCCGGCTGTAAATTCATAGGCATGGGAGACCGGCAGGATCGAAAGAAAAACCGCGCCCGGCTCAACTTCAATGATCGATGCGGCAGCGTAGGCGTTCGAAGTCAGATTCTTGTGACTGAGCATGACGGCCTTTGAATATCCAGAGGTCCCCGATGTATAGAGGATCGAGGCCAGATCATCTTCCCCGATCTCGGCAAAAGGCTCTGGCTCCTCTGTACTGTCTTCACCCCCTTCAGCCATATAATCAGACAAAGAAACGACATTGACCAGATCAGCCATCCCCTGAGTATCATCAAGAGTCACCACGGTTTTCAGAAACTTTTGATTCTGCTCATAGAGTTTTTCAATCTGCCGCTGAGATGTGAAGACAATCTCGACCTTCATCTCGGTCAGGATATGATGAACATCGGCCTCAGGCAAGTCAGGCAGGATCGGGACGGCCACGGCCCCCAGACGAACCACTGCAAAATAGGCAATGGCCCAGAAATGGGAATTTTCTGCCAGAATGGCCACCCGGCTCTCTCTGTCAACACCGTCCCGCTGCAGGCACCGAGCCAGAGTCATCACTCGCTCATACAGTTCATGATAGGTCAACGGTTGGTCCAGGGCCATCCCTATGGCCCCCTGATCGCCAAATTTCTCACAACTGGCATCCAGGACATAATTCAAGGTCATTCTCACATCGGCGCTCGTTGTCATCGACCCCTCTCTTGATTTTTTTAAATTAAATCAGAACGATACAAAAAAACTCATCATAGATTCAAAATTATAGTACCTAAAACAACAAGTTCGGTCAATTGCGAACACAGACAACGCTTAGAACATTTGCAGAAAATCAACACTGAAAAACAGATAAACAGCAGCAAAACACCTTGACAAGGTCCAGCATTCATTATAGAAAATAGTATCCTCCACTCTCGTTAATCAATAAATATTCATCGGCGACATGATTCTTTCACTCTCCAGACCATTCACCAGCCGCCATACTCTCCCCAGTCTTGCTCTCTTTTTTCTTACCATAATCCTCCTGGCTCCCTGCGTTCAGGCCAGGACCGTTCCGATTTTACGGGACACTGCCAAGCGGGTCGTCATTCATCAGAATCAGTCTGTGGCGATCAGCACCCGCACAACCGTTCCGATCGTGGGTCAGTCTCGCAGTATTTCCCAAAACAAAACACGGGTCACCCCGACACAGACGGCTGCCCGCAAACCCATCGGCGATATCCGCCAGAAAATCTCGGCCAAGAGTGCCATTATTCTTGATGCCCAAAATGGTCGAACCCTGTTTTCCCGTTCTCCCGACCTTCCACGCCAGCCGGCCAGTACCATCAAGATCCTCACCGGAGCAATCGCCCTGAAATCTCTCTCGGGGCAGGAACAGGTCGCAGTCAGCAATAAGGCCGCCCGTCAGCCCCGATCAAAGATTTATCTCGATCAGCGCAAACAGTACAAGGCAGATGACCTGATCAACGCCGTTCTCCTGGCCTCAGCCAACGATGCCAGTGTCGCTCTGGCCGAAAAGATTGCCGGCTCGGAACAGTCTTTTGCCAAGATGATGACTCAGCGCGCCCAACTCTGGGGCGCCAAGAACACCATCTGCAAAACGGCCTCCGGACTGACCGCCAAGGGACAGACCAGCACGGCCAGAGACCTGGCGATCATCTTCCGCCATGTCATGAAGGATAAGGATTTTTCCAGACGGATGGGCAAAACCAAGGCCTTGACCACAGACGGCACCCTTCTCCGCAATCACAACAAGGCACTCTGGCAGGTGGAAGGGACAGAAGGGGGCAAGACCGGCTATACCAACGCCGCCCGGCAGACTTATGTAGGGAAATTCAAACGGGGAAATGATGAAATTGTCGTCGCCATCATGGGCAGTGAAACCATGTGGAGCGACATCAAACATCTGGTCGAATATGG
>CALENA010000065.1 GCA_937910875.1 uncultured Desulfobulbaceae bacterium | reverse complement strand
AGTCGAGATCGTTCTGGAGGTTCAGGTGGCAGCGCCAGCCCCCGGCAGCCTGATCGTCCTCCAGCGGGTTCCGAAAGACAGTGTCCTGAAGGCGGCCGTGCCGAGCCCGAAGAAATCAGCGCAGGGTGAGGTCAAGTGGCTGATTCGCAGGCCCCAGGTGGGCATTTTGACCCTGCGGACCACCTTTGAGGCCCCTCTGCCCCAGGGCACGGTCTCGGCCCTGATCCTCTGCAAGGACCCGAAGACCGGAGAAATGCTCACCGTCAAGGTGCCGTGAGCAGATAACAGGGGGCAGGCGGCAAGCTGCAGGCGGAAAGAAACAACAAAGGGTGGATATAAAAAAACCCCCTGCCGATTACGGATCAGCAGGGGGTTGGTAGTTGGCTTGAAGGCAGGAGTGGTCAGAAGCTCATGGTCAGCTTGTTGATGACGATGGAAACCTCTTCCACTTCGGTCAGAGTGGGGCTGTCCTTAAAGACCTCTCCGGTGTCCATGAAGCCAAAATGCACCTCATAGGTCAGGTTGTTGAGGATCTTGTAGGCCATGCCCAGGTCGATTTCCCAGCCGAAGTTACTGTTGTAGATGAAGGGTTCGTCCTTGTTCTGGGTGATGCCGATGGTGCTGAGCAGGGTCAGCTTGTCGGTGGCCGAGAAGGCGGCGCCAACGGCAAAACTGCGGGGCTGGACCGTGCGACCGGCGGTGCTGAACTGTGTGCTCACACCATTTTCAGCTCGCATTAATTTGTTCATGGCACCGGGCAGGAGTTGCGGCCCGGCCTGGCCATTACCGGTTTGCAACTGTTTCCCGGCATCAAAGATATAGCCTGTGATGGTGTAGGCGCTCTCGGTGGTCAGCGGATCGGCCATTGCCGGCGCGCTGAGGCAGAAGAGAGAAAGTGCGATGAGTGAGAGAAGTTTTCGTTTCATGGTGTTGTCTGGGGATTGCTGTTGCCGACTGTCAAGAGAGGTTCTCTGGAGCAGTACGGACTTTTAAGTACAAATTATTATACATCCATAATGCTTCTCTTTGGGGTGGATGTCAAGGGGAAATTAAGGGTGGTCTGAGGATAAATGGTGGTTGCAGGTGTCTGCGTGTTGCTGCGGGTGATGGTCTCTTTTGGGTTATTCTCTTCATATTGCCAGGACTTGTGGTGGCGGCGCCGGTTGGGAGAGAACCCTTGCCTGTCCGGGGAAAGTGAGCTATAAGTTCTCCGTGTTTCTTTGCTTTTTTATGAAGTGTGTGGGTGGAAAAGAAAAACCAGTAACCTTGATGGCTGTGGGCTTCAGGCGGGGGTTTTTGCTGCGGGTATTTGGTCGAGCGTCTGGCCGGTGCCCGGGAAGATTCTTGAGCGGCCGGTCTCTGGTGGCCGGTTTGGTGTTCTGAAGTGTTCAGTGTTTTTTTGATCAGTTGGGAGAAAATATGGGATTGAAAGATGTGGTCTTGAGATATGTTGCTGTCCTGTTGCTGGGGGGGCTGGTCCTGCCGGCAATGGTTCTGGCTGAGGAGCCGGTTGTCAAAGAGGGCGGTCGAGTCTTGTTCCTGCCCTTTGAAGCTGCGGCCGCCGGTGACTATGGCTATTTGTCTGATCCGGTCAAGAATATGCTCGCCGCTCGCCTGGCTGTCCGGGCCGGGGTGGAGCCTGTGGAGAGCCCAGAGGCAGCTGGATTGTTCGATGGCCAGGGCCGGATTATTCCGCTTCGTCTTGACGCCCTGCTCGGTCGATATCAGGCCGATTATCTGGTGGTCGGCAGTCTGGTCCAGACCGGAGAACGCCTCGATTTTCAGGCCATGGTCCTGGCCCTGTCTTCTGCTGCAGCGCCCCAGGAATTCACGGCTCAGGCCGCGGGTGGCGCCGGCGTGATGGCGGCCATTGACCAGCTGGCAGCAGATATGAGCGCGCGGGTCTTTGCTCCGGGCCGGAGTGTCCCGCTCTCATCTCAGGAAGAGAGCAAGCCTGTGGCGGTGCCGGTCTTTCAGACGCCGCATCCTGATCGGGCCATGAAACAGGGAGTCATTGCCGTTCAGTCCTCGCTGGAAGGGGTTGAGGGGGTGGTCCCGGGATCTCTTGCCATGCGGAGCAGCAATCTCTTGCCTGTGGATATTCAGGCCATGGATGTGGGTGATCTTGATGGTGACGGCCTGGAAGAGATCGTGGTTGCCTCCCATGGACGTGTGCTCATCTTCCAGGAACGGGCAGGGATCTTTCGCCAGTTGAGTGAGTTGTCGTTACCGGACGGGCTGCGGGTGCACAGTCTGTCCATGGCCGATATTGATGGAGACACCCGGGCCGAGATCTATGTCAGCGCCACAAGTGATGAAGCCCCGGCCTCGCTGATCCTGGTCTGGCAGGACTCCCGCTTGGGCGTGCAGGCCTCGCGGCTTGCCTGGTATCTGCGCCCCATGGTCATTTCGGGTGAAGGGCCGGTCCTTCTGGGACAGGAGGCAGGCAGTGACACGTTACTTGTTTCCGGTATTTATCGTCTGCAGCTCTCAGGCTCTCAGTTGCACAGGGGAACTCAGCTTTCCCTGCCGCCGGGAATCAATCTCTTTGATTTTATTCTGGCTGATGTCAGCGGTGACGGGGCGGCCGAGATTGTGGCCGTGGACACCAATGAACGCCTGCTGGTCTACAGTCCTGCCGGGCAGCTGCTTTGGACCGGAGGCATGGACTACAGCGGGAGTCCCCGTTTTCTTGGTCTGCCGCCAGTGACCTATCAGAGCCGTGGCGATGATATCAGGGCCGATCGGGATCTCATCTATGTCCCGGTGCGACTGGCCGCGGCTGATTTTGACGGTGACGGCCGCATGGAGATCCTGGCCGCCCGTAATCAGCGCCTGGCCAGCAAGTACATGAAGCGTTTTCGTTATTATGAAGGGGGGCATGTGGTCAGTCTGGGCTGGCGAGAGGGGCAGATGGTTGAGCTGTGGCGGACCAATGCCACCGGCAGCCAGGTGGTTGATCTGCAGCAGAGCAAGGCCCCGGCTGCCGGTCAGCGAATCTATGTTGCCCAGAATGTAGAGAAAAGTCTTCTGGCGTCATTTGTGGCCGGAGGTGGGCAAAGTCGTCTGATTTTGTTTGATTTGGGCCGGGTCGCAGAGCCCGTGAAAGTCCCGGCCAAGTAAGAGAGGTGTCTCTCTGGTATAGTTTTTTTGACCGATGGTGAAAAAATCTTGACATTCCTTGCGGCCCTGACTTATAAGTGTACAAGTATTTAGTTGTCTGAATTTTCCGTCTGCCTGTGGCAGGGGAAAGCCCAATGGCTTCCGGAGAGAGCCGGGAGTGAATGTCAATCGAAGCAAGGAGACAGAAGAGATGAAAAAAGTAATTGTTACAGCAGCTGCTTTCATGATGGTTGCAGGTGTTGCATCCGTGGCCTCTGCCACAGTTGATCTGAGTGGAAATGCCCGCGCTCGTATGTTTTATACCGATAATATCAAGATCTCAGATGATAGCGAGAGTCATTATGATTCTCGCGTTCGGGTCAATGTTGAAGCCAAATCCAATGGTGGCGCCTTTGCCAAGGCTCGGATCAGAATGATTGACGGAGCTTTCGGTATGGACAACGATCCACGCGTACAAACTGGAACGGATAACTCTAAAGAAAATATCTATGTTGATTACGCCTGGGTTGGCGTACCGTTGACCTCTAATTTGACCCTTGAGGCCGGTTATATGGTTGCGAGCTGGTCTCACTACTTTGGCTGGGATGCTCGTAAAGACCGGGTAAAGCTCACCTATAAGGCGTCCAAGTCATTGGTTATGGGCGGTTATATGGACAAGATCAGTGAGAATGATGCAAATGATTTTGTTGGTTCGACAATGGTTGACGATAATGATGCCAACCTCTATGCCTACTTTGTCAAGAACACCTTGGCCAATGGTACAAAGGTTGCTCTTCTGCTCAATTACGTTAATAGCGATGTAAATGATACTGATGGATTCCTGGGTGATCTCAATGTTAGTACCAAGGTTGGTGATGGCACCCTGTATGGAGAGATTGGTTATAAATCATCTGATTCCTTGAATGCTCTTAAAAACGTAACCACCGTCTCAGATGATCAGATCGGTGTGTTGGTGAGCTGGAATGGTGCCATGGGTTCCATGAAGCCTACCGTTATGGTGGGTATGGCCAAGGATGGTTTTGCAGCCGATCCGGAAGACTTCGGTTGGTTCATGATCGGTAACAGCGCATCTGCCATTGCCGCTGCAAAATTAAACTCAGTTGCAGGGGATGAGACCTATTTTGGTGCGTTCAGCAACACCTTCAAGATGAGTGAGAAGACCAGCCTGACCGGAAATCTGGTCTATGTAGATGCTGTTAATCATCTTGTTGAAGTCTCTGCCTCTTACGCATACGCAGTCAGTGATGGCGCGACCATTACGATGTCTGCTGGTTACCTTGATAGAGAGAATTCAAGCAATGCTACTGCTGCTCTTGTCAGCCTGGATATCACCTACTGATTTGTTGAGTTAATTTTACTCGGCTAAGCAAAAAAACGGGCCCTGTTCTGCAGGGTCCGTTTTTTTTTGCCTTTTATTCTCCCGTTTCAAACCTTTCTGATCTGCTCTCTGCTATGTCTCCTTCCTCTCGCTGGCCTCTCTTTATCCTCGTGGCCACCGGTGTCTTTCTCTCGACCATGGACAGTTCCATGATCAATGTGGCCCTGCCCGTGATCATGGCCGAGTTTGGGGTGAGGCTGGCTGCAGTGGAATGGGTGGTCCTGATCTATCTTCTGACCATCACCGCCTCGCTCCTTCTCTGGGGGCGGCTGGGTGATCGTTTTGGTCCGGGCCGGGTCTATCTGGCCGGGATGTTCGTCTTTATTCTGGGTTCGGCTGCCTGTTCCCTTGTTGTGTCATTGGGGCAACTGGTTGGATTCCGGTTTTTTCAGGGCCTGGGTGCGGCCATGATGATGGCCAATGGTCCGGCCATTATCCGTCAGGTCTTTCCGGTTGCAACCCTTGGTCGGATGTTGGGGCTGATCGGTGTGGCGACCTCCATCGGTCTGATGAGCGGGCCGCTGGTCAGCGGCACCCTGATTCATTATTTTTCCTGGCGGGTCATGTTTCTGGCCACCCTGCCGGTGAGTTGCACGGGTCTTGTCCTGGGGAGTATCTTTCTCCTGCCCGATATGAAAACATCCGCCCCTGTGGCCCGGCCCGTTTCCGCCTTTGACTGGCCGGGGCTGATCCTCTGGAGTTTTCTGGTCCTCTTTCTGGTCGGCGGGTCGACGATGATCCAGACCCTGCCTCTGGCCAGTCAGGTGTCGGGTGCTGTGGCCACGGCCGTGTTGCTCTTTCTTTTTCTTCTTCGCCAGCGGCAGGCACTCTCTCCACTCCTGCCCCTGGATATTCTTGCCTCTCCCCGTTACGGCCTGGCCCTGCTGGCGGCCGCCATTTCATTTGCCGTCCTGTTCGTGGTCCTGATCTTGATCCCCTTTTATCTCCACCATATCAAGGAACTCAGCCCCCGCTCCCTGGGGCTTATGATGATGAGTGTGCCGGCTGCGGTCTTTGTGATCGCGCCCTTGGGCGGGGCCCTGCATGACCGGATCGGAGCCCGGCTGCCGGCGACCCTGGGCCTGCTGGTCTGCTCTCTGGCCCTGTTTCTGCTGACCCGTCTGTCCGCTGTAACCCCCCTCATTCAGGTGGTCTTGCCCCTGATGCTGCTTGGTTGCGGCCAGGCGCTTTTTCTTTCGCCGAACTCTGCCTCGGTTCTGGGCCATGCTGCCCCGGAGCAGGGCGGAATCATGTCCGGCCTTCTGGCCACGGCCAGGAATCTGGGGATGCTTTGTGGTACGGCCCTGGCCGGGCTGCTCTTTGGTGGATTTTTTGCTTATTATTCTGGTGGGCTGGATGTCAGAGACTATCAGCCGGCCCAGGTGGAGAATTTTGTCCGGGCCCTGCGTCTGACCTTTGGTCTGACTGGAGGCTTGTCCCTGCTGGGGGCGCTGGTCTCCGGGATCAGAGGGGAGAAGAAAGCGGAAGGGTGACCACGGCCGTCATTCCTCGTTCAGAGCCATGTTCCAGGCGAAAGGTGCCCTGGTGTTCGGTGGCGATTTTCTCCACCAGCGACAATCCCATGCCGGTCCCATAGACCTTGGTGGTGAAAAAGGGGTCACCGATCTTATTCAGATTGCCCTTGAAGACTCCGGCTCCGGTGTCACTGATGGTGATGGTTGCGGTGGTGTTGTCTGCGCTGCAGCCGATGGTCAACTGGCCTCCATCTGACATGGCTTCAATCCCGTTACGGATGAGATGAACCAGCAACTGCTGGATGTGGCGTTGGTCAATGAGGAGCTGGATCGGGGCTTCCTGCAGGTTCAGTTGATAGGTAATCCCCTGTTTCTGCATCTGATTGTAAAACAGGAGCAGGCACTTGCGGAGCAGGGGCTGGAGCGTGTGATATTCCTTGTGGGGCAGTTGTTTGTCCACAAAGAGAAAGAGGTCTTCCAGGGTCGCCTCGATTTTGCTCGTTTCCTGGGTGATCATTTTCAGGAAGCGGGTGTATTCCGGGTCATCAAATTTACGGGCCAGCATCCGGGAGATTCCACCGATGGTGGTGACCGGGTTGCGCAGGGTGTGGACCAGCTGGGCCGACATCTGGCCCAGGGCGCTGTAGCGTTCGGCCGCAACCAGCAGATCTTTGTTCTTTTCCAGCTCGTTGCTCACTTCTTCCAGTTCCTGGATCTTGTGACGCATGGTCTCGGCCAGGTGGCAGTGTTCAATGGCCAGACTGGCCTGACCGGCAAAGACTTCCAGGGCAAAGAGGTCGTTGTCGCTGATCGGGTAGCCCGTGACAAAGTTGTCGGCCAGGATCACACCCAGTGAGCGTTCCGGTGAGTACAGGGGGACGGCAAGAAAGGTGTCATGGTCCAGGAGATTGATCAGCTCGGCTGGAACAGGTTCGTTGTTGCATGAGCCATTGGTCACCCGCCGGCTGATTCGTTCCTGACAGGTCTTGATCAGCAGGTGATCGCTGTCGCTGGTGGGAATAACGAGCTGATGGACGATGGTGTTCACCCGGGAATCATCGTTCATGCTAAATGATTCAGGGTGGTTGAGGATGTCATCGAGTTGCAGGTTTTGTTCCTGGATTCCGGCCCAGACCCGGGCCGCCTCGGCCCGTGAAGAGGGACCGACGGCCAGTTGCCCCTTCAACAGTTGGCCGTCGGGGGTGATCAGGGCCAGGAAGGCCCTGTTGAATCCCAGCCCCTGACCCGAGGTGATTCCGGTGAGAATGGCTCTGAGGATAGAGTCCAGTCCACTGCGGTTGAGGTAGGCACTGTTCATCTGCAGGTTGAGCTGGTGGAGAAAGCGGGCCCGAAGGTTGCTGCGCTCCAGTTTTTGCTGGTAGCGCCTGTTGTCCACGGTCAGTCGCCGTTTCTCCAGGGAGCAGCGGACCGCGTGCTGAAAGTCCTGCATGTTCACCGGTTTGACCAGATAATCATCGGCCCCCAGGCGCAGGCAGGTCAGGGCCGTGTTCAGGTCGGCGCTGCCGGTGATGATGATGAAAGCGGTTTCAGGATGTTCGGAGATCAGACGGTTCAGGGCCTCAAGGGCGTTGCCGTCCGGGAGTCCCAGGTCGAGAAGGATCAGAGCTGGCTGGTGGCAGAGAAGTTGCTGATCCAGTTCGGCCAGACTGGCGGCGATGGCCACGGGCAGGCCCTGGTTGCTCAGGAATTTGTAAAAGAGGCCGCTGAGGTCCACGAGGTCTTCGACCACGAGCACGGTCTCGCCTGGGTCCAGAAACTGGTCCAGTTGCGGGATAGATGGGGAGATGGGTGTTTGCTGGGGCATGGTCTGCTCAGAATGATCCTTGGTTCATCTTTTTTGAGTGTACCGGTTTGGTTGAAAAATTAAAGGATTAATCGTATGATGGACTGGTAAAAAATGTCGTCGGCTATTTTTTTGCCTGAAGCAGGATATGGCTTGATTGACAGGTTACAGTGAACGCAGGGGGCGTGGATGTCAGGTTGGTCCATGTTTGGCCAATCTGTTCCAGCCGTGCTGGTAAGGAGGAGCGGTGCAAGAAATTTTTGGTCCTGATGGCCGTCTGGCCCAGGCCCTGCCAGGCTATGAGGCGCGACCCGGGCAACTGGGCATGGCCGAGGCCGTGGATGAGGTCCTGATGGCGGCTGGTGGCCGGGGTTCAGAAGAACGGGCCCGGATTCTCATGGTTGAGGCCGAGACCGGGGTCGGCAAGACCTTGGCCTATCTGGTTCCGGCCCTGCTCTCTGGTCAGCGGCTGGTGGTCTCCACCGCCACCATCACCCTCCAGGACCAGATTCTGAACAAGGAAATTCCCCTGCTGGAAAAGGTCCTGGGAGAGACGATCCCTGTCTTGTGTATGAAAGGCCGGCAAAACTATCTCTGCCATTATCGCTGGCACCAGTACTGTTCATCTGAACAGCTCTCGCTGCTGGCCGACGGGGAGATCGGTGCCATCAGTCGCTGGCTGGAGAGCACGGAGACCGGCGATCGGGCCGAGCTTGACTGGCTGGCCGATCGCTCGCCCCTGTGGCCCAGAATCTCGGCCCAATCGGATCAATGTCTGGGGAGTGATTGTCCTGAGGCCGCCTCCTGTTTCGTGGCTCGGCTGCGTAAACGGGCAGGTTCAGTCCGTTTGCTGGTGGTCAATCACCACCTCTTTTTTTCTGATCTGGCCCTGCGTCGCGGGGGGCATGGTGAGATCCTGCCCCGCTATCAGGGGGTGATCTTTGATGAGGCCCATCATCTGGAAAGTGTGGCCTCGACCTTTTTCGGCCGGCGGTTTTCCAGTTATCAGCTTCTGGATCTGCTTGGAGATGTGGAGCGGCAGGTCGAGGCCGATCTGCCCGGTGAGCGGGGTGACAGGCTCCAGGCCATGGCCAGAGGGCTGAGGCCCCGGCTGCACCAGTTCATGGCCCTGTTTCCCTCACGCCCCGGGCGCTATCCCCTGGTCGAGGCCCGGGATCAGATTGCCGCCTGGGAGCAGGAACTGCGCGGTCTGGCAGAGGGGATTGAGCGTCTTGCCGAACTCCTTGATATCCAGGCCATGCAGGGTGAGGTCTGGGGCTTTTATGGTGAACGGGCCCGGGAGCAGTGCGGTCATCTGCTTGAGATCGGCCTGGGACCGGAGCAGGGCGCTCAGGCCCGATATGTTTATTGGTATGAGCGGCGTGAGCGAAGCATCAGCCTTGAGGCCACCCCGGTCAAGGTTGCGGCAGAGCTTGAGAGTGCCCTGTATCAGATGGTGGACAGCTGTGTGATGACCTCGGCCACCCTTTCGGCCGGCGGCAATTTTGCCTATATTAAGGAGCGGCTGGGCCTGGGGGCTGACTGCCGGACCCTGTGCTTCCATTCGCCCTTTGACTACGCGAACCGGGCGCTGGTCTATGTCCCGGAAGGTGAGTTTCCAGAACCTGCGGCCCCGGGGTATGACGAGGCCCTCAGGACCCGGACCCTGGACCTGCTGCAATGCAGCCGTGGTCGGGCCCTGCTCCTGTTTACCAGTTTTCGGGCCCTGGATTTGATGGCCGAATACCTGGAGGAGCATCTCGATCATCCGCTTCTGGTCCAGGGCAGTGCACCGCGGCGGGTCCTGCTCGAGCGTTTTCAGGAGGATGGCCATTCGGTCCTGCTGGGTGTGGCCAGTTTCTGGGAGGGGGTTGATGTGCCGGGAGAATCGCTCAGCTGTGTGATTATCGACAAGCTGCCCTTCGAGGTCCCCAGTGATCCGGTGATCAAGGCCCGGATGGCAGCGGTGGAGAATGATGGCGGCAAGCCCTTTTTTGACTTTCAGGTGCCGCGGGCCATCCTGACCCTGCGCCAGGGTGTTGGCCGACTGATGCGCAGCAGCCGGGATCGCGGGGTGATCGCGATCATGGATGTCCGGCTGTTTTCCAAGGGCTATGGCCGGCTGTTCCGGGCCAGTCTGCCGCCAGCTCCCCAGGTCCGGGAACTGGCGCGGGTGCGGGAATTTTTCGCTGATGACCATCAGGTGGAGTCGGCAGCGGTCAGAGAGATGAATAAGGAATGAGCATGGACGACGAACACACAGCAGGAGGCAGGACAGGTCAGGAGCAGCTCCTGGCCCTGATCCGGCCCGATATGGAGCAGATTGAGGCGGCCATGCGGGCAGATCTGGCAGAGTTGGCTGAAGATCTGGCCCCTTTGCTGCGAGAGATTCTTGATTATGGTCTGTTCAACGGCGGCAAGCGGATTCGGCCGCTCCTGACAATCATGTCCTGGCGTCTCTGCAATGGCCAGAGTGGAGAGATTGAGCGGCTGGCCATGGCCTTTGAATATCTCCATGCGGCGACCCTGTTTCATGATGATGTGATTGATCGGGCCGATCTGCGCCGTGGCCGGGCTGCGGTGAATGTGGCCTATGGTGAGGTGGGCGCCATTCTGGCCGGTGATTTTCTCCATGCCCGGGCCATGGCCCTGGTGGGAGAGTTGGGAGGAGTGAAGGCCCTGACTGTTTTCTGTCGCGCCACGGCGGCAATGATTGATGGCGAGTTTCTGCAGCTGGCCAATGCCTTGGAGATGAATCTTTCAGAAGAGAATTATTTTGCCGTGATTCAGGGCAAGACCGCCCATCTGATTGCCGCTGCCTGCGAGATAGGGGGGCTGGCCGCCGGAGCTGATCCGGCCCAGTGCCAGGGATTGCACCGATATGGCCTCAATCTCGGGGCCGCCTTTCAGATCATTGATGATCTGCTGGATTATCAGGGTGATTCCCGGGCCACCGGCAAGGCAGTGGGCAATGATTTTGTTGAGGGCAAGATGTCTCTGCCTCTGATCCTGGCCCTGCAGATGGCCAGTCCGGCTGATCGGCAACGACTGCTGGGCCTCTTGAACGATCAGGAGAGCCGTCGGGCCGGGGTGGGCGAGGCAACCGCGATCATGGAGCAATCCGGTGCCTTTGCAGGGACCCGCAGACGGGCTGAAGCCCTGATCCAGGAGGCCTGGGGAGAATTGCCTGAGGCCCATGGCCAGGGTGCTGCTACTGCCCGTCAGGCCCTGGCCCTGTTGGGTGGCTATGTCCTGAGTCGGCAGAAGTAGCCGCTGGGTGCCATGGCTCGAACCTCCAAAAAAAAGGCTGTCCGAAAACGGGGGCCTAAGACCCAGGGGACCCGGGGGGCTCAGGGCCTGCCCTGGCCTCTGTTACGCCGGGTTGGCTTGTGGCTGGCTCTTTTGCTTGTCTTTTTCTTCTCTCTGGCCCTGACCGTCTATCTCTTTTTCTTTTATGTCCCCTCAGCGCAGGCCGCCAAGGTCAGCGTTGAGATGGTCCTGGATGAGCCTCCGGCAGAGGTAGCACCGGCTTCTGATGTCCTGGGGCCGACTCCTGTAAAATCAGCGCTCGGAGCCAAGGGCTTGCCCCGGGCAGCCATTATCATTGACGACATGGGATATTATCAGAGGGTTGGTCAGGACCTGCTGGCCATGGACCTGAACCTGACCTTTTCGTTTCTCCCCTTTGCCCGCTACACCGCCGAACTGGTCGAGGCCGCCCACCAGGACGATCGGACGATTCTGCTCCATCAGCCCATGCAGCCGCGCAGCAGTCGCTATGACCCTGGTTCCGGTGCCTTGCTGGTCAAGGACGGTCTGGCCCGGCAGGAGATGTTTCTGCTCGAAAATCTGCTGGCAGTGCCCTATGCCGTGGGGGTCAATAATCATATGGGTTCCCTGTATATGGCCGATGAGATGATGATGGAGCGTTTGATGCTTCTTCTGCACCGTCAGGGTCTCTTTTTTGTCGACAGCCTGACCGCCAGCGACAGTGTTGCCGCGGAGGTGGCCAGGATTCAGGGGGTGCGGATGGTGGCCCGGGATATCTTCCTTGATCATGTTCGCAAGCCTGAGGCCATATGTAATCAGTTGCGGGATCTGGCCCGGATTGCAGAGAGGCGTGGCTGGGCCGTGGCCATTGGTCATCCATACCGGGAGACGGTGACGGCCCTGCGCAGATGTGGCAAGGAGTTGCAGAAGCGGGTGGAACTGGTGGACATACAGGATCTGTTGCCTGACATACAGCAGAAAGATGAGAAGGTGGCCGTGTCTTCCGGGGGAAGGGTGGAGCGGGAAGAGAGATGACTGCAGGTGGTGCGCGGATGGTCAGGCCAGGATGTGCTCCCCCGACGCCAGGCGAAGGAGGAGCACATTGTTGCTGCTCAGTGCTTGAATGATCGCTGTCCGGTGAACATCATTGCCACCTGGGGATCGGCCTCGTTACAGGCCTTGATGGTATCAAAGTCACGCATGGAACCACCGGCCTGGAGGATGGCGGTGACGCCCTGCTCAATGCCCACATCAGCCCCGTCACGGAAGGGGAAGAAGGCATCTGAGATCATGACTGAACCCGGCAGTCCGGCCCGGTCGGCCTGGGTCTGGGCGTCGATGGCCTCCTGGTCGGCACTGTCCCGTTTGCCCTGGGTGATCTCCAGGGCCAGATCGGCATAGGGAATTCCGAAACGATCAAAGCAGAGGATGTCAGCGTATTTGATATAGGCCTTGTGGACCGCGATCTCGGCCACCCCCACCCGGTCCTGCTCGCCGGTGCCGATACCCACGGTGCAGCCGTCCTTGATGTAGAGAACAGAGTTTGAAGTGACTCCGTGTTCCACGGCCCAGCCAAAGATCATGTCGTCGATCTCGCGCTGGGTCGGTTGACGATCACACGTGAATGTTTCACCCTTCCAGGTGGCGCTTGCCGGTTTGAGGTCGCTGATTGAGCGGATGGAGTTGACTGCCGACTGCTGGGCGATAATGCCGCCATCGATCAGGCTCTTGAAATCGACAAAGCGGAATTTTTCAAAATCGGCCAAACGGTTGATGGCCTGCATCTTGATCACGCGCAGGTTCTTGCGGGCGGCCAGGATTTCCAGGCTGCCCTCTTCAAACTCCGGAGCACAGACCACCTCGAGGTAGTTATCGGCCATGAGCCGCGCCGTTTCATTGTCCACGGTCTGGCTGAGGATAACGGCTCCGCCAAAGGCGGCGATGCGGTCGGTTCGGTTGGCCTTGCTGAAGGCCTCGGCCAGGCTGGAGCCGATGGCGGCCCCGCAGGGGTTGTTGTGTTTGAGGATCACGGCGGCCGGTTTATCGACAATGTACTTGATGATATTGAGGCCGTTATCCACATCGGTGAGGTTGATTTTGCCCGGGTGTTTACCCACCTGGAGCATGTCTGCGGCGGTGATGGCCGAGACCAGGCCGTTGCCTGGTTCAATAAAGGCACAGTTGCCCAGGGTCAGGTTACCGTTGACCAGCTCATAGAGGGCGGCCTCCTGATCCGGGTTCTCGCCGTAGCGAATGCCTCGCTCATCAATGGAGCCGTCTTCCTGTTTGATGCCCCAGGTCCGCTTGCGGTAGACCAGCTTCTGGTCACCAAAGGAGATGGTCATGTCCAGGGGAAAAGAGTCGCCCAGGATGGTGGTGTACATTTTTTTGAGATCGCTCATGGTCGTTCCTCGTGGTGTAGGGATTGGCAGCGTTGCAAAAGTGATTGTTTGTTGACACTCCCTTTTAGCATAAAAGGGAGGTTATTTCCACTCTCCCGTTTATCTATAAAAGTCCATGGGAGACCGTGACTGGCCAGGCCGAAGGAAAGAACTTTCATGGGTGGTTGTGGCGGGCCATTCTGGTCCAGCTGTACTGGTAAGTGTGTCGTTGCCTTACTGAGCCAGTTGGAATTCCGCATCCCAGTCCTTGCAGACCGGGTCAAAGCCTTTGTTGCGAATGGCCAGACAGACCTCACTCAGACTGCGGTGGTCACCGACACTGAACTGTTCGCCAGCAGGGTCTGGATGGGTGTAACCGCCAGGCGATGTGCAGGAGCCGGCCGAATAGCGGGTGGGGCCAAGGCCCAGGATCTGGTCGCGGTAACGGGCCTCTTCCCGGGTGGAGACGATCAGGCCCACGTCGGGATCAAAGATTCGCAGTGCAAAGATCAACTGGCTCAGGTCGCGCTCGCTGATTGGAACCATGGGCTCAAACTCGCCGGCGGCCGGGCGGAGACGGGGAAAGGAGACCGTGAGATTGGTGGACCAGTAATGCTTGCGCAGCCAGGCCAGGTGCAGCCCCAAAGCCAGACCTTCTGCGCGCCAGTCGGCAAGTCCGAACAGGGCGCCGACCCCGATTTCGCGCATCCCGGCCGCTGCAGCCCGCTCAGGGGTGGCCAGTCGGTAGTCATAATCGCATTTGCGTCCGGCAAGATGGACCTGGCGATAGATCTCGCGATCATAGGTCTCCTGGTAGACGGCCACGGCAGTGATTCCGGCCTGGAACAGTCGCTGGTAATCTGGTTGATCCAGGGGCTGGACTTCGATGGAGACGGCCGCAAAACGATCTCTCAGGCGCAGGGCCAGGGCCGCAAGATAATCGGTATCAACGGCGGCCTCTGCCTCGCCCGAGACCAGGAGGATGTGCTGAAACCCGCGGCGGTGCAGGATATCGGCCTCAGCTTCGGCCTCGTCCAGGGTCAGTTTACGGCGCGGGATGTGGTTGTCGGCCGAGAAGCCGCAGTAGGCGCAGCGGTTGGTGCAGTAATTGGAAACGTAGATCGGCGCGTAGAGCTGGGTGGTCCGGCCGAAGCGCAGCAGGGTCAGGTCGCGACTGCGGCCGGCCATCTGGGGCAGAAAGGGCAGGGCGGCAGCGGAGAGCAGGGCAGCCAGGTCGTGACGATTGGGGTGAGGGCTGTTCAGGGCGCGCTGGACATCCGCCTCATTGCAGGCGCTGATCTCGTGGCTGAGCTCCTGGAAATCTGAAAAAGAAAAACTCATGACTCGAGAAATCCCAGGTCAGGGTCAAGAATGCCGCTGGTTGGCGATGAGGCGCTGGCCTCACAGCTCTTGCGGCCCAGTCCCGATTCATAGGCCGTGCGTCCGGCTTCAACGGCCTGGGCAAAGGCCCGGGCCATGGCCACAGGATTCCCGGCAATGGCAATGGCGGTGTTGACCAGGACTGCATCGGCCCCCATCTCCATGGCCTGAGCGGCCTGGGACGGGGCCCCGATTCCGGCATCGATGACCACCGGGACTCGAGCCTGCTCGATAATAATGGCCACCTGAAAGGCGGTGAGGATTCCCTGATTGGTACCAATGGGGGCACCAAGCGGCATCACCGCGGCTGCGCCCACATCCTGAAGGCGGAGGGCCAGAATGGGGTCGGCGTTCATGTAGGGCAGGACAATAAAGCCCTCTTTGACCAGCTCTTTTGTGGCCAGAAGGGTCTCAACCGGATCCGGCAGCAGGGTTCGGGGATCGGGGGTCACCTCCAGTTTGAGCCAGTTAGTGCCGGAGGCAGCCCGGGCCAGATGGGCCAGGCGGATGGCCTCAGTCGCATTCCTGGCCCCGGAGGTATTGGGCAGGAAGGTGTGGTTCTCCCGGTTCAATGCCGCCATGATGTCATCCTGTGGGTTGTTCAGGTCGACCCGGCGCAGGGCCACGGTGATCATCTCGCTGCCTGAAGCCGCAATGGCCTCTTTCATGACAGTCGCTGAAGAAAACTTGCCGGTTCCCAGGAAGAGGCGTGAGTGAAAGGTCTTGCCGGCGATGGTCAGCATATCAGCCGCCTCCTACAAATTGAATGAGTTCCAGTCTGTCCTGATGGTTGAAGACAGTGAGCGGGTAGTCAGCCGGCTGGAGAATTTTTCCGTTGAGTTCAACCACCAGGGATTCGGCCGGAATCTGAAGCTCAGTCAGCATCTCCTGGACAGTCAGGGCGTCGGACAGGTTTTTATGCTCGCCGTTGAGACAGATTTCCATGGCGTAAGACCCTTGTGCAGAGTGTCCAAGATTGGTGGACTCTGGAGTGGTTGAGTGTTGAGAGAATAAGCTGGCTATCTTAATCTGATCAAGGGGGATTGCCAAGCCTGTTTTTTATACGAAAGTTCACCTGAAACCATCATTGGCCATGCCGAAGGAACGAACGTTCATGGTTGGTTGTGGCTGGCTATTTTGGTCCAGCCCTGCTGGTTTGATGAAATGAGTGCAGTTTTGTTTTGCCGGGTGACGGGCAAACAGGGAAGTTCTCAGGCCTGGTCTCTGTCGTGAAAGTGGCAGGGCACCGTGCACTGATCAGCAATAATTTGATCAGTCAGGCAGCAATAGGGGCCGATGCGGACCTGATCACCAAGTTGGCAGTTGTGGAGGATGGCGCCGGACTCGAGATGGCAGGCCTGACCGATGCGGGAGTTTCCGCTGATCCTGACGCCGGGTTCGATGATCGTATCCTGACCGATCGCAATTCCCGGGGCGATGGTCGTGGTTGACGGGTCCTGCAGGGTCACACCCTGGAGCATGAGCGCCCGATTGCGTCGTCGCTGCAGTTCGCGATGTGCCTGGGCCAACTCAACCCGGGAGTTGACCCCCAAAACATCGGTGGCCTCAGGATTGAGGTAGCGTTCAACCGGAAGTTTGTCTCGGGTGGCAATGGAGACGATATCGGTCAGATAGACTTCGCCCTGTGCATTGTCAGTGCCCACCTGAGCCAGGGCCTTCAGGAGAAAGGTCCCTTGGGCGCAGTAGATACCCGCATTGATTTCACGAATTTTCTTCTGCTCCGGATCGGCGTCTTTTTCTTCAACAATGGCCTGCACCTTGCCTGTGGCATCACTGAGGATCCGGCCATAGTTGCTCGGGTCCTGAAGGAGGGTGGTCATCAGGGTCAGTTGGGCGCCGCTGGCCTGGTGGCGGGAGAGCATGTCGGCCAGGGTCTGGCTGCGCAAAAGCGGGGTGTCGCCGCACAGGATCAGGATGGTGGCATCCGGGTCAATGAGTGATGTGCGGCAGCACAGGACGGCATGTCCAGTACCGAGTTGTTCTTCCTGGAGGACGGTCTGGGCGTTGAAACCTCCCAAGCTGGCTGCCACCGCTTCCCATTGATGACCCACTACCACCAACGTCTGGGCAGGTTTCAGAGAAGCCACCGAGTCCAGGACATGGTGGAGCATGGGGGCAAAAAAAACCTCATGCAGGACCTTGGCCCGAGCTGATTTCATGCGCGTGCCCTTGCCGGCGGCAAGGATAATGACAGAGAGTGGGGCTGACTGCTGGGTCACAAGACACCTCATATTCAGGATCACAGAAAAAAAGGAATTTTTTAAACTGGGGAAGAGAATATTCGTAGCGGCCTGGTCTGTCAAGACTACTTGACCCGGGTTGGAACCATTTCCTTTGCGCCTTCCCCCTCCCTCTGGCAAAGGGAAGGGCATAAAAAAAAACCCCTGAAGGAGAAGACTCCATCAGGGGGTTTTTTTATAAAAAAGAATCGGCGGC
>CALENA010000064.1 GCA_937910875.1 uncultured Desulfobulbaceae bacterium | reverse complement strand
GATCGCCTGGCGGGGGATCAGTCGACGCTTTCTCTGGTACAGTCTGTCGGCCATGCTGATCTTTACCTCAGCTTATTCTGTAATTGACCTTGATCTGCACATCAAAAACCAGCTTTATGCCGCTGTGGCCTGTGGTCTGCTATCCGGCCTGGGGGTGGGCATTGTCCTGCGCTCACTTGGTTCAAACGGCGGACTCGATGTGGTCGCAGTCTGGCTTTTTCAGAAATTCAATATAGGGATAGGCAAATTTTACTTTGCCTTCAACACCCTGCTCTATCTGACCAGTCTGATCTATCTTGATATCGATCTGGTCATTGCCTCAATTATCATGATGTTCTGTACTTCGGCCGTTATGGAACAGACCCTGTCGCTTTTCAGCCAGCGTAAAGTCGTTTTTATTTTATCGGATCATCTGGAGGAAATTTCGCAGGAGATTCAAGAGAAACTCAAGATAGGAGGAACTCTCTTGAACGGCAACGGCGTGTATTCAAAAGTGCCTAAATCGGTGTTGATGACCGTGATCAATAATATCCAACTGAAGCGCTTGGAAGAGGTGGTCTTTACTCTTGACCAAAATGCCCTGTTTATCGTCGAAAATACGTTTACGGTACTTGGCAAAAGCTTTTCCAAAAGAAAAATATATTAACTCCAAGGGCCTGTCAGCAAATAACAAGGCCAATATGGCGCTCATATTTGGGTCAGGTTTGGTTGGAGCGATTGAGAAAAACCGCAGGCGCAGCTTCTTCTCCAGACACAACTCCAAAAACCAACAACAGATCAGTCTGATCGATCAGTTCATTCAGGCAACACATAAACGCAGAAAGGGGGATTTATCAACTGTGATGAATCCCCCTTTCTGCGTTTGATAGAGACTGAAATTCTTATCCACCACAATCGTCCAGCCCACCCTTCATCTTGTCCAGGGCGTGAGGCAGGACATCAAGCAATACCTCAATATTTTCCCGGGCAGCCCGTTCACTTCCAGGAAGATTAATGATCAGACTTCTGCCCCTGATTCCTGTCACTCCCCGAGAAAGAACGGCCCGTGAGGTCTTGAGCAGACTTGCGGCTCGCATGGCCTCGGCCATCCCTGGAACCTCGCGATCAATCACCTCGCGCATGGCCTCAGGAGTCACATCGGTCGGTGACAACCCCGTACCCCCGGTGGTCACAATCAGGTCAATCTGCTCACGGTCAGCCCAGTCACAAAGAACCGTCCGGATTTCAGAGACAACATCCGGCAAAATCCGGGAGGCAACAACCCGGTAGCCCTCACCAGCCAGGAGTTCCTGCAGCATCGGGCCGCTGCGGTCCACCCGTTCGCCTAAGGAGCCCTTATCACTCATGGTCAACACAGCACAGGTAAACTGCTCAGGTTTGGCGCCCATGTCTCTCCTTTATCTCCAGACCTGACAACGCTGACACGTTTGACTTGAACTTACTGATTATTTGCAGCAACGATCTTCTCTTCCAGATGGGACGGCACCTCTTCATAATGGGAAAAGGCGACATTGAACTGACCGAGGCCGCCGGTCATGGCAGTCAGGTCGGTGGCATACCGCTGGATCTCAGACATGGGAACCTGGGCCTTGATGATCTCATATTTCGTGTCGGTGTCCATACCCATCACCCGACCCCGCCGGGCATTCAAATCACCCATCACATCACCGACATGCTCCTTGCCCACAAAGATGGTCATTTGCATATACGGTTCAAGCAGGACCAGTCCGGCCTCCTGTGTACCTTTCTTGAAGGCCAGAGAACCAGCGACCTTGAATGCCATCTCAGAAGAGTCAACGGCATGATACGACCCATCCACCAAAACAATCTTGATATCCACCACAGGATAGCCGGCCAGAACGCCTTTTTCCATGGCCTCAACAATACCCTTTTCGACAGCTGGCCGGTATTGCTGGGGAATGACACCGCCGACAATCTTGTCCTCAAACTCAAACCCTCCGCCATGGGGAAGGGGCAGGATCTCAATCGTACAATCACCAAACTGACCACGTCCGCCACTCTGTTTTTTATGCTTGCCCTGGACCCGGGCACTGCCCCGAATTGTCTCCTTATAAGGAATCCTGGGAAAAGACAGGGCCATCTCCACTCCAAATTTTCGCTTGATCCGGTCCCCCACTACTTCGAGATGAACCTGACCAACTCCTGAAAGCAAGACCTCGCCGGTCTGCATTT
>CALENA010000063.1 GCA_937910875.1 uncultured Desulfobulbaceae bacterium | reverse complement strand
AGAAAACCAAGCAGAGCGCCAAAGAGATTGATGTACTTGAACTGCTCCTCCATGATGGAGAGTAAGAGGCGTTCAAGGCGCATCAAATCAAGTGAATCGACTTTATCCCGGACGATTTTACGGATATTCAGGGAATCAACCAGACCCGGGACCTCGGCGGCCAGCATCTCGGTGGCCATCTTGTGCAGAGCGTCATAGAGACCATCACGGACTCCTGCCGGCAGCAGGTGGGCCAGTCGTCCCAGGGGACGGGCCACAAATCCACTGACAAGAACACGGACCACGGCTTTGACCATTCGCTGACTGCGATGGGAACGGAGCACGGTCAAGATCTCATCCGAGATCCATCTCCGGCCCCGCTCAACCCCGTTATCACCCAGGAAATCTGTCAGGACCTCGCCCAGAGAACGCTTTCCGCCCTGAATATGGGTCTCGATATTATCGTGCAGCAGGTCAGCAACAGCCCGCCGGACCTCAGGTCCCCGCAACAACCCTAACAGCTGGCCGCTGAGCAGACGGCTGGCCTCGGATATCCGCCCATCCTCGGGGCCATTTACAAAACTGGACAAGGGGCGACGAAGAAAGGCATCACTGCGTTCCCGCAGCAACAGGGCCAGGCGCTGCTGCACCTCCGGGTTCTGCAACCAACCACTGATCTCTCCATCTTTCTCGTTCAGATATTCGCTGACCTTTTCCTCCACCGTCTCCATGCTCAGAAAGGCACTGACCATCCCGGCCATAGGCCCAAGCGAAGCGATAAAATGCTCCACCCCGGCCCGGACGCCCTTGACGATCCGGTTCCGGATCTCGGGCTCACGCAGCATCAAGGCCAGACGCTCCAAAAGAACAGGGGTCTGACCAACAATGGCTGAGCCAATCAACTCCTGCAAAGAGTCAGGAAGAAGATCAGCCAATGATTTCTCCTGCTCCAGGGCCTCGTTGACCTGAGCCAGGACAAATGACTCGACCCACTGCTCCATGGCAGGACTGGCCGTCAGGCGATCAATGCTCTGCTCAAGAAAGGCGTAAATCCCGGCCCGCTCGCCTTCATTGAAAAATTCTCCCAACTCCCTGGACAAAATCCGATCAAACTGACTGTCCACACCCTGTCCAATCAGAGCGGCAAAACGATCAGAGGCAATAAATCCCTGCAGTCCCTCCTGAATCCGATAGGTCAGCGCCTGGACGGCCACCTGCAGATAGCTTCTGAACCGTTCCGGAATCACCGTTTCAATGGGTCCAAGATCACGGCTCAGGAGATGATCCCCCCGGGACTTGATCATCTGTCGGAGATGATCCTGAAACCTTTCACGATACAGGGCGGCACCGATTTCAGTGCTGGTCAGGAGTTGGCGCCCAACCATATTGCCGATATTCTGGGCCAGTTCATGGCGCTTGCCCGGGATGACCCCGGGAGTCATGGGCACCCTGAACCCAAAAATACGCCAGGGCCGGAGCGGCCGAAAGAGCATACGGATGGCAATCCTGTTGGTCAGATAACCGATAAAGGCGCCAACCAGAGGTGGAGCCGCATAGGTGGCTCCGACAAGTATTTCAGGTGATAGCGGTGACATAAGCAGTAATCTCTGCGGGACGAGCAACAATCAGCCCTGCCCCATGTGTTTCAAGTTCCAGACGCCCGCGAAAACCCCAGAGCACACCCACAGTGTCCATGCCGGCATCACGACCAGTTTGCATATCTGTTGCGGTATCACCAACATAAAGAATCTGTTCCGGGCTCAGACCCATCTCCGCCGCGATCGCCAGGGCCCCGGCCGGATCAGGTTTTTTCGGCACCCCCTCGCGCTCGCCATAAACCTGCTCAAAAAGATCAGCTCCAAAAAATCGATCAACACAGAGCTGGGTAAATGCATGCGGTTTGTTGGACAAAACGGCCATGCGCAGACCGGACTGCCGAAGTTGATCAAGCATCTCAAGAATCCCTGGATAGGGTCTGCTGGTGTCATCCCAGTTTTTGATATAAATTTCCTGAAACCTGGCCATGTAGCGGACCAGATCCTCAGGCGCACACCGGTCCATGGGAATAATCCGGTCAATCAGGGTGAGCAGACCGTCGCCGACAAAGGTTCGATACGCCTCCACGGGATGGACAGGCAGACCAAAATCAGCCAGCGTTCGATTGGCTGCCTCCGCCAGATCATTCAAGGTATCAAGAAGGGTCCCGTCAAGATCAAAGATCAGGGCCTGATAACGAGAAGACATGAAACATTCCTCGGCAAACAACAGGGAATAAGATGACAAATGATCTGGACGACCAGGAATCACAACAAACGGATTTTACACTCACAATAGATACCATTTCAAAAATTTTCAGACAACGGCAAAAGATTACTTTCATTTTTTCACTTATATTTTTACTATCCTGATGATGAATATCAGTTCCTCTCGTATTCTCAGGATGATTTCATTCAGTCATGACAACAGCCCCCTCCAGGGAGAGTGTTGGGTGGTTGTCCTGACCCTGATCAACACAGACCCCTTAACGCGTTGACGCCAGCAGTTCTTTCAGCAAAACCCGGCAGTTCCACCTTCAGGATTTCTTATTAATCATTCAGGTGATCATTATGTGGTTCAGCACCTTTATTCAATCATCCATCGGTAAAAAATGGATCATGGCCGCAACCGGTCTTTGCCTCCTCCTCTTCCTCGGCAGCCATGCAGCAGGCAATGCGACCCTGTTTGTAAGTTCAGAGTTGTTTCAGGCCTATGCCGATCAACTCCACAGTCACCCTCTCATCGTGACGGTCTTCAGCAGCGGTCTGCTGCTGATCTTTCTTGTCCATGTTGCCACCGGAATCATTCTCTTTTTTCAAAACCGCCAGGCCCGGCCCACTCGTTATCGGGTAACAGCCCGGGCCGCCAAAAATACACTGGCCTCGGGTACCATGATCTACAGCGGTCTTTGTATTCTACTCTTCATTAGCATCCATATGCTCAATTTTTCCCTGGGCAATGAGGGACAGCCAATTTCCACGATTGTCACCACCCTGCTGGCCAGGCCGCTCTATGGTCTGTTCTATGTTGCAGCCTTTCTCTTCCTGGCCCTGCATCTGAGCCACGGATTCTGGTCCATGCTCCAGACCTTTGGCCTCAACCACCCTCGCTACACATGGCTCATCTCTCGCCTGACCTATATTGTTCCCTTAACCTTTCTCATCCTTTTTGCAGCCATCCCTTTGCTGCTTCTGGCTGGGGTCATTGCCTGATGCCGACAATCAGCGCCCTGACCAGCAAGGCTTATTTTGGCCATACCGTAATCATCTGTCTTCCACAGGTCCGTTCATGAAATTACAGGCACGCATACCATCTGGCCCTCTGTCTCAGAAATGGGACAATCACCGCTTCAGCAATAAACTGGTCAATCCGGCCAATCGCCGCAAGTTCAAGATTATTGTGGTGGGCACAGGCCTGGCCGGGGCCTCGGCCTCGGCAACACTGGCCGAACAGGGCTATCAGGTCCACACCTTCTGCATCCAGGACAGTCCGCGCCGGGCTCACTCCATTGCCGCTCAGGGCGGGATCAATGCCGCCAAGAACTACCAGAACGATGGAGACTCGATCCACCGACTCTTCTATGACACCATTAAGGGGGGAGATTTTCGCTCACGCGAGGCCAATGTCTATCGTCTGGCCCAGGTGAGCAACGAGATCATCGACCAATGCGTGGCCCAGGGTGTCCCCTTTGCCCGTGAATACGGAGGGACGCTGGCCAACCGCTCTTTTGGCGGGGCACAGGTCTCCCGGACCTTTTACGCCCGGGGCCAGACCGGCCAGCAGCTCCTGCTCGGGGCCTACGGTGCCCTTTCCCGCCAGATCAAATCTGGTGGGGTGACCATGTTTCCCCGGCAGGAGATGATGGAACTGGTCATTATCGATGGTCGCGCCCGCGGAATTATCACCCGGAACATCATCAGCGGTGAACTTGAACGGCACGAGGCCGATGCGGTGATCCTGGCTACCGGCGGCTACGGCAATGCCTATTTCCTCTCCACCAACGCCATGGCCTCTAATGTCACCGCAGCCTGGCGGGCCCATAAAAAGGGTGCGGGTTTTGCCAACCCCTGCTTTGTCCAGATCCATCCCACCTGTATTCCGGTTCATGGTGATTATCAATCCAAACTGACCTTGATGAGCGAGAGTCTGCGCAACGATGGCCGGGTCTGGGTGCCCAGGACTCCCGGAGACTCACGTCCACCGGCCCAAATCCCTGAGGATGAGCGCGACTATTATCTTGAAAACAAATATCCAAGTTTCGGCAATCTAGTCCCCCGGGACGTGGCCTCACGCAACGCCAAGGAACAGTGCGATGCCGGCAAGGGTGTAGGGGCCACCAACCTGGCCGTCTATCTCGACTTCAGTGAGGCCATCCGCCGCGACGGTGAGGAGGTGATCCTGCGCAAATACGGCAACCTCTTCCAAATGTATGAAAAAATCACTGCTGCCAATCCCCTGCACGAGCCAATGATGATCTATCCGGCGGTTCATTACGCCATGGGTGGACTGTGGGTTGATTATGATCTGATGACCACCATCCCGGGCCTCTTTGCCATCGGCGAGTGCAACTTTTCTGACCACGGCGCCAACCGACTCGGGGCCAGCGCCCTGATGCAGGGACTGGCTGATGGATACTTTGTCATTGCCACCTCCATTGCCCATTTTCTTGGCAGCACAGCACAGACCCCGGTCACCACCAGCCATTCGGCCTTTGACGAGGCTGTACGCGACTGCCAACTGCGAATTGAGCGCCTGCTGAGCAATAGTTCACAAGAGAGAGCAGACTCTGTAACCGTGGATGAGATTCATAAAGAGGTAGGCCGACTGCTCTGGGATTACTGCGGAATGGCCCGAACCAAAGAAGGGCTGGAACTGG
>CALENA010000062.1 GCA_937910875.1 uncultured Desulfobulbaceae bacterium | reverse complement strand
GTGATGATCGGTTCTTCCACAGGGCCGTTGATCTGGATTGTAATATCATAGCCACGCAGTTTGGCCGTGGCCCCAATATCCAGCAGTGCCTGGTCGGGATTGCTTGGCAGGACACGGATAATTCCACCCTCAACCATGACCCGGCCGGCAGGTAAGGTGATCCGGCCTGGGTCAATATAGATATCCCCAATAACAACAGGGAGTTCACCGCTACCGGTCAGGACAAGCTCCGGGCGCAGTCCACCTTTGATAAGATTATTGGTGATCTGCAGGGGTCTCTGGGCGTTGATGTCTACATTCAGTTGCATGGCACTGAACGGTTTGTCCTGGAAAGAAAACAGTTCAAGGCCCGGCCGGCCGGCTGTCTTGGTTTTGCCCTGAAAAAAGCTTAGTATATCGATGTCTTTTGAGTAAATAGCCTCTGTCAGCGAGACCGCTCCTGTCAACTTGGCGGCTGAAAGCGGGCCGCTCAGGTGCAACTGAGTATCGGCCCGCAATTTTATTCCTTCATCGCGGTGCAGAAGGAGGTTGCTGCCGCGCAGGTGCAGATCCATATCTGGTTCACTCCAGTCGCTTGCCTGGAGTGAACCCTGCAGGGAGAAAGGAGCTCCGCCCAGAGTCCCATTGAAATGGTCAATAATAATTTTCTCAGACGAGCCGGTGAGCAGGAAGTCAATTTCACGCATGGCAGGAACATCCGGGCTGACCCGGTATTCCCCGTCTACAAGTTCTCCCTTCAGGGTAAATAGGGGCGCAATTAAACTGCCCTCGCCATGCAGAGTTGCCTTGAGTGAACCTCTCAGATGTTCCAGAGGTTTGAACTGGTCAGCATAGAGAGCATGCTCGCGGAGCAGCAGAGAAACGTCTGCGCTGAGAGTTCCCTGTGGGAGTGGTGTCTTGCCGGTCAGATAACGCTGCCAGTTGATGTCAGTCAGGGAGCCTGATGCCGAAATGTCCAGGAAGTCTGAATTCAGGGTCAGGTTTTCAAGATAGATTCCTTTTCCTTCGGTGCTGGCCTGACCATGAAGACTTGCCGAAAGCGTGGGAGTGGTCATGGGCGGGAGGAAGATGTCGATGCGGCCGGTTTGGACTTCTATGCTCCCCTCTGGATTTTTGAGATTGCCGCGAAGATGGATGGTTGCCGTAACAGGTTCGGTTCCTCCGACTGTCCCCAGGAAAAAGGGGCGGAGCATGTCGGCGTCGGGTGCGTCAAGGAGAAGATCAAGATGAATGGTCTCATGGTCTTTCTTTTTCTGATCAGCAAGGGACAATGATCCCCTCAGTGAGATCACCTTATGGCCGTTATGACGCCAGTCAAACTGGTTGACCTGAAGCACATGATTGCTGAATGAGAGATCAAAATCTCCGACCAGTAGGGACTGATGTTTGCGGGAGGTCAGTTCGGCCACATGTCCCTTGACTTGAAGGGCGATCTGCTCCTTTTGCGTGAGATGAAAACTGAAGTCTGTGCCGTTGAACAGGAGCCATTGGTTCTTTTCCCGAAGCGGCTGGGGCAGCGTCTCAGAAGAGAATCCTGAGGCTTTGAGCAGGAGGCCTTCACCATGTTCCTGCCAGTTGCCACTGACCACCAGTTGTGCGAGCCCATTCTGAAGCACGATATCGTCACTGATTGCCACACGGCTCTGTTCGATCTGGATGGTGGCGGGGCGGGCCAGAGTAAAACCCTGACCGTCACCATCCAGGAGGGCCAGGCTGTGCAGGTTCAGGCTTGCGCTCATGGCAGAAAAAATCGGGGTAATTTCACCGGTCAGCGAAATGGTTCCGTATTCCAGCTTGAGGTCTGAACGTTCAATAAGCAGCGTCTTCCCATTATAAGATGCCTCAATGGTCAGATCACCGCCTGTCTCTTCATTGTAGAGCAGATCAGAGGCTGTGAGAGTTGCCGTAATCTGGGGTGTTGCCAGGGGGCCGTTTGCCCGCAGGTTGAGGTTGAGTCCACCTTTGATGACTGAAGGGGCATTGGCCTCTTGTGGCAGATAGCGACTGAGGTCAGTGATCATGCCGGACACCACGACCTGATCCAGTTCCATCCTGGAAAGATCAAGAGAGCCATGGGCCGTGAGCCGGTCAGACGAGTTCTCTATGCTGAGTCTGTCAAAGCGGATTTGGCCATTGCTG
>CALENA010000061.1 GCA_937910875.1 uncultured Desulfobulbaceae bacterium | reverse complement strand
GGCCTACGGTATAGTCAGCCTGCGTGGACGGGCTGAGTTGAGCCGGCAGGTAAGACAGAACACCCTGATTCTCAATTCGGTTGGTGAGGGCATCTTTGGTCTGGACCGGGAAGGGCGGGTTACCTTTATCAATCCGGTCGCTATGGTATTGCTGCAATTGACGGAAGATGAGATTGTCGGCCAGGTCATACACCCCCTGCATCACCATCCCAAGGCCGATGGCACGCCTTACTCAGGACAGGAATGTCCCATCTATGCGGCCTACCAGGATGGCATTATCCACCAGGTGACCGACGAGGTGTTCTGGAAAAAGGACGGCACCAGCTTCCCGGTTGAGTATGTCAGCACTCCCATGCACGATGAGAAGGGCGAGTTGGTGGGGGCGGTGGTGAGTTTTAAAGACATCAGCGAACGGCTCAAATCTGAGGAGCTTATTAGAAATATCCTTGAATGCGTTGATGAAGGATTCATCATCATTGACCGCGACTTCAAGATCTTGTCTGCCAATAAGGCCTATACTCGGCTGGTCGAGCTGCCCATTGAGAAGATTATTGGGAATTTCTGTTTTGAAGTTTCCCATCATTGCGATAAGCCTTGCTCTGAAGTTGGGTGTGATTGTGTTGCGCAACACGTATTTGCGACTGGAGAGTCTCACTCTTCCACTCATCGGCATGAGAATATGAAAGGTGAGCCCTCTTATATAGCGACATCGGCCTATCCTCTTTCAAAAGACAGTGCAGGACAGGTGTTGACCGTGATTGAGACCCTGGTGGATGTCTCTGAACAGCACAAACTCGAAACGCAACTTCGTCAGGCCCAGAAGATGGAGGCCATTGGTACCCTGGCTGGGGGTATCGCCCATGATTTTAACAATATTTTGACCCCGATTCTTGGTTACAGTGAACTGGTTGAGCGGCAATTGCCTCCGGACAGCCCCGAGCGCGGCCTGGTGCTGGATATCAAGACGGCTGGCCTCAGGGCCAAGGAGTTGGTCAAACAGATCCTCACCTTCAGTCGACAGGCCGATCAGGAGCATCAACCGGTACAGATTCATCTGGTCATCAAGGAGGCGCTCAAACTGCTGCGCTCCACAATCCCGACCACCATTGCCATAAACCAGGATGTGGTCGACTGTGGGATGGTGCTGGCAGATCCAACTCAGATTCATCAGGTGCTGATGAATCTTTGTACCAATGCCTTTCACGCCATGCGGGAGAGTGGTGGTGAGTTGAGCGTCAGTTTGGTCATGGTCGAGTTGTCGGCCCATGATACTCTGGATAACCTGCCTCTGGTGCCAGGCCCCCATGTGAAATTAAGCGTTAAGGATACAGGTGGCGGCATGTCAAAGAAGATGCTGGAACGAATCTTTGATCCCTATTTCACCACCAAAAAGGTGGGGGAGGGAACCGGATTGGGTCTGTCGGTGGTACATGGCATTGTTGTGAGTCATCAGGGGCACATCACGGTGACCAGCAGGGAGGGCCATGGTTCAGAATTTTGTGTCTACCTGCCCCAGGTAAAGGTTGATGAAAATGGTTCTGATGATGAGAATGAGG
>CALENA010000060.1 GCA_937910875.1 uncultured Desulfobulbaceae bacterium | reverse complement strand
ACTGGTACACCAGGAGGGATTCGAACCCCCGACCTACGGATTCGTAGTCCGTTGCTCTATCCAGCTGAGCTACTGGTGCTTGATATTTGTAGCGTCTATATACCCCAGTTCCCCGCTTTCCTCAAGCCCGTTTTCCTTTCTGGGGCCCTTTTTCTCCTTGTGAAAGATAACTTCGTGATCCGCGGGTTTCATGGCCGGCTCGGCCACTATGGTCACCAGAGTCAGGTACTTACTTTCCAGTTCCTGCAACTCATTGCGCTTGTTGTTCAGCAGGTACTGCGCCACATCCAGGGGGAGACGACACTCAACCTGGGCCACATGCTTACGACTGGCACCGGTCTGAATCTGTCTGAGATAGAAGAGGGCCAGGGTCTCGATGGAACGGACCGCGCCTCGCCCGTTGCAATGCTCACAAACCCTGTAGGTCAAGGCCTCGATCGGGGCACCGAGCTTCTGACGGGAGATCTGCATCAGCCCGAACTTGGAGATCCGACTCATATCGACCTTGGCCTTGTCCCGCTTCATGGCCACCTTGACCTGACGCTCGACCTCCCGGATATTCTTACTGCTGCGCATGTCGATAAAATCGACAACGACCAGACCACCGAGATCCCGCAGACGCAATTGTCGGGCCAGCTCACTGGCTGCCTCCATGTTCGCCATAAAGATTGCATCCTCAAAGTTCTTGCCCTTGCCAGTGGACCCCGAATTGACATCGATGGCCACCAGGGCCTCTGTCGGATTAATGACAATCGAACCACCCGAAGGCAGACTCACCTGGGACTGGTAGATTGATTCGATCTGATCTTCGACATTGAACTGGTTGAAAATCGGTCGCGCACCCTTGTGCAGGCGGATCTTGACCGTCTGCTGTTTGGGTGGCAGCATCTCTACAAAATCATTCACCTTTTCGTAAGCCGCAAGGTCATCCACCAGGATTTCCTTGATCTCCGGATCAAAATGTTCACGCAGGAAGCGCAGGACACAGTCATGATCCTGATAGATCAGGCCGACACCGTCCATGGTCTGCCCCTTCTTTTTGATCTCCTGCCACAGCTTGAGCAGATAACGAACATCCTTATTGAGCACCGTCTTGTTGATATCCACACTTGCGGTACGGACAATCCAGCCGATCCCCTCAGGGATTTCCAGACTTTCCATGATCTCACGCAATTCCGACCGTCGCCCCTCGCCCGATATCTTACGCGAGATTCCCGACGAATCAGAACCGGGCATCAAAACCACACTGCGGCCAGGCAGAGAGAGATAGGTGGTCATGTTGGCCCCTTTGGTGCTCACCTCTTCCTTGACCACCTGAACCAGCAGTTCCTGACCCCGTTCCAGGACGTCCTTGATATTCAGCTTCTTCCACTGATGCTGCTCAATCAATTTCCGGTTTTCTGCACTGATCTCCTGCCGGTAATACTCGGGATGAATTTCATTGAAGGAAAGAAAGCCGTTCTTCTCCGTCCCATAGTCGACAAAGGCCGCCTGGAGGTTCGACTCAATGGCCACAATCCGGGCCTTATAGATATTGCTTTTGGTGTGTTCACGACTGACTGTCGAGACAAAAATCGACTCCAGCCGCCCGTCTTCGAGCAGGGCAATCCGGCACTCTTCAGGCTCCTCGGCATTAATGAGCAACTTCAGCACCGGCCCCTTGCCATCTTTCTGCACCGGAGTCTCATCATCATCCATGACAGAATCCAGGTCCTGATCTTTGGCCTGGGACCGATCAGCGCGACTCGACCTGGCCTTTCTGGGACGGGCCGGCCGAGTACGGTCTCCAGGTCCAGTTGAGGTCGTCTGGCCCGAATTGGCGCTGGAAGATTCCTGACCAGACTGTTGATCGACTGTCTGCCCGGAAGCGGTTGATTCGGGGCCAACGCCCTCTCCCTGAACGGCGTCATCCTGCAGATCAGTACCGGCCTCTGCCACATCAACCACCGGTTTCTTGCGGCGACCTCGGCCACGACGTCCTCTGGACCTCTTGGCCGGGGCCTTTTTTTCCTCATTCGAATCGGCCTCGCCCTCTCCACCCTCCACCGCCACAAGCTCTGTCGGTTCTGCTGCCAGGACCTCTTCAACACTGCTCTTTTTTGAGGCGGCGGGCTTTCTGGGAGCTCGTTTCCTGCCCCCGGCTTTTTTCGGTTCCGGCGCAGCAGGCGACCCTGAAGCATCTGTCTGCTCTGCCGCTGATGATTCTCCCCCAAGAGGCCCTGCATCGACCGCAGGTTTTTTCTTGGCCACCGGCTTTTTTCTGGCCGCAGGCTTTTTCTTGACCGCAGGTTCCTGCTTGGCCACAGGTCCTGTTTCAACAGTGGCCTCTGGCTCAGATACAGCCTTTTTCCTGGCCGCTGGTTTTTTTCTGGCCGCAGGCTTTTTCTTGGCCGCGGGTGGCTTTTCAGTGCCACTCTCTTTCTCGGCTCCTGACGGCGTCAGGGCCGCAACCGCTTGCAAATCAGCTGTTTCTTCCACCCGACTCTTCCACCAGGCCCCGGTGGTAACCTTGGTCACGGCCTCTTGACCGCTTGCAACCACTTCCTGTTCAGTTTCTTTTTTTTCTTTTGTCATTCTCTGTTCACCTGCCTCAATCAACAGGGACTTCTTCTTGCGAAGCCACCTGGACAGGGCACATTACGATACTCTCTGACCGGCTTACACCGCAGCAGAGATCATCAATTCTTGCATGCCATCACGGGCATGTTCTCTGGGACTGGAAACAACATCTCCAGCCCATGCCAATTATTCCCGACACGCCCGTCCTGGCACCTACTGATAGAATTCCCTGTTATTGTGAATTCTCTTTTCAATTCTGCCGGTGCCAACCAGCATGTCGATACATTTTTTTGTCTGCTCCAGATCCCGAATATCCAGGGCCTTATCAATTTCTTCAATGGTGCAGGGCCGACGCTGAAGCATGGCTTCAATCTCCGTGGCCAACTCCTCAAGCAGCTCTTCTTTCCGGCCGCCTTTCATCATGTTGGTTCCCTGAAAATCGACGAGGATATCTATCCGCCCCCGATACTGCTCAGAGATGACTGCACGCGCCTCGTCCATCTTGGCCTGGGTCACTGGTCCGGCACTGTGGTCCATGGGTGGCCGGGCCACGGTATTGAGCTGAATCCGGGCCGGATTAATCCGGGCCACTGCATCACGCAGAGCCACTAAATCGGCACGGCTGTCATTGACCCCACGAACCAGCAGGATCTCCAGCCAGATCTCACCCTGGAATTCACTCCCGAAAGAAACCAGACCCTCAATCAGTTGGGCCAGGTTGATACATACAGCCGGTTGATTGACCCGTTCAAAACTCTCCTGACGGGCCGAATCCAGAGAGGGGATCACGATGTCCGCCCCCTGCAGTTCGCGCCGGACCTCCGGATCAAAGAACAGACTGCCGTTGGTGAGCACCGCCACCGGCTTATCACTCTTTTCCTTGAGGTGGGCAATAATTCGGCCGAGTCCGGAATGAAGGGTCGGCTCGCCCATGGCCGTCAGGGTGAACACATCAATGGGTTTACCACCTGCCCCGCTGGCCAGAAGTTGATCAATCTCGGCAATGATCTCCCCGGTCGGCACATACTCACGCCGTTCACAGGTGGCCTCAGTGGTCGGCCCGACTTCACAGTAGATACAGTTGAAGGTGCAGATCTTAGGAGGCAGGAGATCAATGCCCAGGGAATGTCCAAGACGTCTGGAAAAGACGGGACCAAAGAGATATTTCATTCAACAGTCGCAGGTGCGAGAAGGGAGGCAGGCTCAATCGATGATTTGGGGCCCTGGCCGCAGATATGGCCGGCAGGCCTCTTTTCCCCGGGATGTCCTGCAAAAAAGCTGTCATTCTTTCCGGGAACACGGTACATTATGAGATGAAAAATAAAACAATTTCCTAGAATTATCAAGGTAAATAATAATTCACCCAGCCAACCTGCTGCTCTGTTACTTATGCCCCTGCTTTTCATCCTGCGCCATCCATTCCTGATCTGCAGCCTCATTCTTCTGGCACTGCCCGGACACTGCCTGGGGTCGGCCCCAGTTCAATGGCTGATCGAGGCCGACCAGATCACCCGCACAGACCAGCCGCAGACCATCATTGCCAGAGGATCAGTGGTCTTACGCAAACAGGAACAGGTTCTCACCCAGCCAGCCGACCAACCAGCCGATATCACCAACAAGCTCTGGCAGGATCTCCTCAAAGAACAGAACCATCAAACCCGGCAGACACCACCCCAGGCAGCTCCGCCCCCCTCCCCGACCTATATCACCACAATGACGATCACAGCCGACCGGCTGTCATACAACATCGACCAGAGCGAGGTTGCGGCACAAGGACACGTCACAATCACAACCCGCGATGAACAGATTACTGCCGAATCAGGGACCATCAATCTGGCACAGCAGACCGGCACATTTTACCAGGCCACTCTCCTGCGCTCGGTCAAGGATCTGCACCTGGAAGGGGCTGAGATCCACAAGACCGGAAAGACAAGCTATCAGATCAGCAACGGCTGGATCATCACCTGCAAGCTGGGCCCGGACGCCCCGCCACCCTGGGCCTTTGCCAGCCGCGAGACCAGCATCACCACCGGCGGCTATGCCGTGCTCAAACACGCGACCTTCCGCATCCACGACATACCCATCTTCTACAGCCCATGGCTGATGTTACCGGCCAAAGATCAGCGCCAGACAGGTCTGCTCTTCCCGGAATACTCCAGTTCTGATCGTTCCGGCCTCGGGTTTAACCTGCCGCTCTTCATCAACCTCTCGGACTCAGCCGACCTGACCCTCTTCCCTCGTTATCTCGAAAAACGCGGAATGATGCCCGGCCTGGAATTCCGCTACGTCCTGAGCAGGAGGCAACAGGGCAGCCTGATGATCGACGCTCTCCATGACCAGCTCTCTGACCCGACAGAAACCAGCTATTATCAGGAGACCGGTTACACCCACGAAAACCAGGACCGCTACTGGATTCGAGGCAAGATCAACCATGACCTGAGCGACAGCCTGCTGGCCCGAATCGATCTGGACCTGATTTCAGACCGTGACTATCTGGATGAATTCAACTCCGGCCGTACCGGCTTTACCCAGAGCAACAACCAGTTCATCAAGCAATTTGGCCGGGGGGTCGAGAATGAACACAATGACCAGCGCACCAACCGCCTGACCATGCTCAAACTGTGGAATACAGTCTCACTGCAGGGTCAGTTCCTGGCCATTGATGACCTGCGCACTGCCCCATCAGGCCCTTCACCACTGTGGAAGCTCCCGTCCCTGGGTCTGACCGGTTTTGCCCACCTCGGCAAGACCCCCTACGATCTGGACTGGGATGCCAACTATATCCATTACTGGCGCGAAGAGGGGATCGGCGGCCAGCGTCTCGACCTCCTTCCGGCCATCAGCGGTCCCCTCCCCCTCGGATCTTACCTGGAATCGCGGTTTGAAATCGGCCTGCGCCAGACCCTGTACGCAGTCAACAGCCACGGCGACAGCTCATGGGATAAGTCTTCGAGCCCAGAACGCTTACTGGCCACCCTGCATGCCGAAATCGGTTCAACCCTGGCCCGGACCTTCACCCTTGGCCGCAGCCCAAATGGGCAGAACCTGGAACACACCCTCCGGCCCTTCATCCATTACGACCTCATCCCGGAGGTGGACCAGAGCTCACTGCCCAGCTTTGACCCTGTCGACCAGATCATGGAAAATAATCTGATCACCTACGGAATCGACAATTTTTTCACCCTCTTCAGCCTGGACAAGCCGCTCAGCGGGCATGACATCGGCTCTTTCAAGATCAGTCAGCAAGTGGACCTGCGCAGTGAAGCCGGAAGCAGGCCCCTTTCAGCCATTACCTTTGATTTGGGCTGGCAGCCGCTGGCTTATCTTGACGTAAGCTATACCGCAGACCTCGGCGTCTACGGCGAAGGAATCACCAGTTACAGCCTGGAGGCTGCCGCCAGCAATACCCGAGGCGACTACCTGGACCTGGAATACCGCTTTAATGAGGTTCACAACATCCATCAGATCAATGGCGCTGCCAGGTTTCAATTCCTGGATTTTTTCAGCATGGCCTACGGAATCGAGCATTCCCTGGCCCAGGACCGGATGATCAGCCAAGAGATTTCGCTCATCTATCAACCTGCCTGCTGGTCAGTGGAACTGCAAAGCTCACGCACTGAACATGACACGACCATCATGCTTATCTTTAATCTGGCCAACATCAGCAATCCCTTCGGGTTTGCCCTGCCCCAGCTCTAACAAGGAGCCCCATGGATTACGATATCTTCAATGGTGATGCCGATGGGATCTGCGCCCTGCACCAGCTCCGCCTCCATGACCCGCGTCCCGATGCCATGCTGATCACCGG
>CALENA010000059.1 GCA_937910875.1 uncultured Desulfobulbaceae bacterium | reverse complement strand
GGGGGCGCAGAACATTTGGCCAAGGCCCTGAGAGACGCTTATCGGGAAACCCTGACCATTCAGGACACAAAATAGAAACAGGTCAAAATGAGAATTGCAGGAAGACAAATTCGCCTCTTGTAATTTTGCATTCAAAATGCATAATTGCAAGACGAGGTGCTGCATGACAGAAAAATATATACAAAGATCACTGGAGCCCGTGCTCCGGAAGGCGGCTGACCAGTTTCCCGCTGTGGTGCTGACCGGGCCCAGACAGTCCGGCAAAACGACACTGCTCAAACACCTGTTTGCCGATAAATACGGCTATGTTTCCCTTGAGCCGCCGGATACGCGAGCAGCAGCCGGGGAAGATCCCAGGGGCTTTCTGGAGATGTACCCGCCGCCGGTCATCTTTGATGAAGTGCAGTATGCGCCGGATCTGCTGCCCTACATCAAAGAGCGGATAGACGCAGACCGCGGGAGGGCGGGTCAGTATCTGCTCACTGGCTCCCAGAACCTGCTGTTGGTTGAGAAGGTCACGGAATCCCTGGCAGGGCGGACGGCAATGCTGCGGCTGCTACCGCTGTCACACCGCGAGGCGGCCGGAAAATCGCTGTCACCGATGATATGGCAGAGTGGTAGGTTTGAGGAAGGTGTGGCAAATGTTTCAGGCAAACAGCTGTGGCAGGAGTTTTTGCGGGGCGGTTATCCTGAGCTTGTAGCTGACAGGAAACGAGACATCACCCTCTGGCATGGATCCTATATCCAGACCTATCTGGAAAGAGATGTTCGCTCCCTTAGACAGATCGGCGATCTTTCCCAGTTCCAAAGTTTTCTGCGTGCGCTGGCCGCCAGAACAGCCCAGCTGGTCAACCTGACCGATCTTGCCCGAGATCTGGGAGTGGCGGTGAATACCATTAAAGCCTGGATTTCCGTACTTGAGGCCACCTATCAGGTGATTGTGCTCAGGCCCTGGTTTGTCAATGTCGGCAAACGGCTGGTGAAGACCCCCAAAATCTATTTTGCCGATGTGGGCACCCTCTGCTATCTCACCGGTCTGAAGGACCCGGAACATGCGGCGGCAGGTCCCATGGGCGGGGCCATCATGGAGACTGCGGTGGTCTCTGAGATTGTCAGGACCCTCACCCACCAGGGGATTGAACCGCAGATTTATTTCTGGCGAACATCCATCGGCGCCGAGGTGGATATCGTCATCGAGACCGCCGGCAGTCTGGTTCCCATTGAGGTAAAACTGTCGGCAACTCCAAAGCCTGCCTTTGCCTCTTCCATAAAGATATTCCGCCAGGACTATGGTGACAGAGTCCTGCCCGGCTACGTGGTGCATCCAGGAGATGTCCGCCTACCCCTTACTCCCGGGGTTACAGCTCTGCCATTTGCCGAGTTGTAAAAGTGATTGGGTCTATCGAAAACGGACAGTTGCAGGAACAGGCCATATGAAAACTGTAAATAGAACGACTGTAAATTTAACCAACAGATCAAAAGGAGGACGAAATGAAAGTACTCAATCTTTATTTTTCTTCAACCGGGAATAC
>CALENA010000058.1 GCA_937910875.1 uncultured Desulfobulbaceae bacterium | reverse complement strand
GGTATGTGAGGGGGCAGAAATGAACGAAGATGTGCTGCTTCTGAACCGTTACTCCTGGGTCTTCCAGACTCGGGCGCCGAGCCCGCTCAGCTTGGAGACCAGATTTTCATAGCCGCGCTCCAGATGATAGATACGCGAGATCTCGGTCCGACCCGAGGCGGCAAGACCTGCAATCACCAGGGATGAACTGGCCCGAAGATCCGTGGCCATGACCGGTGCCCCGGTCAAGCCACCCCGGCCAAGTCCTGCAACCACAGCGGTATGGCCGTCGATACGAATATCGGCGCCCATACGCTTGAGCTCGGCCACGTGCATGAAACGGTTCTCAAAGATGGTCTCGTTGACCACCGCAGTCTGGTTGCTCAGGGTCATCAGGGCCATGAACTGGGCCTGGAGGTCGGTGGGATACCCGGGATACGGCATGGTCTTGATATCCACCCCCTTGAGGGGTCGCTGGCGCAGGGCACGGATGGTGATCTCATCATCCTGCCCGCTGACCTCAAGGCCGACCGCCCGGAGTTTTTCCAGCAGGGCCGGGAGGTGGCCCGGATTACAGTGGGTCATCGTGGCCTCGCCACCGGCCGCGGCCACCGCGATCAGATAGGTTCCTGTCTCGATCCGGTCAGGGATCACAGCCGTGTCAGCGGCCTGCAACTCCTCCACTCCGTGAATGGTCAGGAGATCAGTACCCCGTCCCTCAATCTCGGCCCCCATACCAATCAGCATATCCACCAGATTACCGATCTCAGGTTCACGGGCCGCATTCTTGATCAACGTGGTGCCTTGGGCCAGGGTCGCGGCCATAAGCAGGTTCTCGGTCCCGGTCACTGAGGGAATATCAAAATAGACTGTATTGCCCTGCAGACGGCCATCGATCTCGGCATCCACATAGCCATGTTCCAGGCGGCAGGTCACCCCGAGCTGTTCAAATCCCAGAATATGGAAATTGATGGGCCGTGCACCAATGGCACAGCCACCAGGCAGGGAGACCCGCGCCCGACCGAGCCGGGCCAGGAGCGGCCCCAAAACCAGGACCGAGGCCCGCATGGTCTTGACCAGCTCATAGGAGGCCTCGGAGCAGTTCAGATCGGTGGCATCGATGCGCAGTGTATGGCCCTGCCGCTCCCAGGTCACGCCCAGGGATTCGAGAAGACGAAGGATGGTCCTGGTATCGCGCAAGTCCGGGACATTGCGCAGGACGTGAACACCTTTGGCAAGCAGAGTGGCCGTGATCAACGGCAGGGCCGCATTCTTGGCCCCACTGATCCGTACCTGACCATGCAGCTCGCGGCCGCCTTCTATCACTAATTTTTCCATAATTTTCCCTTAATCACCCAGCACAATGCTAACAATATCGTAACGCTTCAGCCTCGCCTCATCTCCTGGTAAGCGAAAACTCGGGTGAAAAAACCTGTGAGCTATACCTTCTCACGTAAACAGGCCCATGACGCATGGATATGAAGTGGCGGTGAAGAGTTACAGTTTTTTCTTAATCACTCCTGGGCTTGCAGATGGAGCACACGGTCATGACCGCTGTAATCCTGGAAGATCCCAACCTGCCCTCCCCGCCTCTCCCATTCATGTTCCAAAATAAACAGCGCCCTGACCGCAGCGCCCTGATCGGCACCAAATTCCATGAACAGATGACCCCTCGGGGCCAGTATTGAGGGCAGATCACGGGCAATCGCGCGAATCAGATCCAACCCATCTGCCCCGCCATCCAGGGCAAGGTGCGGCTCATGGTCGGCCACCTCAGGTTCCAGCTCCTGCTCCAGAGACAGACGACTCACATAGGGGGGATTTGAAACCACCAGAGCAAACTGCCGGTGCAGGGCAAAACAGGAGAGCAGATCGGCCTGGACAAACTGAATCTGATCGGCAACCCCGTGGCGCCGGGCATTTTCCCGGGCAACGGCCAGGGCTGCAGCTGAGATATCCACGGCCACCACCTGAGCCCCCAGCTCCCGGGCCAGGACCACGGCAATCACCCCGCTCCCGCAGCAGAGATCCAGGAGCGCACCGCCCTCCTGCCGGGGCCAGCGGGCCAGGACCTGCTCGATGAGATACTCGGTCTCAGGACGGGGAATCAGGACATCAGGGGTCACCCGGAAGGACAAAGACCAGAACTCCCGTTCGCCCAGAAGATAGGCAGAGGGTTCTCGCCGCAGACGCCGGGCAAGCAAAGATAGAAAACGCTGTTCTGATTCAGGCTCGACCTCTGCACCGCCGGCCAGGAACAACTCGGACCGGCTCTTGCCCAGACAAAAACCCAGAAGGAGACTGACCTCAACCTCAGGGGACTCGATCCCGGCCGCCATGAGGCGAATCACGCTGGCCTTGACCAGCTCGGCCACCAGCATCAGGAATCCAGGCCCAAATGACACATCCCAAACCCGTTCACGTTATTGCAGCTTTTTCAGTTGCGCGGCCTGATCGTGGGCAATCAGGGGATAAATCACCTCTTCCAGCTTGCCGGCCATAATCGTCTCGAGTTTATACAGGGTCAGGTTAATGCGATGATCGGTCAAACGCCCCTGGGGAAAGTTATAGGTCCGGATACGTTCACTCCGGTCCCCGCTTCCCACCTGGCTGCGACGACTTTCGGCAATCTTGTCGTGGTGCTCCTGCTCTCGCTGGGCCATCAGCCGTGCCCGAAGCACGGTCAGGCCCTTGGCCTTGTTCTTGTGCTGTGATTTCTCATCCTGGCAACTCACCACCAGACCAGTCGGTAAGTGAGTGATCCGCACAGCCGAGTCGGTGGTATTAACGCTCTGTCCGCCAGGTCCAGATGAACGGAAGACATCAAACTTCAGATCATTCATGTCAATGGTCAGATCGACCTCATCGGCCTCGGGCAAAATAGCCACGGTCACGGCCGAGGTATGAATCCGTCCCTGAGTCTCGGTGGCCGGAACCCGCTGTACCCGATGCACCCCGCTCTCATACTTGAGCTTGGAATAGACCAGATCTCCACTGATCAGGGCCACAATATCTTTAAAACCACCGATACCCAGCGAGCTGGAACTCATCACCTCAACCTTCCAGCCCTGGGTCTCGGCAAAACGGCTGTACATGCGATAGAGGTCACCGACAAAGAGGGCCGCCTCGTCACCGCCGGTCCCGGCACGAATTTCCAGAAAAATATTCCGTTCGTCATTAGGGTCCTTGGGCAGCAGCAAAAGACGCATCTCCTGCTCAAGCTGGACCCGCTTCTCCAGTAACTCGGCCAACTCAGCCCGGGCCATTTCCCGCAGTTCAGGATCTTCATCCTCATCAGTGGCCAGGAGACGATTCTCAGCCAACTCTTGCTCAACTTGGCTGAAACGACGGTACAAGGTGTTGAGCCGGGACAGACGGGCATGTTCACGGGCGACTTTCTGGTATTCCTTCTGATCAGCCAACAAAGAAGGATCAGAAAGCTTCCCTTCCAGATGCGAAAGCCTGTCGCCAAGATCGGCAAATTTTTCAAACATGAAAAGTCACGACTCCATAAACAAAAAAACCCACAGCCGTGTCAGACACAGCTGTGGGTTCCGGCAGTAAATGAAAGAACAAGTCTTTATTCAGCAGATCCGATCAATCAGTTTTTTTGGCAAAATGCTGGGCGTAACGCTTGTTGAACTTATCAATCCGACCAGCGGTATCGATCAGTTTCTGCTTGCCGGTGAAAAAGGGATGGCAGGCAGAACAAATTTCCACGTTCATCTCGGCATTCACAGAACCAAGCTCTACTTCGTTGCCACAGGCACATACAGCCTTAATCTCATGGTACTCAGGATGGATATCAGGTCTCATAACACGTTACTCCTCATAAAACAGGCCGTTCAGGCCGTTCAAATTTTCTCTCAGACATCTTGCCCAACCGGCAGACCCAAGTCACTGAAATCAGTCTCCAGTCAAAAGAAAACTATTATAATAAAACGGCCAGAGATTTCAATAGAAATCTGACCAGCTCCATCAGTCAGGGTCTACACTAAAATCTTATGCCATCAACTGTTCATGGAGTCGAAGAAATCTTTATTGGTCTTTTGATGCTTCATTTTATCAACCAAAAACTCCATGCCATCAGCGGGATTCATGGAGCCCAGAAGCCGGCGGAGGATCCACATCCGGTTCAAGGTCTCAGGATCAAGGAGCAGATCCTCTTTCCTGGTCCCGGAGCGGCGGACATCAATGGCCGGGAAGATACGCCGATCAGACATCTTGCGGTCAAGAATCAACTCCATGTTGCCAGTGCCCTTGAACTCTTCAAAGATAACCTCATCCATCTTGCTGCCGGTATCGACCAGGGCCGTGGCAATAATCGTCAGGCTGCCTCCCTCCTCAATATTCCGGGCCGAGCCAAAGAAGCGCTTCGGTTTCTGCAAGGCAGTGGCCTCAACACCACCGGAAAGGATCTTGCCGCTGCCCGGGGTGACCGTATTATAGGCCCGGGCCAGACGGGTAATGGAATCGAGGAGGATCACCACGTCCTTCTTGTGCTCCACCAGACTGCGGGCCTTCTCGATGACCATTTCGGCCACCTGAATATGTCGCTGGGGCGGCTCGTCAAAGGTGGAACTGACCACTTCAGCCGCCTTGACCGAGCGGGTCATCTCAGTCACCTCCTCGGGCCGTTCGTCGATCAGGAGGATAATCAGATAGACCTCTTTGTGATTGCGAACGATTGAGTTGGCCATTTTCTGGATAAGAACGGTCTTACCGGTCCGGGGCGGGGCCACAATCAGGCCGCGCTGCCCCTTGCCGATGGGTGCAAGCATGTCCACCAGCCGCATGGAATAGTTATCGGGCTGCCACTCGAGAGTCAGCTTCTCATCCGGATGCAGTGGGGTCAGATTCCGGAACAGAGTCTTGTTCTTCAGCGCCGCCGGTGGATCGAAATTGACCTTTTCAACCTTGAGCAGGGCAAAGTATCGCTCACCCTCCTTGGGCGAACGAACCAGCCCTTCAATGGTATCACCTGTGCGAAGATTAAGACGTCTGATCTGAGAGGGTGAGACATAGATATCATCCGGACCCGGGAGATAATTGGCATCCGGCGCCCGAAGAAAACCAAATCCGTCGGGCAGGATTTCAAGAACCCCGCTGCCACGCAGAGGCTCTTCCTGATCACCCACTTCCTTGAGGATCGCAAAGATCAACTCCTGCTTACTCATGGCACTGACCCCTTCAAGCTTGTGTTTACGGCCAAGCTTGACCAGGTCAGAAATTCTCATCAGTTTTAATTCCGCCAGATTCATTAAATCTATTCTCCTATAATGGCGATTAACAACACCGGTCGTCCGGTCAGACAAAATTTACGTAATCAGGAACAATATGAGGTCCACTTCAAAATCAACGAGCTGGGTCACGAGCAGGGACAAAGAAAATAAACACATCGATTCAGACAGATATCAATATTTCCCGGCCACTCGACAAACGCAGAAACAGGCAATCCAGACAAACAGACACCAACTGACAGAAAGGGACTCCGTCTGGATTCCAAAACGGGGAGTGATGACAAGGCCATCAATTTTTCAAAGCAACCAATAACAGAGCCCCAGATCTCCTGGGAAAACACTCTATACAAACAATCCTCCACATGACTCTCCGCGCGGATACAGCACGGCCAACAGTCAGGGGACAATCTATAAACTTTTTAATTTTTCAATATTCGAAATAAGATGAGAAAAGAGGAGGAAGGGTCGAAAGACCCGGATCATGTGAATTATTTGAGGAAAAATGAACAACACCAGCTGAAAGACAGCGGTGATTTTATAGAAGAAATATCAATTATCAGGGAACAGAACGGACAGGAAGGTATGTTTTTATAATAATCATACTAAAGGCTTGACAGGTCCCTGTCAAGCCTTTTCCCCCTTGGTTGCAAGGAATCAAGAGAAAAAAAGCGGGTTCTGACGCAAAACCCTGGCCAGCTGGTTAACCTGCTCCCGCAGGGTCTCCAGTGTATCAGAATTTTCCAGAACTGAATCGGCTGCCCTGGCCTTGTCCCGGGATGGCATCTGGGCCCGCAGGGCGGCCATCGCCTGCTCACGGGTCACGCCATCACGGCGAACGATTCGCTCCGCGCACAGATTATCCTCTGCCCAAACGGTCACGCTCCAGTCAAAATCATCTGCCCAGCCCGCCTCAAAAAGCAAGGGCACTTCAGCCAGAAAGTTCCGTTGATGGGCCTCTTCATAGGCGGCACGCTGTCGGATGATCTGACGAACCAGGGGGTGCAGGATCTGCTCGAGTTGCAGGCGAACTTCAGCATCATCAAAAATGGTCTGCCGCAGAAGTGGCCTGTCAATCTCCTGATTCGCAGTCAAAAAACGTTCGCCCCAGCACGCATGCACTCCCTGCCAGCCAGACCTCCCGGGTTGCAGCAGATCACGACACAGGGCATCGCTCTGGAGCAGTCCAACTCCCAACGACTCGGCCAGCAAACGACCGGCCGTGCTCTTGCCGCTCCCCATCCCGCCGGTCACAACAATTTTCACCTGACCTCCCCAAGGGTCTCTCCCCTGGCCAACCGATCAACAATATCTGAAAAATCAGGAGGCAGCGGTGCTTCAAAGCTGAGAGATTTCCGCGTAATCGGGTGGATGAAGGTGAGATGAAAGGCATGGAGCATCTGGCGCGGGAAGGGTCGATTGGGACGACCGGAGCCATAAAGGACATCACCGGCCACCGGCAAACCCAAAGAGGCCAGATGGACCCTGATCTGATGGGTACGACCGGTCTCTATCCCAACCTGCATGAGGGTAAAATCATGACCGTAGCGAGCCAGGACCTGCCAGTTACTGGCGGCAAAACGCCCTCCACTCTCGGTCACAGCCATCTTCTGCCGATTGATACGATGCCGGCCAATGGCCGCCACAATCCGCCCCCGTTCTTCATACGGACTGCCGTGCACCAAGGCCAGGTATTCCTTTTCAACCTGCCGATCATGAAAGGCATCCACCAGCAATCGATGGGCCAGGGCGGTTTTGGCCACCACCATCACCCCGGAGGTATCCTTGTCCAGACGGTGAACAATTCCCGGCCGCAGCTGATCACCCACTTCGCTGATGGTCTGACAGTGATAAACCAGGCCATTGACCAGGGTCCCCTGGTAATGGCCGCTGCCGGGATGAACCACCAGCCCGGGCGGCTTGGCCAGAACCAGAAGATGCTCATCTTCAAACAGGATATCCAATGGGATATCTTCAGGGATAATTTCAAGGGGTGGCGGCTCCGGCAGTGAACCGCTGACGGATTCTCCCGCCTTCAGGCGATAGCCACATTTCCGCAGTTGATCATCAACCAGAATCAGGCCTGAACGGACGGCCGCTGAAAGAGAGGAACGAGACTCATCAGGAATGGCCAGGGCCAGAAAATGATCCAGGCGCAATCCACCTTGTTCAACCGTAACAGAAAAGTCAAACCGGACAGATGGATCGGCTGAATAAAGAGGGACGTCCTGCTCAGTCATGTGTCGCAGCACGGGGGATTATGGCCACAAAACGGCCCAAAAAAGAAAAATCAGGCCATGTCGGCCCCAAAGACAAATCAGGAAAAAAGCTGCTCAATCTGCCTGGCTGTTTTACTCTCATCAACATTACGGGCGATGGAGAGTTCCTTGACCAGCAGATTCTTGGCAGTGTCCTTCATCTTGCGCTCACCGTAAGAGAGATCCTTGTCCACACTGAGCAGAAAAAGATCACGCAGGACCACGGCCACTTCATAGACGGAACCGGTCTTGATCTTATCCATATAGTCACGATACCGACGATTCCAGGTCTGGCTCCCGAGTTCCATATCACGCTCGCGGAGAATATCCAGAACCGCCTCAACCTCGGTCTTGTCGATGATGGCACGCAGACCAACATTGTCACTGCTTGCGGTGGGAATCATGATCTTCATATCGTTATCAATGATTCTCATCATATAGAAAGACTGATCCATACCCGCGACAGTCTTTGTCTCGATTGCCTCGATGACGCCTACACCATGGGCCGGATACACGGCCATTTCACCTTGTACAAACACTCACACCTCCCGGGTAATACAATAAACTACAAACGAACATTCATTTTGTATATTACCATATTTTGGGACGTTCCGCCCAAATATCTTTAGCAGGCAAAGGCAGCGGAATCATTTGACACTGTTGATCAGTGTCATGGCCCGGCCCCGGTCACCGGTCAGCAGCTGTTGAAGTCCCTGCTCAACCACATCGACCCGGGCGTCAAAGTTTTGTAATTCATCTGCGCTGAAGCGGGAAAGGACATAACTTTCCATCCCCATCCGGCCATCGATCTCGCCCTGCCCCGGTCTCCCGATCCCCCATTTCAGACGATAGAAATCTGGCGTCCCCAGACATTCGATCAGCGAACGGATACCGTTATGGCCACCGGCACCCCCGCCGCTCACCAGTTTGAGACGCCCGGGAGGCATGTCCAGATCATCATGGATGACGACGATCTGTTCCGGAGCCACCTTGAAAAAATCCACGAAACGGGCCACAGAGCGGCCGCTCAGATTCATAAACGTCTGGGGCTTGACCAGACAGAGATTCTGGCCCCAGAGGCGAAGGCGGACGGAATGGGCCTGCCACTTCTCTCCTCCGACCGCGACAGAATGCCGGCGGGCCAGTTCGTCCAGGGCCATGAAGCCGATATTATGCCGGGTCTCATCGTACTTGGCACCAGGATTTCCCAGCCCGACAATGATCCATTCACTCACGCCCATACAGACTCCAGACCAAGCCACGACACAGAAAATCGGACTTGTTGCAATACCATTACAAATAAAAAATCCGAAAAGGGCACACACCCCTCTCGGATCTTTCCAACAGCAGATTTCTGAAAAAAATCAGGGGGCGACAACGGCAACACAGACTTTGCCGGGAGAAGAGGTCATCTTGACGTTCTCTGGGATATTGAGATCGCTGAACTTAAAGCTCTCGCCGATATTCAATGGCGTAATATCCACATCAATCACATCAGGGATATCCAGGGGATTGCCTCTCAAAGAGACCCGCATGGAGGCCTTCTCAAGCTTGCCGCCCTTGTCTTCACCTTTGGCGGTTCCAACCAGATTCAGGGGAACCTTGAACGTCCGCGGCTTGCCCAGATCGATCTCATAAAAATCGGCGTGGACCAGGGTATCACGGACCGGATCGGCCTGAACATCCTGAATCAGGACGTGGCGAACGGCACCGCTATCAATGGTGATACTCAACACGGCATTACGACGCTGAATCATCAACAGATTTTTATAAAAATCCTTGGTGTTCACCTGCAGGGCCTGAACCTCACTGCCCGGCGCCCCATAGACAACAGCCGGTGTCACCCCGGCCGCACGCATCCGGCGCATGGCACCCTTCCCAAATTCATTCCGTACCGCAGCCGACATTTCTACCTGAATCATGACCTTCTCCTTTGCATCCGGCACTCACCCCGCCATGGGGTTTCCTCCAGGACCACAAATTTATCTTAACTACCTGTTTCTCGCTTGAACCGTGAATCTTCTCAGACAAAAAGAGAACTCACGGAATCTTCATTATGAATCCGGTCAATGGCCTCGGCCATGAGCCGGGACACGGACAGAACCGTAATTTTATTGCACTCCAGAGCCGCACCACGCAGGGGGATGGAGTTGGTGACCACCAGAGACTTGATCACCGAATCATTCAACCGCTCCACCGCAGGCCCTGAGAGAACCGGATGAGAACAGCAGGCATGAACCTCTTTGGCGCCATGCTCAATAAGCGTGGCCGCTCCGTTGCACAAGGTTCCGGCCGTATCGACCATGTCATCCAGAAGAATGGCGGTCTTGCCCTTGACATCACCGATCACATGCATGGCCTTACACTCATTGGGTCGGTCACGACGCTTGTCGATGATGGCCAGGCCGGCATTGAGCCGCTTGGCAAAGGCCCGGGTCCGCTCCACGCCACCGGCGTCTGGAGAGACCATGATCACATCCTTGAACTCCTTCCTGATATGATCCAGCAGCACAGGAGCCGCATAGAGATGATCAACCGGAATGTTAAAGAACCCCTGGATCTGACCGGCGTGCAGGTCCATGCAGAGAACCCGGCGCACACCCACGGCCATGAACATCTCAGCCACGACCTTGGCCGAAATCGGGACTCGCGGAGCCACCTTGCGGTCCTGACGGGCATAGCCATAATAGGGAACCACGGCTGTTATCCTGCGGGCCGAGGCACGGCGCAGGGCATCGACCATAATCACCAGTTCCATGAGATTGTCATTGACCGGAGTACAGGTGGGCTGAACCACAAAGACATCCGCGCCACGAACATTCTCGCCGATCTCAACAAAGATCTCCCCGTCGCTGAATTTTTTGACAGTGGCCACAGACAGGGGCAACTTCAATTCGTCGGAGATTTCCTGCGCCATCTGACGATGGGCATTTCCGGAGAAGATCTTGATAATATTCGGCATAATTCTTTCTCTACAGGCAAAGATTAACGGAAAACTACACTCAAAAAATGGCTGGGGCGGGAGGATTCGAACCTCCGAATGCCGGGATCAAAACCCGGTGCCTTGACCGCTTGGCTACGCCCCAACACACAAAGGTCTGGTCACGAAAACCTGCTCACCATACTGATCACGCAAGTCCTGAACCACTGCTGCGGAAACGGCTGGGCCATCATGGCCTGCTGCAGGGAACAGACCAAAGATGGTCGGCCCACTGCCCGACATCAGCACATCAGTTGCGCCAACCCCCAGCAATCTCTGTTTGATTTCTTGCAACAACGGATAATGGGCCAGCGTTACCTGCTCAAGATCATTGTGCAGAGGACAGGCAAGCCCATAACTGTTTTTTTGAAAACCTGACAGTTTAGAATAATTATTCACTGCTGTCAACGCATAGTTCCCGTATACCCAGGCCGTCGAGACCGCAAAACCTGGGTTGACCAGAACGATCTCACACCCGTGCAGGCCGGAGACAGGGCGCATGAGATCACCGATCCCCCTGGCCAGGACCGCAACCTGATCACTGACAAAAAAGGGGACATCAGCGCCCAGGGGCCGAGCCAGATCGATCAGCGCCTCCTCGGAAAATCCGGCAGCCAACAGACGGTTCAGGCCGGTGAACACTGCCCCTGCATCAGAACTACCGCCACCAAGGCCTGCCGCCACCGGAATTCTTTTTTCAAGGACAATCTCAAGGCCAGGGTTTTGCCCCTCTCCCCAGGCCTGCAGAAAAGAGCGGGCCGCGCAAAAGGCCAGATTCGACTCTCCCTCAGGCAGATCGCTGCCCGGACACGTAAGCCTGATCCCGGGCTGATCACTGAGCCGCAGACTGAGCCGATCGGCCAGCTCCAGCTTCTGCATCACGCTTTCCAACTCGTGATACCCGTCTGGTCGCCTGGCCACCACATGCAAGGTCAGGTTGACCTTGGCCGGAGCCAGGATCTCCAACCAGTTCCCGGGCCGGGCCATTACTTCTTCAGGGCCTTGACAAAGCGCAGTTTCACATCACAAAGGATATCCTTGAGCATCCGCTCCTCTTCCAGCTCAAGATTCCCCTTGGTCTTTTTCTCCAGCAGACAGAGGGTATCGATCCCGTGCCGGGCCAGATCCAGTTCAACCACCCTCTTGCCGGACGGGTCAGAAATCTCACCCAGATGATAAAGAATCGAGGTATTAAGCGACATGATAAAGGCCTGGAAGGTCACCTGAGGCATAACACAGCGACCGTCCTTGTCCGGAACCTTGCCCTCGCCGCAGACACAATCGTTTTCAGTGGTGGTCATTCAAATGATTCCTCAAACACAGATTCAGGCCATCGTCAGATCTGACAAACCAGCAGGGCTGGGCCAGATTAGCCAGTCACAACCATACCTAGTGTCTGTCCATAAATGAGCAATTTTGGTCAAGATCAAGGCATGCGAAAAAAATAAGCGCAGGCATATGTTTGATATTCCGAGCATTATTTTTTGAGCATAACGCCGATATTGGGCAAAAGGGCCATTTATGGACGGGCACTACCTAAGACAGACCGGGCAAACAGGAAGGAGCAGACCCCAAAAGACTCCGCGACCATTCAGTTTAAATTTCCCGCGCCTGTCTCACGTCTTTATCAGAACTTGGGTGTCAGATCCAGGACCTGCGCAGCGTCGATGTGCTCCAGCCCCTGAACCTCGGCCAGCAGATCATTGGAGATCAGCCGGTCGGTGTTGAGCAGGATGACATTCTGATTACTGGCCTCTTCCCGACCCACCGTCATTCGTGAGATATTCATACCACCCTTGCCCAGAGTAGTCCCAAGGGCCCCGATCACTCCAGGGATATCCTTGTTGTAAACCAGGAGCATGGGACCGGCCGGCAGGGCCTCGAGACGGAAGGTGTTCAGACGGACCAGACGCGGCTCTTTCTTGCCGAAGACCGTTCCAACCAGGGTATTCTCACCCTCACTGGTCACAACCTTGATGGTCAGGACATTGGTGAAATCATCGGAACGGTCGGTTTTGGACTCGACCACGCGGATACCACGCTCCTTGGCAATAACCGGGGCATTGACATAGTTGACCGCATCCTGAAGGATCGGAGTGAACAGGCCTTTCAAAAAGGCCACGGTCACCGGGCTGGTGTTGAGCTCGGCCAATTCACCGCAGTATTCGATATTGACCTCCTGAACACCGCCTCTTGCAATCTGCATGTGCAGAGAACCGAGCATCTCACCCAGAGTGATATAGGGACCGACCTGGGCCAGGACATCATCACTGACAGAGGGGACGTTGACGGCATTGGTGACCGTACCCTTAAGAAGATAGTCGGCCACCTGCTGGGCAATGGCCAGGGCGACATTTTCCTGGGCCTCGGTGGTGGAGGCGCCCAGATGCGGGGTACAGATAAAGTTTTTGAGCCCGAGCAACGGGCAATTTTCAAGAGTCGTGGGCTCCTTGGCAAAGACATCGAGGGCCGCACCGGCAATCTCGCCATCGACCAGGGCCTGGTACAGGGCATCCTCATCACAGACGCCACCGCGGGCGCAGTCGATGAACATGGCATCCTTCTTCATGTTCTTGAAGAACTCGGTGGAAAGGACCTTGTTGGTCTCCTTGGTCAGAGGCACATGAACCGTGATGTAATCGGAACGACGGGCCAGTTCCATCAGGTCCACCAGCTCCACACCCAGTTTTTCCACCAGCTCTTTGGGCATATGCGGGTCATAGGCGATGGTCTTCATGCGCAGCCCCTGGCCCCGGGAGGCGGCAATGGCGCCAATACGACCGATCCCAAAGACCCCCAGGGTCTTGCCGGTCAACTCACGGCCCATGAAGCTCTTCTTCTCCCACTTGCCCGCCTTCATGGAGGCCGTGGCCTGAGGGATGTTTCGGGAGAGTGACATCATCATGGCAATGGCATGCTCGGCTGCGGTGGTGGCATTACCGTCCGGGGCATTCATGACCACGATGCCCTTCTGACTGGCCGTGGGGATATCGACATTATCAAGCCCGATCCCGGCCCGACCAACCACCCGCAACTTATCGGCCGCGGCAATGATCTCAGCGGTCACCTTGGTGGCACTGCGGATCACCAGACCATCATACTCACCGATGATCGCCTTCAACTCTTCCGGGGCCAATCCGGTCTTGATATCCACTTCCAGCCCGGCATCCTGTAAAATTTTGGCCCCAGCCGGGGACAGATTGTCACTGATCAGTACTTTCATAATTGCTCCTTAACAGCATCCCGTTGAATTATGCCTAAGACAACGGACTATTATTTATCAAAACCGGTCACGCGCCATCCACATCGCCAAAGACAAGGAATGTGCACAGCCCACCATAATTAACCACCAACGCCATATTGTCCTTCTGTAACACCAGAAGAAACAAACACCTTGAAGCTGTAAATGCTCAGGAAAAGCCCAGATCCACAGACCCTGGATTGCAACGTCCTCTTCCTCTCCATCTTCCCCAGCAAAAAGGCAAGAATAAACAAAGACACACCCCCCCTCTGAGTCAGGTACGAAAATTCTAAAATATACAACGTTCAATGAAAAGAACAACAAATTATCCAGGAAAACTGCAAAATCACCGGCCTCCCCAGTTTTGACTCAACCCGGCCAGACGTTGCAATGTCCGAACATTCGGGTAGAATGATCATTGCTGTTGAACATTCATGACGAAAACGATATAAATCGCTCGCATCACCAGTCTAACCAGTATGGCTGGACGAAAAGACAATTTTTCAGTATACCCGCAAACCTGCCTTCTTTCCATGCAGCACAAAGGAACTTCCATGACCGAGACACGACTGCGCTTTCCACCCAGTCCCACGGGCTATCTCCATATCGGCGGAGCCCGAACCGCCCTCTACAACTGGCTCTACGCCCGCAAGACCGGCGGCAAACTGATCCTGCGGATCGAGGATACCGACACAGAGCGTTCAAGCCAGGGATCGATCCAGGGTATTCTTGACGGCCTGGAATGGTTGGGCATCGACTGGGACGAAGGCCCCTATTTCCAGACCGAGTTCAGCAACGAGCACCTGGCCGCAGCCGAGCAACTGCTGGCCAACGGCAAGGCCTACAAGTGTTTCTGTACCCAGGAAGAGCTGAAGGACAAACGTGAGGCCGCCATGGCCGCCAAACAGGAGCAGATCGGTTACGACGGTACCTGCCGCAATCTCAGCCCGGAGCAGGTGACCGAAAACGAGGCAGCCGGCCTCCCGTATGTGATCCGCTTCAAGGTTCCGGAACGCGAAGGTATCCTCGCTTATGACGACAAGGTCCTGGGCCGCATCGAGCGACGCTACAATGAAGTGGAAGACTTTGTCATCGTCCGTTCCAACCACAAACCCCTTTATCTGCTCTGCAACGTGGTCGATGACATCCGCGACCGGATTACCCACATTATCCGGGGCCAGGACCACATGACCAACACCACCCGTCAGATCCTGCTCTACGAGGCCCTGGATGCACCGCTGCCGGTCTTCGCCCACATGCCCCTGACCCTGGACCTGAAAAAAGCCAAGATCTCCAAACGCAGCCACGGCGAGATCGTGGCCGTCCACTTCTACCGCGAGCACGGCTTCATCCCCTGGGCCTTCTGCAACTTTCTGGTCCTGCTCGGCTGGTCGCCAGGTGATGACCGCGAGATCTTCTCTCGTGAGGAGTTAATTGAGGCCTTTACCCTGGAACGGATCAACCGTTCCAGTTCGATCTTCAACTATCGGCCCAATGACCCCAAATTCTTCACCGACCCCAAGGCCATCTCCATCAACGAGCAGTATCTGCGGAGCATGGACCTTACGGAACTGGCCCCCATGGTCCAGGCAGTCCTGGAGCGCGAAGGGCTGTGGCAGGAGACATATCAGGATAAGCTGCACGAGTGGTTCCTCGAGACCATCGGCCTCATCCGTGACCGTTTTCACACCCTCAACGACTTTGCCACCCTCGGTCGGGCCTATTTCAGCGACGAGTTTACCATCGAGGAAAAGCCTCTCAACAAAAATGTCCTCAAGCAGCCGGAACTCAAGGAATGGCTGCCCATGCTGGCCGAACGTTACCATGCCCTGCCCGCGTTCACCCTGGAGAGCACCGAGACGGCAGCGCGCGAACTGGCCGAGGAACTGGACGTCAAACCCGGAGTCATCATCAATGCGATGCGAACCGTGGTGACCGGGCAGTTAGCCGGACCATCGATGTTTGACATCCTGATCACCATCGGCCGCGACAAGGTGGTCAGACGCCTGCGCACTGTGTCCAAACTGTATCCAGCAGAAAATTAAACCAACGATATCCGATGACCCAGCCAGAGCAGAGTAAACCCGTTGATTTTATCCGTCAGATCATCAGCGAAGACCTGAAAAGCGGCAAACACAGCCAACCGGTGACCCGTTTTCCGCCCGAGCCCAACGGCTTTCTCCATATCGGACATGCCAAATCGATCTGCCTCAACTTCGGTATTGCCCAGGAAAACAACAGTTCCTGCCACCTGCGCTTCGATGATACTAATCCAAGCAAGGAAGAAGAGGCCTACGTGGCCTCCATCCAGAAAGATGTCCGCTGGCTGGGCTTTGACTGGGGGAAGAACCTGTTTTTTGCCTCAGACTATTTTGATCAGCTGTTCGACTTTGCCGTACAACTGATCACGCTTGGCAAGGCGTATGTCTGCGAATTATCAGCCGATGAAATTCGCAGCTATCGCGGCACACTCACCGAACCGGGCCAGGACAGCCCCTGGCGTGAACGGCCAGTGGCGGAAAACCTTGATCTGTTTCAACGGATGAAGGCCGGCGAATTTGCCGACGGCAGCCATGTGCTCCGGGCCAAGATCGACATGGCCTCACCCAACTTGAACATGCGCGACCCGGTCATCTACCGGATCATGCGGGCCCATCATCATCGGACCGGGGACAGGTGGTGCATCTACCCCATGTATGACTACACCCACTGTCTGTCAGACGCCATCGAGGGCATCACCCACAGCCTCTGCACCCTGGAGTTTGAAAACCATCGTCCCCTCTACGACTGGGTCCTGGAGACCCTGGCAACTCCCTGCCACCCGCAGCAGATCGAGTTTGCCCGCCTCAACCTCACCTACACGGTGATGAGCAAGCGCAAACTCCTGCAGCTGGTCCAGGAAGGGCATGTTTCCGGCTGGGACGATCCACGGATGCTGACCGTCTCCGGTCTCAGGCGACGCGGTTATACCCCGGCCTCGATCCGTAATTTCTGCGAGGTCATCGGGCTTGGCAAGAAAGAGAGCTGGATCGATATGACCGTGCTTGAGAACGCCATCCGCGAGGACCTCAATGAGAGCGCCCCTCGGGTCCTGGGCGTCCTCAAACCGCTCAAGGTGATCATCGACAATTATCCGGGAGGTCAGGTTGAAGAGTTGATCGCCCAGAACCACCCGCAGCAGCCCGAACAGGGCAGCCGCACCCTGCCCTTCTCCCGTGAGCTCTACATCGAGCAGGACGACTTCATGGAAGATCCGCCCAAGAAATTCTTCCGCCTCGGCCCGGGGCGTGAGGTCCGTCTGCGCTACGGCTACTACATCAAATGTGAGTCCGTGCTCAAGGATGAGCACAGCGGCGAGATCAGGGAAATCCACTGCACCTACGATCCGGAGACCCGGGGCGGCTCATCGCCGGACGGCCGCAAGGTCAAGGGCACCATTCACTGGGTCTCTGCCGCCCACTCCCTGACCTGCCAGGTCCGCCTCTACGACCGCCTCTTCCTCACCGAACACCCGGACACCGACAAAGAACGCAACTTTAAGGAGTTTCTCAACCCCGACTCCCTGACCCAACTCAACCAGTGCAAACTTGAGCCCTCCCTGGCAGACGCCAAGGCAGAAGAGGCCTTCCAGTTTGAACGCAACGGTTATTTCAGCGTTGACCCCATCGACTCACGCCCGGGTGCCCCAGTCTTTAATCGCACCGTAACGCTGCGCGATTCCTGGGCAAAGATAAACAAGTAGCAATAAAACATAAAAAAGCAGAGGAGATCACGATGAAACGGGTACTTTTGACAGTTTTGTTTCTTGTTCTTTCCATGCTTCTGCTGACAGGATGCAGCGGCGGTGGCGACAGCAGCAGTGATAGCCCCAGCACACCTGTTATTCAATGGTCTCAACCTGATACCCCACGGAACAATCACCGGATTGGAATCAATCTCTCCGCCCCTGCCGACTGGAATACCGAACAACCCTTCGTGGATGTTTTTAAATTTTCACGAATGTGGATCAGCCAGGAGACCGGTCTGGACTGGGGGGAAGGACCATCACTCGACCTGGACAGCAACGCCTGGATCAACTCTCTTGCCGCAAATGTCTACGTCGATACCCCCATGCTGAATTTCAGCGGAGTCCATTCGCCGGTCGGAAATTATACCTGTTTATATGAGGGGATTGGAACCATTGATTTTTGGTCCGGAGGCCAGATCATCTCCCAGGAACCCGGTCGCATTGTCATCTCCAGGGGGAATAACGACAACGCACTCTGGCTCAGAATTACAGATACCAATGTCCAGAATCCGCTCCGTAATATTCGCGTTGTAATGCCTGGTTACGAAGAAACCTATCTGCAAGATCCCTTTCGCCCGGACTTCCTGCAGCGTTGGGAGGGAATGAACACCTTCCGCTTCATGGATTGGATGGAAACCAACAATTCCGAGATCAGCGCCTGGAGTGACCGCCCGACCCCTGACTATATCAATTATACAACAAAAGGTGTTCCCGTTGAGGTGATGGTTGATCTGTGCAATCGTCTCAAGATCAACCCCTGGTTTTCAATGCCTCATTTAGCAACTGATTATTATATACGGAAATTTGCCGAATATGTCAGAGACCATCTGGACCCCACTCTCCATATCTATATCGAATATTCAAACGAGGTATGGAATGGTATGTTCGACCAGGCGACATATGCCCAACTCAATGGGCTTGCCGAAAACTTATCCACAGATCCATTTCAGGCCCAGTTAAGGTGGTATTCACAACGTTCAGTGGAGGTCTTTGACATCTGGACCGTTGCCTTTGGTTCCGTGGATCGGCTGGTCAGAGTAATGGCTTCTCAGGCGGCAAATGATTTAACGGCCGAACAGATCCTCTCGTGGCAGAATGCTTCTGCTAAAACTGATGCCCTGGCAATTGCTCCATACTTCAGTCTCAATGTGGACGAAAACAGCAGTCCCAGCTTAGCCCAGGTCTCTCTTTGGACAAAAGAAGATGTCCTTAACTATCTGGAGAGCAATTCCATCCCCGAGGCAACGGATTGGATGGCCAACAATCGTATAAAGGCCGATGAATACGGTGTGAGGTTACTTGCGTATGAAGGCGGCCAGCATGCTGTTGGAGTCTTTGGCGCGGAAAACAATGACACGCTTACAGCTCTTTTTCTTGCCGCAAATCGTGACTCGCGCATGGGCGAACTCTATCAGATATATCTCGATCGCTGGGTGAATACAGGGGGCGGAGATCTTTTCTGTAATTTCAGTTCGGTCGGCGAATGGGGCAAGTGGGGTTCCTGGGGACTGCTGGAATACACGGACGATGATACCGCGAAGTATAGAACCGTGCAAAACTGGAACAGCTCAAATATAATCACGAATACCCTTCCGGTGGTCAATGCCGGTCAGGACGCCACAGTATCTGTCGACAGGACTCTGTATCTTGCCGGATCAATCGTTGATGATGAAAACTTGGGGATGAAGACCCTCACTCAATGGACTGCGGAGGGGCCAGGTGAAGTGATCTTTGGCAACAGCACTCAACTGCAAACCAGTGCTCATTTTTCAACGCCAGGAAGTTATGTGCTGATTCTGAGCGCCGACGATGGATTTGCCCGGAGTTATGACTCCTTGATTGTAACAGTGAACTGAATCCAGAAAGAACTTCTCACATCAGCCTATCAAGGGTTTACTCCCCCGTCGCGAGCGGTGGGGGGAGTAAACTCGAGCTTCGCAGTAAAGCAAGAACCCTCCCCCCAACTCAAGACTTCATGGAAGGCGTGACCCTGGATAAGACCGCAATGGCCGTCACCAGAACAACGGAGACCATGGCCAGGGCGACATAGACGGCGTTCAAACTCCAGCCCTGCTCCACCCAGCCCACCAGTTTGATACTCAGGGCGCCCACCCCGAAGGTGAGCACAAATTTAAGGCCATAGGCCGAGCTGTGCAGCTTGGGCGGACTGAGACGAGCCACCAGGGTATTTTCGATGGGCTGCATGCCCAGCAGAAAAAAGGAGTGCACCAGGGCAAATCCCACCAGCCACCAGTCCAGGCTCACGGCCATAAGCAGGGCCAGGGGGATCGTGATCAGGTGGAAGACAAAATAACCGCGGCGCAGATCAAACCGCTCGCCCATGCGGCCGCCCAAAAACTGTCCACCCATCCCCACCAGATAGATGATTGAAATCAGGCTGGTGGCCACCACATTGGCCGAGCCAAGGCTGCCCAGCATCCCGGTCAACCCTTCGTACAAGGCCCCGTTTCTGAGTTCAAAATAGGCAGGCAGACTGACCGTAATCCCGCGGTAGACCACACCGCCCAGCATCATACAGACCAGCAGGACCAGAAAGGGGCGCAGGGTGCTCACCCGTTCGCCGGCCTCTGCCTTTTTTACCTGAACTACGCCATTACTGCCCTTGGCCGAGTAAAGAAAAAGAAGACCCAGCAGGTTGAGCAGGCCCACCACCACATAAACGGCCTCAGCTCCCCAGAAATAATTGACGATCCCAGCCAGGAGCGGGGCCATGGCCAGACCAAGATTCCCAAACATCCCATTATAGGACATGGCACGACTGGTCTTCTCCACCTCCTTGGCGATCCAGCCAAGACCGGCCGGATGATAGATTCCTGAAAAGAGACCAATCCCAGCCAAGGCCAGCCCCAAGGTCCCGGAATTGTCCATGTTCATGGCCGCCCAGAAGGCAGAAATTCCGGCCCCGATATGAAAAACGGCCAGCAGGGGCCGGGGACCGAAGCGATCGGCCAAGATCCCCCAGGGCAGGGCCGTGATCCCAAAGAACAGATACATCCAGAACGACAGGGCCAGGACCTCGGTCATAGGCAGCTGCAGACGGCCAACCAGGGGCAGCAGAATGGCCGGGAAGATGAGCATATTAAAATGACTCATAAAATGGCCGTAACAGGATACGATCAGGATCGAACGTTCACGACTGGTCATGGGAAAATGTTCCTCAAAAAAAGAGGGGCGTTTTCAGGTGGGTAGACCAAGAAACCATTCCTTCACTTACCCACAAAAACGCCCCGAGAATTCTACGGCAGCATCTGCACAACCCTATCCCAGAGGAGATCGGCGGCCTGTTCCTTTGAGACCAGAGGCAGCTCAACCGCCCCCTCTGCATCAAGTAAAAGAAGTTGATTGGTCTCCACCTCAAACCCGGCATCCGGGGCCAGGATGTTATTCACCGCAATCAGATCCAGGTTCTTGCGCATGAGCTTCCTGCGCCCCTCCTCAAGCAGATTCCCGCTCTCGGCAGCAAAGCCGACCAGGAGCCAACCCTGCTCCGCCTTCATCCGGCCAAGCTCCTCCAGGATGTCAGGCGTCCGTTCAAGCCGAAGGACAGAGTCGGCCGCCTCCTTTTTTACTTTCTCGGTAAAAACCTGTTCCGGGCGAAAATCACTGACCGCCGCGGCCTTGACGATTATCGAGACCGCCGGTGCCTCGACCATGACCGCCGCGTGCATCTCCTGGGCGGTCTGGACCGGAACCAGCTGCACTCCGGGCGGTGGTGCCAAACTGACCGGACCGGAGACCAGAACCACTTCAGCGCCTCGACGCCGGGCAGTCCGTGCCAGCTGGTAGCCCATCTTTCCCGAGGAGGGGTTGCTCAAGAAACGGACCGGATCAAGCGGTTCGCGGGTCGGTCCAGCCGTGATCAGCACCCGCTGTCCAGCCAGGTCCTGTTCCGCCAGATTGCACAGCAGGGCCTCGCGTACCACATCCCACTCGGGCAGACGGCCCGGCCCCTCATCGCCGCAGGCCATGCGGCCGCTGTCCGGCTCAATCACCTGATAGCCATAGTCCTTGAGTTTAGCGATATTTTCCTGAGTGGCCGGATGGGTAAACATCTGAGAGTTCATGGCCGGGCAAACCAGAATCCTTGCCCGGGTGGCCAGCACCGTGGCCGAAAGCAGGTCATCGGCCATTCCATGCGCCAGACGGGCAATGGTCTGGGCCGTGGCCGGAGCAATCAGAAAGAGATCAGCCTCCTGGGCGAGCTGAATATGGGAAATCTGCCCGCCACTGCCTTCGGCAAAGAGATCACTGTGAACCGGCGCCCCGGAAAGGGCAGCCATGGTCAGAGGCGTGACAAATTGACAGGCCGACTCGGTCATGAGCACCGTCACCAGGGCCTCTTCCTTGGCCAGGGCACTGACCCACCCTGCCACCTTAAAGGCGGCAATACTGCCGCTCACCCCCAGCACGATTCTCTTCCCGGCTAGCATCAATCAATCTCCCAACAGGCCATTCACAACAAAAAAAAGGGGCATATACCAAGTACATGCCCCCACAAAAAAGATCGCGCTTCAGCTAGTTCCGGCTACTGCCGAAAAACCGGAGAAGCATGAGAAACAGATTGATGAAATCCAGGTACAGGGTCAGGGCACCCATGATCGCCCCCTTCTTGATCATCTCCTCGCCCTGGCTCATGATCCCCTGTTCACCAATGGTTTTGATGCGCTGAACATCATAGGCGGTCAATCCGACAAAGACCAGGACACCGATCATCGAGATCATCCAGTAGACGGCCGAACTCTGCAGGAAGATATTGACGATGGAGGCGATAATAATTCCGACCAGCCCCATGAACAGGAACGAGCCCATGCCGGAGAGATCACGCTTGGTCACCAGACCATAGACCGACATGGCCCCGAACATCCCGGCGGTGATGAAGAAGGTCCCGGCAATCGAGGTCCTGGTATAGGCCAGAAAGATCATCGACAGGGTCAGACCGTTCAGGATCGAATAGCCGACAAAAAGACCCGAGGCGGTCGTGGCCTGGATCTTATCAACCCGGGCCGAGAGATAAAAGACCAGCCCCAACTCGGCGACGATCAGGATCATGAACATGGGACTGGCTGCCAGTTGTAGAGCCAGACCTGAAGCTGCCGTCAGATAGGCGATCACACCGGTGGTGGCCAGACCAATCCCCATCCAGTTAAAAACCTTGGCCAGGAAGATGGTCGACGCGGCCTGACGGGCTTGGGTCACTGTCATCTGATTTGTATTTCCGTACATCTCTATGCTCCTCACAAGGATTCTTAAGTTTACGCCCACAACAAAATGGGCTAGATATTGTATCTGTATTGTAACCATTCTCAGAACGCTTGCAAGAAAAAGAGGTTAAAGAATATGAAGATTGCGATCAGCGGCAAGGGCGGCGTGGGCAAGACCACCATCATGGCCCTGCTCGGCCGTGAATTCAGAGACGCGGGGCATGAGGTGCTGATTATCGATGCCGACCCCAGCCCGCACATGGCCCAGACCCTGGGCGTGCAGGAGATCGAGAAGATCCGCCCCATCGCCGAGATGACCACCCTCCTGGCCGAACGTGCCGGCAAGACCGAAGGCTCACCCTTTTACAACATGAACCCGCAGGTCAATGACCTGCTCAAAGACTTCATGATCGAGCACGATGGCCTGCGGCTCATGGTTTTGGGGGCCATCCAGACCGGCGACAAGGGGTGCGCCTGCCCGGAAAACAACGTGCTGAGACGAATGCTGACCAAACTGCTGCTCACCCCGAACCAGGTCGTCCTGCTGGACATGGAGGCCGGAGTCGAGCACCTGGGCCGGGGGACCATCGCCGGCATCGACCACCTGCTGATCGTGGTCATCCCCTCGCGCTCATCGATCCGCACGGCCCTCAAGGTCAAGAAACTGGCCGAGGATGTGAAAATCCCCAGGATCAGCTTTGTCGGCAACCTGATCGAAGACAATGATGACCGCACCTTTCTCAGCCAGGGCCTGGGCGAAGAGCCCATCGCCTTCTTCCCCAACTCCCAGGCCATCCGCAAAGCAGAACGCGGCAACACTCCGCTCATCACTATTGACCCGGAAGTCAATTCTGCCCCCCAGCAGGTAATGAGAACATTGTTGAACAACAACTAACATCCTTATATTTTAATCATATAACAACAGCAAGATAAGACAACTGGTCACCTATGCCAGCCTCATCATTACTCACTATAACAACAGTCATCCCGATTCCAGAAGAACTCACAACCTCCACAAAAAGAAGTTGCTTTTCACGAAAAGGGATGATAGTTAAATATTATGGTTCATCCGCAGAATCTGTGGGTGACGTCCGGCTCGGGAAGATTCCCAAGTG
>CALENA010000057.1 GCA_937910875.1 uncultured Desulfobulbaceae bacterium | reverse complement strand
TCTGCAGCCGGGCCTCAAACTGCTTTTGTTCAGTGATGTCTTCATGCATGAAGATAACGTTCGTGACCTTTCCTTCCTCGTCCCTGATCGGGGCGGCCGTTACGTTCAGCATAAGATGTCTGCCCTGCGAAAGAGGAGTGCTCTGCAACAGGCTACTGTCATAATCCAGAAGAAAACGAACCGTCTTCCCCCGGGCATAGACGGATTGAACCAGGGGCAGCCGACCCTGGTCGGCAACAATATTATCCTCCATGACATTGTAGAGCCCCATAACTTCACTGCGCTGGATTCCCAGCATCCGACAGCAGGCGTCATTGATGCGGATCAACATCCCCTGATTATCTGAAATCCAGATGGGATAGGGGTTCTGATCAATGATACGATCCAGAAAAACACCCCGCTCCCTGAAGGCCCTTTCTTTCTCCCGACGCTCACTGATATCACGGGCAAAGGCCGAGTGATACTCCACACCCTCGAACTCCATGAAATCTATGGCAATTTCAACTGGATACTGGTTTCCATCCTTGCGCCTGTGCTCAGTCTCAATCACCAGTGAACCGCGTTGTTTCGTCATCTGCCAATGTTTGGCCCAGTTCGCCTGTGAAAACAGAGTGTCTATATCAAAGACCGACAGGGCCAGCAGTTCACTCTCTTCATAGCCCAGGGCCCGGCAAGCGGCCTGGTTCACATAGACAAAGCCGCCGTCCCGCTCCACCCAATACACTTCGTCCCGACTTTGATCCACAGAAAACTGCATCCGCCGCAGCGCGCTCTCCGCCCTCTGCTGATCGCTGATATCGACGATCACCGCAATACAATGTTCCGATCTCTGCTCGTTCGGACTGACAGGCGACATCACCAGACGCACCCAGATCTTGGAACCATCACGGTGCCGGCAACATGTCTCAGCAGAAAATTCTTCGATTGCCCCCCCCATAAATTGGGCCATCCAACGCTCATCTTCGCCCAACTCATCCAGACAGACAACATCGGCCAGGGTCAACTGCTGCAGTTTCGCGACCGAATACCCAAACATTTCAGCACAACGCTGATTGGCCCTGACCAACAGGCCGCTCTCAACCTCAACCTGGACAACACCCACCGCGGCCTGCTCAAACAGGACCCGAAACCGTTTTTCAGAGGCCTCCAGGTCCTGGGTCCGCATCTGGACGCGAGATTCAAGCTCGCCCTGAAAAGAGCGTAATCGACTATTGGCCCTCTTGACATACCAGGCAAAAGCCAGACAAGCAGCGCCTGCGACAAGCAGCCCCAGAATCAACAACCGCTGCCGGTAGATTCGTTCCAGAAAGGACTCATGCTCATGAATGGAATAGGGATTCGCATTCAGCTCCCGCATCAGGGCATGGACCTCACGATAACTGAGAGGAACGGTCCAGCCTCCCCCCCGGCCGTCAGCCAGTTCAACGGGATATGCGGCCTTCCCCAGCAGGGCGGTCAGGACCCGGACGGAAAGATCCTCGGAGGTCACCGCACTGCGGGCAAAGGTCCACTCCGGATAGAGACGCGTGCTGTGGAGCAGAGGAAAATCATCTACCACCTGTTCGATAATGGTAAAGTCAGCCAGCTCAATCGATCCTGCCCGGGCCATTTGTTCCAGGATACCGGTTCGCATGGTCCCCATGGCCACCTGACCGTCCCTGACTGCCTGGATCACCAGCTCTGGCTTCTCAAAAAACAACACCTTGTCGGCTACCTGGCGCGGATCAAGACCGGCAGCCTTGAACTCACGCAAGGCCATCCACCAACCACCAAAATCCAGCTCATGGACTGCGCCCAGGCTCTTACCATGAATATCCGCCAGCGTCCGGACATCAGTCCGGTCGGCATGGGCAATAATCACCCCGCCAAAACGGGAAATCAGCCGACCGGCAACCTCCCGGGTATGGCTCGCCAGCCTCGTGACCCCGAACTCCTCTTCAAGATAAAGATACGAAACAGGATTGGCCAGAACGAAATCGATCTCTCCGGCGGCTACAGCCGCCTCCAGTTCAGCAAAAAGAACATAGGGGATGATCTGAAAAGAGATATCCTTCAGCGTCGCGCTCAGATACTGGGCGGTCGAGTCCCATTGCTCGTGGGCAACGCCTGCGCCGTTATGGGCACACACCCCGATTTTCACCACCGGTTTGTCTGCCGCCAGCCCCATGGTCGGTGAAACAAGGCCAACAAGTGTCACCAGCACCAGCAAAACGATCTTGTTCCAAATCATACGCAGACACTCTCAAGTCTGAAAATAAACAATCAAACTGGCAAATAACGGCCACAAAGGGATACTCGAACAGATCTGAATCTCGGCGGTTATCAAGAGCCGCTCCTGCTCACCGCCGAGACTTAGATCAGCAAGGTCTTTAACTGAAGTAATTTTTGACCATCATCATTTTCAATGATATAACATTAAAATATGTCGGTCAAATTTCTGAAGGACGCCCTGAAAATATATGATCTCCATCGCCCTGGTTTTCACCTATATCTGCTCATTACTCATCGCCTTGCTCTACCTGTATCTTCACCACAATGAGCAGGACAGGGCCCTCAAGATCTGGTCCTGGAGCTGGCTCTTGTTCTCCTTTCGCTTTGCCATCCAGCTGGGCCTCTTCCATGACCTCCTGCCCCCTGGTCTGATCATCCTCCAGCAGATGATATCCATCTTCAGCGGCCTGCTCTTTCTCAGGGGGACCGAGATTTTCTTCAATAAAACCCATTCCCGCGCATGGGAGATTGCAGGGGGCGCAGCTGCCATCTGGGCCATTTTCAGTTATTTCGGCTCACTGTCATTTATTGCCACCAACCTGCCTGTGGATTTGCTGATCGGACTGTGCTTCTTTTTCTCCGGCTTGTATTTTATCCGCAACAGCATCGGCCACACCCGGATCAACATCTTCACCGGCAGCACCTTGATTCTCTGGGGCATCCATAAAATCGACTATTCCTTCTTGAGACCCCTGGAATGGTTTGCTCCCTGGGGGTTCATGATCGCTACCCTCCTTTTTCTCGTCAGTGCCGGGGGCATCGTCCTCATTCATTACCAGAAAAGCCGCCTGGCCATGGATGGTGAAATCAAAAAACGAAAAATAAGCGAACAACGCTTCCGTTCAATTGTGGAGACAACCACCAGCGGAATCATCCTGGCAGATGAGGAAGGCACCATTGCCTTTGCCAACAAAGGGGTTGAGGAGATGTTCTGTTACGGTCCCGGAGAACTGATTGGCAAGCCCCTGCTGAACCTGATGCCGGAACGCTATCGGGCTGGCCACCTTCAGGGCCTGGATCAACTCAAGGGTGAAAAGGAAAGCAACTATTTTGGAAAATCGTTAAGTTTTTATGGGCTGACCAGCGACAAGCGCGAGTTTCCGCTGGACCTCAACGTCTCGCACTGGCTGGACAACGGGAAGATTTTTTTCAGTTCCATCCTGACCGATACCTCATCCATCAGGGGCGCCGAGCAACAGCTCAAACAAAGCAATGCCCTGCTCGCCTCACTGATCGACTCCATTCCCGACCTGATCTTCTACAAGGACCACCAGGGGACCTATCTGGGCTGCAACCGCGCCTTTGTCCGCTTCACTGGCCAGGCGGACGCCTCCGCCATTATCGGCAAAACTGACTTCGACCTCTTTCCAAAACATGAGGCTGAATTTTTCCGCACCATGGACCAGCAGATGCTGGCCAGCGGCCACTCCAGACAAAACGAGGAGTGGGTCACCTACCCGGACGATACAAAGATCCTGCTGGATACCCTGAAAACCCTTTTCTATGACCCGGACGGCACTGTTCTTGGCCTGATCGGCATCAGCCGGGACATCACCGAGCGCCAGAGCCAGCTCAATTCCATCAAGGAGAGTCAGCAACTGCTGCAGAATGTCTTCCACTCCATCCAGGACGGGATCAGCATCCTCTCACCCGATCTGACGATTATTGATGTCAACCCGGTCATGAAGGACCTCTACCCGCACCAGCTCCCCCTGCAAGGCAAGAAATGCCATAGCGCCTATCACAACAATGACCAGCCCTGCCTCAACTGTCCCACTATCCGAGCCCGCAAAAACAAACGGCTGGAGTTCGGCGAGGTCGACCTGGTCTCTGCCGATGGCACCATCGGCACGCTGGAACTCTACGCCTATCCGATGCTTGACGAGCAGGGAGAACTCACCGGGGTCGTCGAATATGTCCGGAATATAACAGACAAAAAGAAGAAAGAGAAACAGACCTTACAACTGGAGGATCAACTCCGTCAGGCACAAAAAATGGAGGCCATCGGCACCCTGGCCGGAGGCATTGCCCATGATTTCAACAATATCCTGGTTCCAATCCTCGGTTTCACGGAACTGCTGCTCAGAAAAGAAGAGCCGGACAGTCCGCGCCGCCAGGATCTGCAGGAAATTCTCTATGCCGCCCAACGGGCCAAAGAACTGGTCAAACAGATTCTGACCTTCAGCCGTCAGACCAGTCAGGGTCGGGCTCCACTCATGGCCACACCGGTCGTCAAGGAATGTATCAAGCTCCTCAGGGCCTCCATTCCGACGAGCATTGCCATCAAGTCAACGATGCCGACCGAAGAGTTGATGATCCTGGCCGATCCAACCCATCTGCACCAGATCGTCATGAACCTTGGCACCAACGCTTATCAGGCCATGCAGGGTCAGGGCGTATTGACCATCACCCTCGGTGAAACCACGATAAGCCGCAAGGATCTGCTCCAGAAAACACTGCACCTGACGCCAGGGGAATATATCTGTCTGGAGGTCAGCGATACGGGTTCAGGCATTGATCCGGCGATTTTGTCCAATATTTTCCATCCCTATTTTACCACGAAAGAACAGGGGCAAGGAACAGGGCTTGGGCTTTCTGTCGTCCATGGGATCATCAAAAGTTATGGTGGCGAGATCACTGTGACCAGCACCCTTGGAACCGGCAGTCAGTTCACGGTCTACCTGCCCCTGCACAAGCACGCGCACTCCCCTGAACTGAAAACAGTTCAGGCCGAAATACCGCAGGGAAACCAGGAATCGATCCTGCTCGTTGATGATGAAGGAGCCTTACTCCGCTCTGTTCAACGGATTCTTGAAGACCTTGGATACCAGGTCCTCTCCCGCCTTGACAGCCAGGATGCCCTCGAGACCTTCCTGGCCAATCCAGATCGGTTCGATCTGGTCATCACAGATCAGAGTATGCCCGGGATGACCGGAGATCAACTGGCCGTCAAACTGCTCGCAGCCCGTCCTGATCTCCCGATTATCATGTGCACGGGATTCAGCAATGCCATCGACAAAGAGTCAGCACAAGAGCTCGGTATCCGCGCCTTCATGCTCAAGCCTTTCTCCAAAAACGAACTGGCCAGCACCATCCACAACGTGCTGGCTGACCCGGGAAAAAAGCAGCCAGAGAAGGCCATGTCAACCTGACGCCTTTTGCTTTTAAAGCAAAAAAGCTCAGACATTCCGAAGAATATCTGAGCTTTTTTCCACAACACTCTGGCCAGACCAGAAAACTGGCTTTTCAAGGAAGCCCGAAAACAGTCAACCAGACGACTGATCCCCCGAGTCCTTCCGGCTGAACTCGTCTTATTTCTTCACGATACGACGCTGACCCGGACGACGGCCCTGGGCCCTGGCATCCTGCTTGGATAACTTGGGCGATTTAGGGGCAGTCTCGGGAGCAGCCTTGGAATCTGCCTTGGCAGCTGATTTTGGGGCTGGCTTTGGGGCTACTCTAGGGGCGGCTTTGGCCGCTGGTTTGGGAGCTGGTTTGGGAGCTGCCGGCGGAGCAGATTTCTGGGCCCTGGAGCCCTCAACATCCACCGGCTTACCATCAATCCGAAACTTTTTGAAAGTGGACAGAACCTGGGTATCAAAGCGACTGTCTGCCTCGACAACAGTTGCCGAATTCTTGATATCAATCCGGCCAACCTTGATCCTCAGCCCCGGATTGGTGGCATTGATCTCGGCGATGAGACGCTGGGCAGTGATGCCGTCATTCTTACCAACGCTGAGAGAAAAACGGCTGAAAGAAACATCCCCCTGGTCTTCCCGCTCAAACTTCCCCTTACCCGGCCGAGCAGGACGATCAAACTTGCCTCTCCCGGCACCCGGGCGATCATTGCGATCGAATTTTCCCTTCCCTTGATAGGGCTTACGCTCATAGCGTTCCGCCCCCCTGCTCTTGGATGCCCCACCTTTGTTAAAATCATTTAATTCAGGGGCATTACGGTAGTATTCCAGGAAACGATTAAACTCCATAGAGACGATGCGGCTGATCAACTCCTCACGATCAAGACCCTCCAGCTTCTTCATGATCTCGGGCATAAAGGGATCGATACGCGCATGATCCACCTTGGCTTCCTGCATGGTCTCAACAAAATGGAGAAGACGACGTTCGCAGACCTCCTTACCCGATGGGATCTGACACAGCTCAAAGGTCCGACGGATACGCTGTTCAATCGCGCGAATTTTGAAGTGCTCGCGCAGATTGATCAGGGCCACGGAAATGCCCAGCTTACCGGCACGACCGGTGCGGCCGCTGCGATGGGTATAGACCGAAGGATCGTCAGGTAGATTGTAATTGATGACATGGGTCAGATCACTGACATCCAGACCGCGAGCCGCCACATCGGTCGCCACCAGGAGTTGGAGGTTCTTGGTCCGAAAACGGTTCATCACATGATCCCGCTGGACCTGGGAAAGCTCACCGTGCAGGGCCTCGGCGCCATACCCGTCACCAGCCAGCTTTTCGGCCACCTGCCGCGTCTCTTCCCGGGTACGGCAGAAGATAATACCATACATATCAGGATTGATATCCACCAGCCGCTTCAAGGCAGCATACCGGTCTCTGGCCTGGACCGTGTAGCAGCAATGGCGAATATTCTCGACCCCGACGTTACGGGTACCCACTGTGATCTCCAGGGGGTTTTCCATATAATTCTGGCTGATCCTGGCCACCTCACGCGACATGGTTGCCGAAAAAAGCAGACTGCTCTTACCGGCCGGAGTCTGAGCCAGGATCGCATCCAGTTCATCCTTGAAGCCCATCTGCAGCATCTCATCGGCCTCATCCAGCACCAGCAGACGAATCGCGCCAAGTCTGACCTCATTCCGGCGAATCAGATCATGGAGTCGGCCGGGGGTGGCTACGATCACCCGGGCACCACGCCGGATCTTGGTGATCTGCTGGTCAATACGGGCGCCGCCATACACTGCGACGATCCCTGGCCGGGCTGCTGAGGTCACATAGGTGTCCATGTCCCGGGCTACCTGCACACACAGCTCTCGGGTCGGGCAGAGAACCAGGGCCTGAATATCATTCCGCTTAAGATCAACCAGTTGGAGCAGAGGGACACCAAAGGCCGCGGTCTTGCCGGTACCGGTCTGGGCCAGGCAGATCATATCCTGCTGCCGCTCTAAGAGAATGGGAATAACCTGCTCCTGAACCGGAGTCGGTTCTGTAAATCCAAGTGCAGTAAGGCTGCCACAGATATCCTCGCGGACACCAAGTTCTTCAAAAGTTTTCATCATTATCCACAAAAAACAATCGCCACTGATCACGTCCGCTGCTCATCCCTTATGGAGAGCCCAACAGAACGACCAATGATCGATTAAAAGACAGGCCGCGTGATCGCACCCTGAGAAAAATGAAAAAGCCCCGCTTCAGGCGGAGCCTTTTTCATACCCTATGTTGCTGATCAGAAATCTGCGAGCCATCGTCCGTTCCCGAACCCATGCGGTCTGTCAACACCACCAATTTTTCGTTGCAGGAAAGAGCAAGATCAATCGATCATCATCTTCTCTCAAGCAACAGGAGGCCGAAGGCCACCCGCCTTCCGCACCCTGTATCTGTAAGCGCAGAGCAGAAACAAAAATACCGTACATTCCCCAAGCGAGAATAGTACGGCTTCAATTTTCCACCCCATCTCCATAACAGATACTAAGAAAAGTTACTATACACCGATCGCAAAAAAACACAACGTATTTTCATGATTCGAGGCAATATTCCCAATCTGCTTCCACATGGAGTCGCGACCTTAGACACCCACTGGTCCGTACCGCGCCCACCTCTTTTCAGCGTCCGAGAACACAAAAAGTCATACGAACCAGCAGGTGCTCTCTGGCCATTTCACTTGTCCGCTCTGCAAAATCATGATATCGATTCTCTTTGCAAACAATTCATTCAGCCCCTGCAAGTTCACCGTCACGGTTGCTGATCAGATTTGAAGCCGCATCCCACGACGAAGCCGGGCTGACTCTTCCTCTTAGCAAGGCGATCCGTGCCCCAGTCGCGAACCCACAACACCACAACAGATCACTTGGCCGATATTCTCCTCAACCTGGGCCTGCCAGCCCTCTTTCTCGTCAGCTTCCTGGCGGCCACCATCCTGCCCCTGGGCTCGGAATGGCTGCTCATGGCCCTGATCGCGAACGGCTCTCCCTGGCTCCCCGCCCTGACCACCGCCACCATCGGCAACAGCCTGGGTGCCTGCACCACCTACGCCATCGGACTCTACGGCAGCCTCTTTCTCGTGCAGCACGTCCTGCGCATGGACCAGCGCAGCGAGGCCAGGGCCCGCCTGATCTACCAACGCTATGGCGTCTGGTCCCTGCTCCTCTCCTGGCTGCCCATCATCGGCGACCCCCTCTGCCTGCTGGCAGGAATGCTCAAGACTCGCCTGGCCATCTTCCTGCCTCTGGTCATCCTTGGAAAACTGGGCCGTTATCTGATCGTGACTGGCCTGGCCACCCAACTCACCGGCTGATTGATTCTGAAATTTTCCAATTTTTCAGACTCACGACTTTGTTGACGGTAGGATGTCAGGG
>CALENA010000056.1 GCA_937910875.1 uncultured Desulfobulbaceae bacterium | reverse complement strand
ACGGGGCGTGCGGCTCCAGGAATCAGGGCGGTTTTTCCTTTGAGATCCATCAGGTATTCCTTACGGTTGTTTCGGGTACATGTGTCTGTGGGGTTGGGCCTCGGTGAATACCCGCTGTGCCATCAGGTATGCTTACGCAAAAGGGCGGGGCGCGGGCGAACTGGGCTATGCTGGATAATTCTTTGCTTGTAATTCAAGACGCACGATTTACAGTGGTGACTCGCTGTTCCCCTTCCCCTTTGAGCAAACCCTTACTTATCAGGGCGAAGTGGCCAAGGTATTGATTCCCACAGTTGATACAGTCTGAAACAGGGATCTGTGGCCTGTGGCTGACCCCCTGCTGCGAGTGAATTTCCAATAATATTGCCGATAGAGCAATTCTATCGGCCTCATATCAGATTGCAAGGAATAATAATGAAGAGATGTGGCGTTCGCTGTTCCTTCGGGCTGGCAGTTATCCTGATGGTCCAGTTTCTTGTTTTTGCCGCTTGTACCGGCAATGTTCGGGCAGGCCAGGAGTGTCTGACAACATCCTGGCCTCATGAACTGAGCGATCTTAAGCCAGATCCAGCCCTTCATTTCGGGCGTCTGGAAAACGGGGTTCGATATGTTCTGATGCAGCACCATGAGCCTCGAGACAGGGTGGCGGTTTATCTTGATATCCAGGCCGGCTCCCTCCATGAGCGTGATCAGGAACGGGGCATGGCCCATTTTCTTGAACACATGCTTTTTAACGGCACAACAAATTTTCCACCCGGGACCCTGGTCGATTATTTTCAGTCCATTGGCATGAGTTTCGGTGGTGATGTAAATGCTCACACCAGCTTTGACGAGACGGTCTACAATCTCATCCTTCCGGATGCCAGTCGCACGCAGATGGAAGGGGGGCTTCTGCTTATGGCTGATTATGCCCGGGGCGCTCTGTTGCTTGAGGATGAAATTGATCGAGAGCGCGGCGTGATTCTGGCTGAGATGCGGAGCCGGGACTCGGCTCAGTACCGGAGTTATGTGCAGGAAATGGCCTTTACCATGGCCGGGACGCAGGTTGCTGAGCGGATGCCCATCGGTACGGTGCAGGCCATTGAGTCCTTTGATCAGGCCGGAATGAGGACCTATTATGATTCCTGGTATCGCCCGGAGAATATGATCCTGGTCATGGTTGGTGATTTCGAACTGGATCTGGCCCAGGAGTTGATTAATCAGCAATTCGCTTCGTTGAAGGCGGGGCTGCCTTCGCCGGAATGTCCTGAGTTGGGAGAGATTCCAGATCGGGGCCTTGAGTTTTTTGTCCATCAGGAGCCTGAGTTGGGTCGTACCGAGATCACTGTAGAGAGTCTGTGGAACGAGGTTGAGACACATGATTCTTTGGCCCTGCAGCAGCGTGAGTTAAAAGAATACCTGGCCGCGTTCATGTTGCAGCACCGTCTCACTCTGCTCCAGGAACAGGCCGCAAGTCCGATCAGCAGCAGCCGGGTCTATGCCGGGAAATTTCAAAGGACCATTGGTTATTCAACGGCGACCATCCAGACCGGCCCGGATCAGTGGCGTCAGGGACTGGCCCTTTTGGAGCAGACCCTACGTCAGGCTCTGGAATTCGGTTTCAGTGAGCAGGAGTTGACACGCGTCAAGAAGGAACTCTCTTCCCAGTTGGAGGAGAGTGTGTTGACTGCGTCCAGCCGCAAGAGTCGTGTAATTGCTGATTCGCTCATTCAGGCAATGAATCGCAACCGGGTTTTTCAGTCTCCGCTCCAGGAAAGGGAAATATATGGTCCGATCCTCGCTGGATTGTCACTGGCCGAAGTTGAGTCGGCCTTTCGAGAGATGTGGTCCCACAACAACCGATTTGTCCAGGTCAGCGGTAATGCAGAGATAAAAGGTACTCTGCCACTGGAAGCGGTTCGTACAGTCTATGCCGAATCGGCAACGCGCAAATTGATTCCCTGGGTCAGCAGTGAAATACCAGTCTTTCCATATCTCTCACCGGTTCATGATGCACAGACGGCTTCCCGTAAACACCTGCCGGGAATCAAGGCTGAACAGGCTGTTTTGGGTAACGGCTTGAGAGTGAATGTGAAACAGACAGCATTTGAGGACAACGGCTTCGAACTGCGCCTGGATCTTGGCCAGGGCCTGCGCAATGAACCGGTTCCCGGGCTCGGACTCCTTGCCGAGGCCGTTATCAATGATTCCGGAACCGGTACCCTGCAAGAGAGTGCCTTCGACAGGGTCTTATCCGGCAGTTCCGTGGAATTTAAGTTTGAGGTTTCACCGGCGAGCCTTGCCTGGAACGGGAAGGCGGTGAAAGGAGATATGGAGTTGCTCTTCCAGGTTCTTCAGGCGCTTCTCCTCGATCCCGGGGTCCGTGACGAGGCCTATGGACGGGCCATGGACCGGTTCTCCCAGATGTATCAGCAGATGGAAAATGATGTTCAGGGGGGCATGGCATTGACTGGCGAGGCCTATCTGGCCGGTGGATATCCCCATTTTGGCTTTCCGGACTGGCAAGACTTTCAGCTCCTGGAGATTGATCAGGTCCGGGCCTGGTATCTGGCGGCCATTCGATCAGGAGAGATGGAGTTGTCACTGGTCGGTGATGTTAATCCGGCCCAGGTGTTCGAGCTTGCAGGCCGCTATCTGTCGGGACTGGCTCTGGGCACGGTTGTCGAGCCTGAACCGATACATCTGGATTTTCCGCAAGGTCGCTCATTGACCGTGCCGGTTGATTCCGGTCTGGACAAGGCCATGCTCACTGTGGCCTGGCCTACCGCAGATTTCTGGGATATAGGACGGACCCGCAGACTTCATCTCCTGGCCTCTATTCTTGATGATCGTCTGCGCAAGGAGGTGCGTGAGAAACTGGGGGCTGCCTATTCCCCCAGGGTCTCTCAGGAGGGGAGCAGGATCTATCCAGGCTATGGAGTGATGCGGGCGGCCCTGATTGTTGATCCCAAGCAGATTGATTCCCTGGAGGGGATCGTGCGTCAGGTGGGGGCCACATTGGCACAGGAGGGTGTGACTGATGAGGAGTTGGAGCGGAGTCGGGCTCCGGTGCTCACCGGGATTAAAGATATGGTGCGCAGCAATGCCTATTGGCTCAGGTCGGTGTTGTCATTGTCCAGCCGGTATCCCATGCAGTTGGAGTGGCCGCTGACCATACAGGAAGGGTTTGCCGCCATTACTGCCGCTGAACTCTCTGA
>CALENA010000055.1 GCA_937910875.1 uncultured Desulfobulbaceae bacterium | reverse complement strand
GGCCCCAATGGCAGTGGTAAATCGACTCTGCTCAAGATTATTGCCGGGCTGACTGACAGCGATGATGGAGAACTGCTCAGGCGTCGACATCTGCGAATCAGTTATCTGGCACAGAGTGATGAACTGGTGGACGAGCAGTCCATTGTCTGGAATCTTGAGGCCCCGCTGCAGTCCCTGGCGCTGGATGAGACTGAGCGATATGTTCGGGTTCAGGCCCTGCTCAGTCGGGCGCAATTTCCTGATTCAGCTGGCATGGCCGGACAACTTTCAGGTGGCTGGCGGAAACGACTGGCAATCTGCCGGGCCCTGATCGTTCATCCTGATCTGTTGGTCATGGACGAGCCCACCAATCATCTTGATTTAGAAGGCATCCTCTGGCTGGAAAATCTGCTCTCGCCTGGCTCCCCTGAAAGCCCGGCCGCCTTTATCCTGGTCAGCCATGACCGTCTGTTTCTTGAGCATTGCGTCAGCCGGGTGGTGGAGTTGTCTGCGCTGTACCCTGATGGTTCACTGCAGGTGGCTGGAAATTATTCCCGTTTTCTTGAGGAACATCAGCGTTTCCTGGAATTTCAGGCAGGGCAGGAGGAGCGGCTGGCCAACAAGGTGCGGCGTGAGAATGAGTGGCTGAGCCGCGGCCCCAAGGCACGGGCCACCAAGGCCCGCTCCCGGATCGACGAGGCCCATCGCCTGCAGGGGCAACTGAGCCAGGTCAAGGAGCGTAATCGCGCCCTGTCCAATGTTCAACTGGGTTTTGAGGGGACAGGGCGTAAGACCAGAAAACTGCTGGAGGGTGTGGGGCTGAGTCGTGGCTATGACGGCCGCACGCTTTTTTCTGATCTGGATCTGATTCTGACCCCGGGTAGCCGCCTGGGGCTCTTGGGTCGCAATGGCTGTGGTAAGTCAACCCTGATGCAGATCCTGGCCGCAGCCGGCATTGAAAACGGTCCGCAACTGGACAGTGGCCGGATCACTTTGGCCGATGGTGTCCGCATAGTCAGTTTTGATCAGCAGCGCACGGCTGTTAATCCGGACCTCACCCTTCGTCGGGCCCTGGCCCCGGATGGGGACAGTGTGGTCTATCAGGCCCGTTCCGTCCATGTGGTTTCCTGGGCCAAACGGTTTCTCTTTCGCCCTGATCAGCTTGAGACACCGGTGGGGCGTCTTTCCGGCGGTGAGCAGGCGCGGATCCTGCTCGCTGATATCATGCGTCAGCCTGCCGATATTCTCCTGCTGGACGAGCCCACCAATGACCTGGATATCCCCTCACTGGAGGTCCTGGAGGAAAGCCTGCTCGAATTTCCCGGGGCCCTGGTCCTGGTCAGTCATGACCGTTTTCTACTGGACCGGATTTGTGATCGGATTCTTGGTTTTGACAGTCAGGGGGAGGTGGAATTTTTCGCCGATTACAATCAGTGGCTGGCGGCCATGGCTGATCCTGGAGCATCAGATGCAGCTCTTGTTTCTTCTGCGGCGGTTCCGACGGTGGTCCGGGAGAAAAAAAAGCAGAAAGGGCGTCTCTCATATCTGGAGCAGCGGGAGTATGAGCAGATGGAAGAGCAGATTGTGGCGGCGGAAGAGCTGCGGGATGGGTTGAAGCGGGAGCTTGCGGCTGATGAGTTGGTTGCAGACGCGGCCAGACTGGCCGACTGCTGGCAGGAGTTACAGACCCTGGAGGCTCAGATCGAACAACTCTATCAGCGTTGGGATCTGCTTGAGATCAAAAAGGAGAGCGGAGCCTGAACCCCAGGCACCGCGTCTTGCCTGAAAATCCTCAGCCTGGCGGCCATTGCATGGCCCGTCCACCCAGGATGTGCAGGTGCAGGTGGAAGACGGTCTGGCCGGCCTTAGCTCCGTTGTTGGCGACAACGCGGTACTGATCTCCGATGCCCTGTTCCTGGGCGATTGTGGCGGCAGTCCGGAGCATTTTGCCCAGGAGTTGCTCGTCCTCCTGGCCGATGGCGGCCGGGCCGATGATATGTTTTTTGGGAATCACCAGAAAGTGAACCGGGGCCTGGGGCGCGATGTCAGAAAAGGCCAAGACATCCTCATCTTCATAAAGGGGTGCGACCGGGATCGCTCCGGTTGCAATCTTGCAAAAGAGACAGCTGTCATCCATGGATTTTGCTGGCGGTTTGGGGTGACCTCGTACAGAGGTCCCTGATGATGTGTTTGGCTCTTATCCCTGCGGAAATGAGTCCTCAAACAGGGTCTCGATGGCCTGGCGACCGCTGTCGCTCAGGTAACGGGTGCCGGAACCGACAAAGGTGTCGTATTCAATAATTGGGGTGTCGGCTGTCCATTCATTGTGCTGCCAGGTGAACCACTGCTTGCGTGGCTGATCAAAGACGTGCAGAGGGCGATTGAAGAGTTTGGCCAGTTCCACGGCCCAGCCGGTACCGCCCTTGACTGATTTGTCATCCAGAATGGTGCCGATGACAAAGACCTGATGGCCATGGTTGACCATGTGAAAGATGGTCTGCAGGACCTTGCGGATCTTTTCTGTCTCATAATAGGTACGGTTGAGCATTTTTGAGGCCAGTTCCATGCTGATATCACCCCGGACCAGGTCTTCCTGACTGAGGATGACCCTGTTCTTCTCGCGGCTGAGCTTGTGGCCTTCAAACGTAAAGATCGTCTCTTTGAGACCCCATTTTTCCGCTACCTCACCAAAGGTGGCCTCGGCCCCTTTGAGGCCGCCGCTGTACAGGGTGCATTTCTGCTGATTCATGGTGGCTGACTCCTTGTATGGTCACACAAGATTATCGTTGTGGCACTGTTGACCGTTTTGAAAAATATCCTGTTGTGGACAGGGTCTGCTTCCCGGTTTTCTACCGGAAGCGGATTCTGTTCATTCTATACCAGACCGTCCGAGAAAGGCAAGCGCAGGTTTGCATTTTAACTGAGCCGCTTGCAGAATGCAGATTTTTGTTCACAATCAAGGCCGGTGAAAATTTATACCGCAGGCATCTGTCTGATATTCTGATGATAAAATTTTGAACAGAATGCAAAGATTGGGCGAGAATCTACATTCTGCCAGCGGCTCAACCGTTACTTCATCTTCCGTGCGCTGACCAGGATTCGATCCGGGGCCGGGTAGCCTTCGATAGTCAGGCCGGGATCGTCTGGATCTATGAAATCGGCATAGGATTCAAAGGTCATCCACTCGGTGCTTCGCTGTTCCTGGCTGGACATGGCGGTTTGGCTGAAGAGGTTGAGGTCGCCAAATCCGGCCTTTTTCAGCCAGTTGAGCAGGCAGGAGCCGGTGGGCACGAAATAGGTACCCGGGACCTTGGCGTAAGTTGTTTCAGGGAACAGGGCCAGAGGGGCCTCCCCCGGAATGGCCTGTGTCTCGAGGATCAGGGTGCCGCCAGGGCGCAGGGCGTTCAAGATATCCCGCAGGACATCGATGGGCGAGGGGCGGTGGTAGATGATTCCCATCAGAAAGATGACGTCGAAGCAGGTTGGAAACAACCCCAGATGCTCGACCCCGAGCAGGTCAATATCCAGCTGTGTCTGGCCCGCCAGGTGATTCAGGGCCTTGAAGCAGTAGTAGTGTTGCACCGATGGTTCCAGGCCCAGGACCAGACGTGGCTGATGGGCGGCCATGCGGAACATGTAATAGCCGTTATTGCAGCCGATATCGGCCACGATGGCGTCTTTGAGGTCGGGCAGACAGGGCAGGAGGCGTTGCCATTTGAGGTCGCTGCGCCATTCGGCGTCAATGGGGGTACCGAAGATGGAAAAAGGCCCCTTGCGCCAGGGCATGAAGGCACGCAGGGCCTGCTCGACCAGATCACGGTCGGCCGTTGACAACTCATCAGCCCCGCCGATCAGGACCCTATCTGCCCGGCAATCCACCTCTTTTGCGTGGAATGGGGCGAGATCTTCATAGGGGCGGCGGTAGCGCAGAAAACCTTTCTTGTCCTGCAGGACCCAACGCTGGCGCTCCTGATGGGCGCGGATGATCTCTGTCCGTCGGGCACTTGCGGGCAGTTGGTCAAGATAGGCTGGTGGCTTGGTCATCTTTGATGGCGATCAGGGAGCAGAAGTTGAACCATTGAAAAAAGACTTCGACGCAGGAAAAACCGGCTTCCCGGAGCAGGGCCCTGTTTTCCTCGATGGAAAAGGGGATGAGGACATTTTCCAGGGCCTCGCGTTTCTTGGCAATCTCAAGCTCTGAGTAACCGCGTTCCCGTTTGAAGGTGTGGTAGATATCGATGTAGCGGCGGTTCAGGCCACTGTGGCCCACAATGGTCTTTTCGCTCAGCAGCAGGATGCCGCCGGGCCGCAGGTTGGCATGGAGGCGGCGGATAAAGCTCGGCCGCTGCACCGGACGGATGAACTGCAGGGTATAATTGAGGAGAAAGGCCCCGGTGTCCGGTTGATCCACCTGGGTGATATCGCCCAGGATAAAGGAGATCATCTCCTGTTTGGAGAAAAGTTCGGCCTTGAGCCGGGCCTTGTCCAGCATCGCACCTGAGTTGTCCAGGCCCAGAAAATGGAGTGGCAACTCCTTCAGCAGGCCGGCCAATTGAAGCAGAGTCGTGCCGGTGGCGCAACCCAGATCCACCACCAGGTCGTCTGGACGCAGGTGGGCGGCGAGAAGTTGGGCGCTGGCCTGGATGGCCTCATGGTAGAAGGGGACCGAGCGGTTGACCATATCATCAAAGACCTCCACCACCCGGTCGGTGAAGACAAAGTCCTGGTCGATCCGGTCGATATCAAAGAGAGTATCTTTGCTGGAGTCGGACATGGTGAAAAAACGGGTCCTGCTTTTTGGCCTCTTGGCGAGGCAATAAAAAAATCATAACGGCCCGGCAGAACCAAATCTGCCAAGGTCATCGGTTTGGCAGATTTGGCTGCTCTTGATCTGTTTCCTTATTTTTTCTGGTACCAGACGCCAAATTTGTTCTGTAGCCAATGTCCTGGCTCGGCCAGTTCGCTCAGCTGTTGGGCCCGTCGCTGGCCGACCAGAAGCGGCGGTGCCAACTCTTTTTCACCGATCATCACGTAGACGGCCTGGCGATCTTTGTTTTCTGTCACGATCAATTGCTGACTGGTCTGCAACTCACCTCTGTACTGGAGAAAGCCGTGGTTGTCTTCACCGATAATCCCCTGGTCCTTGAGGGCATTGATGGCCGGCAGGCGGGCGGCCATCCGCTCCTTGATTGATTCGGCTGAGGCCTGGGCCGGGAAGAAGAGACAGGTCAGGAGCAGGGCTGAGATAAGCAGGGTGAGTGTGTGGCGATGGGCAGACATGGTATTCTCCGGGTCGTGGGTGACAGGCTGAAACGTCTCTGGTGCTATTGCTTGTTCTGGAGTTGATCAAGATCTCCGAAGAAGTTGTCCAGGGCTCGATCGACCTTGATGTTGATATCGATGGTGATGTGGATCGGCTTGATCTCTACCGGTTTGATCTCCACCTCGTGGTGGGTGCAGCCGGAGGTGGAAAACAGCAGGATGGGGCCAGCCAGCAGAATCATCAGCAGGGATCGGGTGCATGTCATTGGCGCATGTTCTCCATGAAGATATTGATGCTCTGTCCCTGGTGCAGCATCTGGTTCAGAGGTAATCGGAAGTTGACATCGAGCAGAATCGGGTGGCTGAGCCCCAGGCCCTGGTTGTCCTTGACCAACTGGCCCTGGCGATAGGCATAGGGTAAGGGGTCGGCCGGCTTGCCGTTGATGCTCATGGTCAGGAGCAGGTCCTCGCCCTCGGACTGGAAGGTGAGGCGGGCCCAGTCATAGGAAAAATGTTCCACGGCCGCAAGGACATAATCCAGGGAGTTGCCCTGCTCGCTGCTGGGCAGGTTGTCACGCAACAGTCGCTGATTCTTGAAGTTCAGTATACCACCATTGCCGGGGGTCGAAAACAGAAAACCGTTGTCCAGTCGGAGACCCTCCGTTGAGAAATGGACGGGCAGGCGGCCGTTGAGACTGCCCTGGCCGGTGGTGCCGGGGATACCCAGTTGGGAAAGGAGCGTGCTGATGGTCAGTCGGTCGGCGTAGAGAGTGGTGTCGACGAGCGGTTTGTGCAGGTTGAGACGAAAACCGCCTGAATCCAGATGGCCGTCGCACCAGTTCAAACGGGCCCGTTCGACAAACAGGGTCGAGGCGTCTTCAAGCTGCCAGGAAATGGCACCCTGACCAAACTGGATTTCACCGATGGTCAGGCGACTGAAGGTGAGTGGCTGGGCCGGGGCGCTGCGCAGGCTGGGGAGGTCGGGTAGAGAAAGGGTGAGGTGGATGTCTTCCAAGAGCTGGTTTTTGCGGCGCAGTTGGCCCTGACTGAACTCTGCCTTCAGACTGGCAGAGAGGGTGGGGGTGAGGTGGAACTGGCCTTCGGCACGCAGCTGGCCGGAAAGGTCAAGATCGGTGGGCAGGGGGAGCAGGGGGAAGAGGGTGGCACTGGTCAGTCCACATGTCTGGAGCTGCCAGCTCCCTTCCTGGGTCTTCTGGCTGGCCTGGCCCGAAAAGTTGAGAGCGCAGGCCGGGAGCAGAGGGCTGGTGAGTGTGCCCTGGAAGCGCAGGAAGGAGTGATCCTGGGTCAGTGTGGCCTTCAAGGTTCCGGCCTGCTGTTTCTGGTACTCTATGGACTGGATCGTCAGAGAGCCGGTGGATGGCGGGGTGGGATTGGCCTGGGGTGCAAATGGCCATTGGATGGGTAGACGGGCCTTGACATTCTGGAAGATGAGGGATGTCTGGGGCAGGTGCAGCCGGGGCAGGCTGAGCTCGGTCAGGAGCATGTGCGGTTGTGGTCCGGGAAGGAGCTGGGCCTTGAGGGTCAGCTCCGGCAGGAAGATCAGTGGTGTGTTTTGGTTGAGCTGCAGACCCTGGCTGAACAGGGAAATGTGCAGTGCGTTGCCCTTCTCCTGGGGGATGGAATCGAGGGTGAGCGTTATCTTTTCGGCACTGAGCAGTTGGTCTGGCCGGGAAAGGATGATCCGGCCCGGGACTGTGCTTTCCAGTCGGGCAGACCCTTCGGGGGGCTTTCCCGATGGCAGGCGCAACTGGTAGGAGGCGTTCCAGGAGAGAGGCTGGGTCAGGGCCAGAGAGGCCTGCTTTGGACTGCTGGTTATCAGGCGGCTGTTGCCGTTGAGGGCGAGACCCTCCTGGGTCATGGTGGTCTTGCCCTGTATGTCCAGGTCTAGATTCAGCATGGGATGGCTGAGTCTCAGGTTGTGCAGCTGGTACTCCATGGCCTGAGGTGTCCCGCTGACACTGAGCTCAAGCGGCTGACTGCTGTCGGTGTTGGCGAGAAGGACTCCCTGCTGTTCAAGGACAAAGTTGTGGGCGGTAATCCTGCCTTGCAGGTGGAGCAGGGAAAGGCGGGCGAAATCAAGCTCAGCTGTGCCTTGGATCGTCAACTGTCCTCGCCAGTCGGGGATGACCGGCAGGCCCGGGAAATGGCGCAGTTGTTCCGCCTGGTCCAGGGACCCGTCCACGGTCAGGCCGAGGGTGTCAGTCTGTGGTTGCAGATCAAGGCGTATCTTTCCGTTCAAGGCGCCGTGGCTGGTGAGGACGGCTGTGGCACGGCTGAGCAGATACCCCTGTTGGTCCAGCTGTTGACCGGTCAGGGACAGCAGACCGTTGAGTTGCAGTGATTCCTGGCGTGATTCCTGATGGAGGGTCAGGCTCAGGTCGCGCAGGGTTATCTCTCTGACCAGCAGCGGGGAAATCAGTCTGTCAACCGGTGTTCCGGTCAGTTGCCGGCTGTTCTTGCCGGTCTCTTCGGCCGGGGATTCAGACGACTGCCAGTGAACAGTGCCGCCGTCGATCAGGAGCGATTCCACCTCACCTTTGAGCAGTGCTGCAATGCTGAACTGCAGTTGAATCCGGGGCAGGTTGACCTTCAATTTCCCCTGGTCCCTCAATTCCAGGCCGGCCTCAAGGGAGCTGAGACCGATCCTGTGGATGCGGACGCTCTCGATGACGATTGGTCGCACCTTGTCCTGGTTGCTGTTGATCGCCCATTCCAGCAGTCGGGGCAGAGTCAGGCAGCCAAGCAGGAGCAGGATCAGGCCCGTGCAGCAGCCAAGAATGAGCAATCTGGTGTGTTTCATGCTTGTGTCTGCCAGGGGGGTGGAACATCATTATGAAATTTTGGCCTGATTGCAGGGCCATCAGGTGGTACCAAGTCTTTTCATCAGGGTAGGGGATGGGGCTCCGGTTTGTCAATCCCTTTTGGAAAAAGTCGATCGGGAGATGGTTTTCTCCCCAATGCGGCGCAAAATGAACTTGCCATGGTAGGCGCCAGTCAGTATAGAGTAGAGACAGTTGCAGGGAGTCAGGGACATACGAATGAATCATGGGAGGAGAAGTATGAACGGGAAATTCTGGGGGAATGTGGCAATCTGTACAGTGATCCTGGGACTGGGGATGGTGGCGGTTTCCAAGATCAGTGCCTCGACCGGGGTGATGGAACTCCTGGTGCCACCGGTACAGCTCTCGCAGTTTATGCAGGACAATCAGGATAAAATTCAACTGGGCGGAGTTCGAATCCGGGTTCGACAGAGCGAGAATCTGGTGGATGCCGTATTCGCCGTTGATAATACCAGTGATCAGGACATCAGAGGCCTTGAAATTCTCTGCTCTTTTTATGATGCGGAGGGTGCATCCCAGGGGCGCAATAAATGGACGACCCACGATACCGTTAGTGCCGGTAACCGGGGGGTCTTCAGTTTCACCACCGAGCAGTACCTGAATCAGGCGGTGGTTTCATCAGATTGCCAGATAACCAGGGCTGAGATGGCCAGGGCCCCATTGATTACCGTGCATCGGGGGGTTGTTGGTCATGTCCCGGATGCCGGGAAAGAGGGTCGTGGTCCAGCTGCCGGCAGCCATTAAACAGCAAGCTCAGTTGTTGAGCCCGTGTGAGACAACAGGTATTTTTTTATGTCGGAACAGATAGATTTTGACGAGATTTTTGCCCGCTACCGTTCAGATCCCTATGAGTATGTGGATGTGCGGGCCGCGCATACCGGACGGGTTGCTCTCCGGGTCCAAGAAGGTGATGTGGTGGCCGCACCCAGTGGTGAGTGGGATCAGATTCCCGGGACCAGGCTCTTTGAGATCACCCGGGAGCGAAACACCAAGCCGGTGAGTGCCAAGACCAACGGGACGGTCTCGTTTCTTGCCGGTGAGCTTGAGGGTCAGTTTGTCGAGGCCGGAACCAGGTTGCTGACCATCCGCCATCCCCTGAAGAAAAAAGAGATCATCGAGGGCATTCTCAAGGAGGTCCTGGATCTTTTTCCTGCCCCTGAACGGGCCAAATATTTCTTTGCCCTGGATATCCAGTCAAGGATTGAAAAAAAAGGCGCCCGCTCGATTGTCATCCGACCAGGGGATGAAATTATTATCATGTCATTGATGAAGCGTGACACCCCGGTCTATTACAGCGGCAAGCCCGGGGTTATTTATTCGGTTTATTTTGAACCCGGGGTCTCAGTGGCCCAGGGGGCACCCCTGATCGGGGTCTGCTCCGAGGAAAAACTTCCGCTGATTCAGAAAATTATCACCAAGGTCAAGGCCGACTGGGACAAGTTCGGCAGCAGCGAGAGTGACTGAGTCTCTACAGGGCTTTTTGAACTATTAGGATGTTCGTGAGAGATCAGGGCTCTTCCTTAGGAGTGGCTGGGTGACAGTTGCACAGAACACAGTGACTCCGGCCATGCTCAGGGCCCGGATTGTCGGGTCTGAGCAGACACCTCGCCTGGGACTTTCAGCCGCTGATTCGGAGATTATCCTGCGTCTTGGCGGACATGTAGGTTCGGAGATTGAGTGTTATTCAGTCCTGGGCCGGGCCATGGAACAGGCCAGGGCCCATATCCGGATGGCCGAGCAGGCCGGGCGCACAGCGGCCGGCGGGACGGTGATTCTGGCCGATTGCCTGGCCGGCTCCAAGGGCCGCTTTACCCGGAACTGGCATGCGCCGATCGGGGGCATCTGGGGCTGCCTGTTGCTCCCCGATGGCCTTCTGGACCGGGCCCGGATGCTGTTGCCCCTGACTCTGGGAATGGCCTGTTGTGAGATGGTGCGTGAACAGGGGATCTCTCAGGCAGCAGTGCGCTGGGTCAATGATGTTTTGGTTGATGGCCGCAAGCTGGCCGGTTTTTTGGTCGAGGGGTACCGTGCGCCCCTTTCTGGCGAAAACTGGTTTCTGCTTGGTTTCGGCATCAACGTCAATAACACCACCTTTCCCGCAGAGCTCAGCGCCTCTGCTGTTTCTCTCAGTCAGCTTCTGGGACGTTCCCTGGACCTGCCGGCCCTGACCGCCTCTTTTCTGGCCAGGCTGGCCTGGAATATTGGTCTGCTGTTGTATCAGGAGCAGCAGGACTTGATGGTCTTGCCTGATGACTCCGGCCCTGCCTGTCATCTCGTTCTTGATCGCTGGCGTTCTCTGTCCGACACCCTGGGCCGTCGCGTCCTCTATGGCTATAACGTGGAACAGCAGCCCCAGTATCGGGCCCGTGTTGTCGATATCCGTCCTGATGGCGCGCTGGTCATGCGACTGGACGACGGCCATTGCCTCACCGAGTACAGTGGTGAGGTGCGCTATTGCTGAGCTGCCTTTCTGATTATTGGGTGAATTGGTGTTGAACAGATCAAAAGAGCCGGGGATGGCTCAGCCGGCATGATGGGCGTATTAGAATTGTCGTACTCTTTGTACTGACATCGATGTTGAACCGCGGACCCGCGGCTTGAGTTGCCTATCAGTACTCTATATAGTCGTAGTCGATCACCTGATTGTCGTTGTCTCCCTGAGAGTGTTTTCGATAATAGACCATCTTGTCAAAGGTTGGTTTGTAGATAAAAATGATCGAATTTTCCTTTTTGGCAAAGCCCTCTTCCTGGTTCGGAGGGTATGAGCGGAACAGAATCAGATTATCCTTATATTCCCAGATGACCACGTTTGTTGTCCCTGCCAGACTCTCCGATGTTGTTTGCCTCTCGTCGATCTTTGGCCCGAGTCCACTGACCATGTGCTTAACGAAATCGTCACGTTTCAGCTGGTCGATGGGGCCGACATAATAGTGAATCACCGAGATGAGCTGCTCTTCAAAGAGTTTGAACTCGATCCGGTCAAGCCCCTCTTCCTGCTGATCGAGACGGAACAGGGTCACATGGAAGGAATCCTCTTCAACAAATCTGACCCCGGGGTAATGCTGCTCGATCAAGGGAAAGGAGCTGTTCCAGGGGATATCTTTGTATCCGGCCACCTCTTGCTCCTGTTCTGCAACTGAACAGGAAACCAGAAAGAGGAGAAGAAGTAAAAAAAAGTGTTTCATGTCAAAGAATTTTTTCAGGTGGTCGAGAGTAGCACTTCCTGTTCACTGGCCAGGAATTGTACGGCCAGCTTGCTTATCTCCCGGTAAAATGGAATATTCGTCTTGGCGATGACCCTGTCCAGGAAAGGCGGAACCCAGGTCAGGATATGTTCCTGGAGAAAACGGTGTTTGATCTGATCCAGATTTTCAGCCAGTTCCATCTCGCCCTCGGCCTGGGCCTGCGTCATCCGTTCTTCCAGCTTCTGGACAAACTCAAGTTCGGCCGCTAGATGATCCGGCATCCCGCCAAAGGCAGATTGAAAGCGGAGGCCGGTGGCCTCAATAAATTTCTTGACCACTACGGTATCTGCTCCCCAGAGTTTTCCGTGATCACCATCTTCACGGACGCGATGGACCGATTCATGGGGGGAAAGAAAATGACCGGGCCCGATGAACAGTCCTGTAAATTCGATGACCAGCTCTTCCAGCAGTTCGTCTGCCGGGCGGCTGTAGAAATCATCTCCCAGGTCAACCCCTGACTCTTCCAGGACTCCCCGGAACTGGGGCGTCCTGATTTCTGCTAGAAAGTCAGAGGTGACCTCCTGGGCAAAGATTCGAGCCAGGAATCCGTAGATGCTCCCAACCTGACTGTTGTTCTCTTCCATAGGTCACCTCGACTCCTTTTTGTCTTGTGAGTGTTAATGGTGTCGTAACGATCGACGATCGTTACGACACCATCGTTTATGCCTTGCTGACGGTCACCACCTGATCCATCCAGCGATGCTGACCACTGATGGGATCTGGAGAGTTTGCAATCAGCCAGTTGGGATGAACACCATAGGTGTCCCACCATTTCAGCTTCAGATCCGGATCATTGTCGCTGCCCATGGGAGATGTTTTCCCTGAAGCATAGCGACCCGACTCTGTCCTGCCCAGATGAAAGGAGATGGCAATGGCGCCGGGAACAATCATCTCATTGACATAGGCCTTGATGGAGACCTCACCGATCTCCGAGGTGAGTTTGACCATGTCCCCATCTTTAATACCCAGTGAGGCAGCGGTCTGTGAGTTGATCCAGGCAGGATTGTCATGGAACATCTCGGTGAGCCACTTGCAATGGGTGGAACGGGAATGAATCTGGACCGGAACCTTGTAGGTGGTCAGGGTCAGTTGATTTTTGGCCAGATTTACATGCTCCGGGATGGGTTTCCAGCTGGGCATCGGGGCAAAGCCCTTGTCCTTCAAGATGGTTGAGTACAACTCAAAGTAGCCGGTTTTGTTTACCTTGTCTGGTTTGAATCCCTTGAGAACCTTATCCCCGAACTTCTGGCCGACATAGCCTTTATAGCTGGAGTGTGTCTTGTCATAGCCCAGTGTTTTGGCCTCGGCCTCGTCTTTGGCCTTGGATTTTGTCCAGTTCCAGTAGACACCGAGGGCCTCGTCAAGAATAACACCCTCCTTCTGCAGATCGTCGGCCTTGACTTCCTTTTTATAACCGAAAAAGCTTGGTTTGGCCTGAGGGTCATGATAGACCCCGTGTTTCTTCATGTACTCAAAACCGCCACCTGGAAGGTCTTTGATGACCGGCGTCATTTCACAGGATTGTTTGACAAACTCTTCCATGGAATTAAAGCCCAGGGGCATGTCCATACGGTTGGCCAAATCACAGAGGATGTCTCCGAAATTCCGGCACTCGCCCAGGGGTTCTACTGCGGGCTGGCGAAATTCCCATTCAGGAATCTGGGTCGGGGAGACGTTCGCATCCCAGTCCCAGCGCTCAAGATAGCTGGTGTCGGGCAGGATCAAATCGGCCAGACGGCTGGACTCGTCATAGACGATATTCGAGGTCACGGTAAAGGGCATCAGCTTCTCGTCTGAGAGGATGTCGATATTCTCCTGGCATTCGCCGTTGACATAGACCGGATTATAGCAGTACCACAGATAGATATCAGGCCTGCCATGCGAGCCATCCTTGATCATCTTGAGTACTGACTGGCACTCGCCATGATTCGGGAAGGCTGAAAGTGAACCATTGGTAATTTTCAGTTTCTTGGATTTAGGTTTGACCTTGGGTCCCTTGGGGTATTTCCATGAGGCTGATATTGCCTTGCAGCGACCGCCGGGATTGTCGATATTACCGGTGATCATCCCAAGCATCTGGGCGGCCCGTTCACCATCGGTGCCGTTGTAATGGGCAACCAGACCACGATAGCTGATGACAACCGCTGCCTTGGCCTTGGCAAACTCCCTGGCGTATTTGGTGATGTTCGCGGCTGGAACACCACTGATCTCTTGAGCCCATTCCGGAGTGTACTGGGCCAGATGTGTTTTCAGGGCCGCAATCTTTTCATCCGCCGGGGCATTAACGTTTTCAGTGGCCCGGATATAGGTAAAGGCCTCACGTTTGTAGAGATTGTCCCGCATGATCACGTTACACATGGCCAGGATGACGGCCAGGTCGGTGCCTGGTTTGACCGGCTCCCACTTGGTGGATTTTGAGGCCGTATAGGAGAGGCGGACGTCAAAGGTGATAAACGGGACATTCCGTTCCACCTTGGCCTTGATCAGACGCTGGGCGGTGGGGATATGGTTGGTATGGGCCTCAAGGACCGAGGAACCAAAGTTCAGGACGTAATCGGTGTTGTCAAAGTCCCAGTTGTCATAATGGGAGCCCCAGGTGAACTCCTGGCCGACCCATTTTCCTCCCTCGCAGATGGAGGTGTGGCCGGAGATGGTCCCTGAACCGTAGGTGCCCATGAATACGGTCTTGGGCAGTTTGTCTGAACTGCCCTTGGCTCGTCCGTAATGGTACATCAAATTTTCAGGATGGCCCTCGTCGCGGAGTTTTTTCATCCGACCAGCAAGCTCGGTCAGCGCCTCGTCCCAGCTGATCTTCTTGTATTTGCCATCGCCTCTCTTGCCCGCCCTCTTCAACGGGTAGAGGATACGGTCTGGGAAATAGACTTGATTGATTCCTGCCTGACCCTTGGAACAGATCTTGCCAAGACTGCGGATGGAGTTTGGCTGCCCCTCAATCTTGACAATCCGGCCATCTTCAACAAAGGCGATTTTCGGGTCTCGAGTGACACAGCTGTAACAAACGGTGGGGACGGCCTTGCGCTCTTTACCGGTGTCCGGGTTAAAGTCCCGGCCTCCCTGGGCAAGCTCGATAGAGCCGGCCAAGGCTTTGGAGACCATCCCTTTACCGGCAGTCAGTAAGACACTGCTGGCCGCTGCCAGTTTCAACACGTTCCGGCGGCTAAGTTTTGTCATTTTAATCTTCCTCCTGTATGTCAAAGTCGTAATTGTATGAGTCCTGCCTATTCAACGATGTCCCGATACTCGGTCAGCTTGTCTTCCTTTTTATAGGAATAGTTGGCCAGCACGCCATCTGGGTCGATGTAAAAGATATTGGGCATGGTCTTTTCTTCCGGCTTCATGGTCGTCTTGTCGCGATTCTCCAGGAGATTGAACTCCTTGGCGAGTTTGGCCACCTGACTGTTGGGATCATTGAGATCGCCAAAGATGCGGGCGCCAGGGGCACAGGTGTTGACACAGGCCGGAGTGATGCCCTCGTCCAGGCGATGGACACAGGAGCTGCATTTGACAATGGCGTTTTTGGTCTTGTCCTTGCCTGACAGCTTGCGCTGGTTGTAGCTCCGGGCACCATAGGGGCAGGCGTCGATGCACTTGCCACAGCCGGTACAGGCGTCATTGTCGATGAGAATCAGACCATCGGGACGTTTATAGGTTGCCCCCCCGCGATAACGGATGGTCTTCCCGTCGGCCGTGGTAAAAATCCGACGATCTTTGGGGAATTCAGGGCAGGCCTTGACGCAGGGAGGAACGGTGATATCTCCGATCTTTTCTGTGCCTTCGCAATGGTTGCAGCGCCGGGGAATGAAATCACGCTTGGTGTCGGGGTATTTGCCGGTGACCACCTGTTTGATCACGGTATTGAAGACCCCCAGGGGCACATCATACTCCGCCTTGCAGGCCACGGTACAGGCCCGACAGCCGGTACAGAGGCGCAGATCCATTATCATTACCCACTGTGGTGTGCTGACGGCAGCGGCTTGGGCTTCTTTGGGCTGCATCAGGCTGACCGATGCCAGGCCTGCCGCGGCCAAAGCGGCCCCGGTGACCCGAAGCATTTCCCTGCGATCATTTGTTGTGTTGATGGTCATGACCTCCTCCTCGGTGCTGTGTTTCAGTTGTGACTTGCGAAGCATTCCTCGCAGGCCTGTTTCGCCTCTCCAGGTGTATCAGGACAACGCAATGGACTGAGTCCTGGTTGACTGTTGTGTTACTGTTGCGTTTTGACCCCGGTTTGCTCACCTGCCAGGGGCTCCAACTCGTCGATGATTGGGTAGATACTGTTGAGAGCCTCATCGATGAGCATGATGGAATATTTTTTGTTATGGACACCATTGCCGAATTCCACCAGGTCAATCGCCTTTTGCCCGGTTGCAAGCAGGGTTGTGTAAGCGGTCATCTGCTCCTGGCTGAGTTGGTCTTTGAGTTGAGTCATCAGGTCAACAGCCCGACCCTTTTCCTCTTTGGCAAAGGTCAGTTCGGTCTCGACCTCTTTTTTCCAGTCGGCCAGCAATTTTTCATGATCCTTGGTGTGACAGCTCACACAGCCCTTGGCAGACGCGCGGAGGAGTTCTTCACCCTTGAGGAGTTCGCTCTTGTCGTGGCATCCCTGGCAGTTGGTCTTGGCAGGATTCATCAGACCGGGTGTTTCGGGCACGCCGCCATAGGTGGCGCCGATCAGGAGGGCCTTCTGGTAACTGTGGTGGCTCGGATGGCAGCTGTCGCAGTTTGAGAGGGCGGTTGCGATAAAGTCGCCCTCCTTATGTTCGATTGGCTGGTGACAGTCCGTACATGTGGCCTTCTGTCTGGCGACATGCTCCTGATGCATGAGTTTCATTTCGAATTTCTTGGCCAGGACGATGGCATCGCTGTGGCATTTTTCGCAGGCCCGAGGGAGCAGGTCATTCTCTCCAGTCACGATCTGGTAATGGCAACTCTGGCAGGACACACCAGCCTGCTCCAGGGTTTGATGGGTGATTATTTTCTCATTGGGATCAGGTACAGTATCCTGTTTCTGCTGTTGCAGGGGCGTGGTCGGAATCTCGTGGCAGAGACTGCAGGCCGCCCGTTCTTTGTTGTATTCAGTATTTCTGAAGTGGCAGATATAACACTGCTCCTTGGGGACCTCGAAATGCTTCTCTTCACTGGCCTTGATGTGGCAGGTAGTACAGTGCATTTCCTGACCGGGGATGGTCTTTTCGTAATGGGTCTTATGGGTGAAGCTGACCTTTTTCTCTTTGCCATAGGTCAGCTTTTTTTCCATAAACTTCTCTGCCGGGTGGCATTGAGCGGTTGAACAGGAGATGTCCTCCACATGGGTGGCACGGCGAACCTCTTTGTCATCTGTGGAAAGGTAGGTGAAGAGTTGGCCCAGACCCTTGAACTTGGCATGGAGAGTCAGCTTCTCACCCGGTGCATAATGGCAATCCACACAGGCAATCTCTTCCTTGCCGGCCTTGCCGTGTTTGTCGGCCTGCCAGCTCTTGTAAGGGGGGGCCATGATATGACAGCTGGTGCCGCAGAACTCGGGCCTGGCCGTATATGATTCAACCGAGATGACAGTGATGAGCGCAGCAACACAGATGATGAGAACGATCAGTAAAATTTTTTTCTTCATGCAGGCAGGGTCCGAGGATGAGTAATAAGATGAAAGCGTCAACCACAGACCTGTTGCATAAAGGATGCCAGAAGAATCTGACTGGAATGGCGGGAAAAAACGACGAGGTGTCGGGCGAAATGCTTAAGGAATAGACAGGGAGGTGTCTATTTTTTAGGCAGAGGGGAGTTTTTTGCGCAGGGTCATGCGATTGATGCCGAGCAGATGCGCGGCCTGGACCTGATTGCCGTCACAGAGATCCAGTGCCTTCCTGATCAGGATCGTTTCAACGTCGGAGATGAGATGTCGGTAGGGGCGTGAGTCATCCCCCTGAAATAGTTTGTCGATCTGTTTGCCGACGACCTGCTCAAAGTCAACTTCAAGGGTCGCCTCTTGTTTGAGGATGCAGTCATCCGCGGTCAGGACCTTGGCTTTGGCCAGGACAATGGCCCGTCGGATGGTATTTTCCAACTCCCGAATATTGCCGGGCCAGGAGTAACAGGAGAGTTTCTTCAGGGCCTCATCGGTGATCCCGTTGACCGGCGGGGAGACCTGCTGGCCGTAGCGGGACAGGAAGTAGAGAATCAGGTCCGGCAGGTCTGTCAGTCGCTGTCTCAGGGGCGGAATGGCGATGGTCAGGGCATTGATCCGGTGCAGCAAATCAAGACGAAACTCCCCGTCACGGGTCATTTGCTCAAGACTTCGATTGGTGGCGGCGATGAGCCGGACATCGGTTGATAACTGTTTGTTACTGCCAAGCCGCTCAAAAGAGCCGTCCTGGAGGACTCGCAGGACTTTTGCCTGGGTTCCAAGGGGCAGTTCACCGATTTCATCCAGAAACAGGGTCCCTTTGTTACACTGCTCGAAGCGGCCGATGCGTTGTTTGGTGGCCCCGGTAAAGGCCCCGGTTTCATAGCCGAACAGTTCACTTTCCACCAGATCCCTGGGCAGGGAGGCACAGTTGACCACCATGAAGGGCGCATCCTTGCGTGTACTGTGCTGCAGGATAGCCCGGGCGGTCAGTTCTTTTCCGACCCCGGTCTCTCCGGTCACAAGGACCGACAAATCAGATCCTGCGATCTGGCCGATCGTCTTGCACATGTTCAAGACCTCTGGGCTGGACCCGACAATGCATTCCTGGTTTTCTGTTACATCGTTCCAGGGATTGCCGCAGCCACAGTGGAGGGTTGCCTGTATTTTGCTTGAACTCAGTGCCTTGTCGATCACCAGACGCAGTTCATCGTTGTTAAAGGGTTTGCTGACATAGTCAAAGGCGCCATCTTTCATGGCCTGCATGGCGGTGGTGGAATCGGCAAAGGCGGTGACCATAATGATCGGCAGATGTGGGTGTGTCTTCTTGATGACGGCCAGTGCCTGTAACCCGTCCATGCCCGGCATGCGGATGTCCATGAGCATTGCATCCGGCACATTGCGGTCCACGGCCTCCACGGCCTCTCGGCCGTTTTCAGCTGTCTGAATAGTGTATTCGTCACCAAAGGTCCGTTCAAAGGCGTAACGGACTGCTTTTTCGTCATCAACAATGAGTAAGGTTGTCATAGGGGAGGATCAGTATAAGTGAAGTCCCTTCATGTTCATGAGAGACAATTTCCAGGCGGCCGCCATGTTGCTGAGCAATATTCCAGGCCACGGCCAGCCCCATTCCGGTACCCTCTTCCTTGGTGGTGAAGAACGGGTCAAAGATGTGCTTGAGGTTCTCTTCGGAGATGCCGTTTCCTGTATCAGTAATGATACAGTGCAGGGTGTCTTCAACGGGAACTGTCGTGATGGAGAGTCTGCCGCCCGATGGCATGGCCTGCAGGGCGTTCAGGATACCATTCATCAGGATCTGTTTGATACTGGCCCCGTCAACTCGCAGGAGTGCAAGGCCCTCTGTTAACTTCTTTTCAATCTGAACCCCTGATTTTTCGATTTTAGGGCCCGTGATGGCCAGGACATCTTCGACCAGACTGTTGATGTCGGTCTCGGTGAAGGCCATGTCTGACTGGCGGGCAGAGCTCAGGAAGCGGCTGACCGTCGAATCGATTCTGTCCAGTTCATCGATGATTACCGCCAGGTCCTCGCCCTGCAAGGGTTCTCCATGTTCCTCGGCCCGCTGGATCAACATCTTGATAGAGGTCAGCGGATTTTTGATCTCATGGGCCAGGCCGGTGGAGAATTCACCCAGGGCGTAGAGTTTTTCCGTGCGCACCAGATTTTCCTGAGCAGATTTCATGGCGGTGACCAGTTCCTTGAGTTGGCTGGACATGACATTGAAAGTGGTTGCCAGCTCGCCGATTTCCCCGACACCTTTTTCCGGGATTGCCGTGCCGAAATCACCCTCGCCAACCCTGTGCGCGGCGCGATTCAGGAGCAGGATTGGAAAGATCAGTCGTCTGGCCATCCACAGCGCAGCCAGAATGCCGATGATAACTGTAACTCCGGTTGCCGCCCAGACCTTATGCCGGGAGGTCTGCAGGGTCTTGAACAGGGGCTCCACGGAAATGCCCAGACGCAGGTAACCTGCAACCCCAAGTTGTTTGGATGTAATGGGCAGAAGGAGGTCCAGGGGATGCTTTTGGTCGGCCTGTTGGACGTCTCGGAGGAAGACCGCGCCCTCACGGGCACGCTTGAAGGATCGTATTGTATCTCGGGCAATGGGTTCCCGCTCCCGCGCCAGAATAAGTTCTTCCTGGTCATTGTAAATCTCACCATAGACCAGAAAACTCTCCTTTGATTCCAGGTAGGATTGAATGAGACTGTAGAGCGCATACTGTTCATCATACAGCAGGGGTTCTATCAGCTGTCTCGGCATGATCTCGCCCAGTTGCAAGGCCCTGATCCGCAAGTTTTCCTGCAGGATCTGCTGTTCATCATGCAGGATCAGGGTGGCAACGGAGAGGGCTGTCACCAGAATAACGGTCGCTATTGAGGCGGACAGGCGGACCGCGATCCGATTATACCAAGGGATAAGCATTATTCTTTCAGTTGCTTGCGCAGCAGAATGGCGGAACGGTACAACTCCGGACTGGGAATGACAAACCCATCCATACCAAGATTTCGAAGGACGATTTGTCCTTTGGGATCATTGGTCATACCGAGTAACACCTTGAGCAAGGTTCGTTTGCTCTGCTGGTCAAGGCTTGGTGAGACAACGACCGGCGGCATGCCGAAATCCTCAGATTGATGAATGATCTGTACGTCATGGGCAAAAGAGTCGTGCAGACCATAGAGCGAATCAAAAATCAGACTGTCGACCGCGGCTCCGTCGGCAAGCCCGGTGGCAACGGCTTTGATGGATTTGTCGTGGCTCTCGGTATAGAATGTTTTTTTAAAAAATTGATCTGTCGTGAAACCAAGGGAATTGATGGTCGCCACCGGATACATGCGGCCGCTGAGGGAGAGGGGGTCGGTAAAGGCGAAGACCTTGCCCCGCAGATCCTCAAGACTTTTGGCCGGGTTGTTTTTACCGGTAATGATATATGACTGATAAGCCGTTTTGCCCTTGACCACCGGGACGGCCAGGACCTCCAGGCCAAAGGCCTGGCGGCCGGAAAGATACCCCCCGGTACAGGTGAAGGCCATCTGTACTGTCGCGTCATAAAGAAGGGTGTTGATTTCCTCATAGGTGCGGCGCTGTTTCAGGGAGACAGGGGTGGCCAGTTGCTCTGCCAGATAATCACGAAACTCGGTAAAATGGATCAGGGTCTGGGCCGGGGAGGCCATGGCAGAGACAGCGAAATTGAAAGACCCTGCCTGTTTGTGTTCGTCTGCCTGTGCAAAGGTCAGGACGGGCCACAAAAGCAAGATAAATACGCAAACACAAAGGGGGCTGGTAAGGGTTTTCTGCATGCAAGGGTACCTGCTGGCAACGGAGGTTTGGATGTTCATGGGTCCATCATCTGACGAACCTGCAACACTGGCCGTGATGGTCCGGTAACATCTTGATCTGCGGGGAGTGGCACGTCCTTGCGTGTCAGGTCCTTTAAATAATGAGCCGACCGAGTAAGACGGCGCCACTCTCCGCAAATCGAAATTGTCAGGTGTGATCATGCCATCATGATATGGTAGACGAAGAACCTCCTGCGATGCAACCCTCTTTTTATGGGGTCAGGGTGCTGCTGAAGAATTACAGTATACGGTTTTATGTTCGTTTCCAGTTTCAAACTGAAGAGCTACCGAGCATCTTCATTTTGCAGGCGGCTCAAGAGTTAAAAATTTCCAGGAATGAATATCCCGCTGGAAGAGGCGTCCTGTGTAGCGGTGGAGGAGGTGCAGTCCTTCCCGGCACATGGTGGGGGAAAAGTGGAGACGGTGGAGGCGGTTCAGGGGTTGGTCCTGCACTGCCCTGATCATCTTGATGGTCCCGAGGGAGACCGGTGGCGTGGACCGGAGCCGCAGGTCGCAGCAGGAGGTGCAGAGAATGGTGCCGCGACTGTGGCTGAAGGAATAGGACTGCCCTGGCGTTATTGGGGTTTCGCAGGCCGCGCAGGTGGAAAAATTGGGACGGTAGCCGATTTGATCCAGAAATTTGATCAGAAAGAGGGCCAGGGTATTCAAGGGGGCACGGCCACTGTCCAGTGTGCGCAAGGCCCAGATCACCAGGTCGAAGAGGGAATCGTCACCCTCCATGTCTTTGGTGGCCATGAGCATCAGTTCACGGACAACGGTGGCCACTGTATAGAGAGGCACCTGGTGGCGGAGTTCCAGGAAACTCTCCAGTAGATCAGCATCGGCCAGCAGGCTCAGGCCGCCGGCCCTGGATTCGCGGTAACGGATCTGCAGGGCAGAGAACAGTTCGAGCTTGTTGACGAACCGTTTCTTGCTCCGTTTGGCCCCTTTGGCAATGCAGGTCAGTCGGCCAAGGTCACGGCAGAACAGGGTGACAATCAGATCCGATTCGCCCTGGTCTCTGCAGTCGAGAACCAGGGCCACGGCTTCATGTTCGATGGCGGCCATGGCCGATGTCAGTGAATAAGGTCTTCAGGGAATGAAAGTTCGATGGGCTGGTCCACGGTCTGCGGCAGGGGAAAGGTGATGTCATTGATGAGGACATCGGCCCGGGTCCCGATCGGCAGGACCAGACGGATGGCCTGCTGCGCCTGCCATCTGGCAGTGGTCTCGGCCTCGATGATTTCCTGCTGCTCAGGCAGGTTGTCGATCTGGATCGTGACCGTGGTTCGGGTCGGAACAGTGGCTTCCAGGACATAGGGGGGCTGGATGAACTGGCTGGCCGGGACCTGCAGGAAGACGGTCTCGGGCTCATGCCCGCTCAAATCGTCTGGAGTTGTTGTCGGCCGCTGGAGGGTGGTGGTGATTTCCTGTCTGGATGGACGAAAGAGACCCCGTGCGGTGTTGAGAGGATTCCACGAGGCGTACCAGGCTGCGATAACGCCCATCAGCAGGGCGATGCCCAGCAGAATCTGGAAGACAATCTTGAGGCTGACCGGGGCCGGGTTGGCCATGCCTTTGATGCTGTCACTTTTCTGGGTCGGGGTCAGGACAATGACCTTTTTCTTCTTGCGTCCGCTGTTCCGTGCCTTGTCGAACTGGCTCAGGATTTCTGCACGGTCCAGCCCAAGACGATCGGCGCAGATGGTGTAATAGCCGCGGGCAAAGGCCTCGGCCGGCAGGCTGTCATGGTCGTCGGCCTCCATGGCTCGCAGATTAACCAGAGAGATTCTGGTGTCGACCGACATCTCTTCCAGGGTCAGCCCCTTGCGCTCTCGTTGTTCTCGCAGGTGCGAGCCCAGGGTCTCGATCTCTGTTTCAGGGGCTGTGTTGCTCGGCATGGCTTCCCTTTTCCGGCTGGTGGTCCCGAATGGAACTACATCTGCGGTCTCCTATAACCGTCTGATATAGGCCTCATCCTTGATTTTTGTAACCCAAATCTCAAATTCTTTTTTCAACTGTTCTTCGTAGAGTTCATCGCGGATCTGTTCCTTGACCGACTCGAACGGTGCCTGGTAAACGATCCCGCCCTGCTGGCTGGAGACCAGTTTGAAAAATTGAAACCCGGCCCCGGTTTCAATGATCTGGCTCACCTCACCAGCTGTCAGTGGGGTGATTGCCGCACGCATGGCCTCGGCCATGTCTGATTCCTGCAGCTCACCGATGTCTCCGTTGTCCCGGGCCGAAGGGAGGTCTGAGAATTTTTTGGCCAGTTCGCCAAAGTCCTGACCGGCCAGGGCCAGATTGCGGACTCGTTCGGCCCGCTCAAGTGCCTCGTCACGTCCACTCCCGTCTGAGGTCCAGGAAAAGCCCATCTGCAGGAGATAGTAGCCCTCGTTGTTCAGGCGCCGGGTGTAATTGTTATCATAATAGTCAATGATTTGATTGTCGGTGATAACGATCCTGGAACGGACCTCATAGTTGATCAGTTTGCTCTGCAGAATCTGGTTCTTGAGATTGTCAAGATAACTCGCTTCAGTGAGTCCCATGGCGGCCAACTCGGCCAGAAAGGTCTCGTGGTCGATCCCCTTTTGGTTCTGAATTCGTTCAGCGGCTGCCGAAACGTCCTGGTCACTGACCGAGATCTGTAATTTTTTGGCCTCCTGGGCGATCAGAAGATTGTCAATCAGACGGCTTAGGACCTCTTCCCGGGCCCGGGCAATGGCCTCGGATAATTCGTCAGGAGTGACTTGCTCACTGATTTTCCTGAAGAAGGTCTGGCCGTCTTCATTCACCTCAGACAAGGTGATGACCTGATCATTGACCACGGCCACGACCCGGTCGATCATTTCACTTCTGCCAGAAGTCGGAATGAGAGTCAGGAGTAGGGTGATCAGGATGAAAAGGGTGGAACAACGGTGAACGGTACCGGCGAAAGCCGTCTGGTTGCATAGTGCTGATTGATCAATCATGGGGTCTGGTTGGCCTGGGCAATAGATCTGGAAAAGACAGGAGGCCGTTTCTGGCGACAATCTGTCTGATGATTATTTTCAATACCTTTCTTTGATAGGCTAAATAATAAAATATTACCATATATTTTACTGAATTCCATGCCTGCGTATGAATTTTTTGCGGCAGGTAAGCAATGGCCCGGAGCAGTCGCCCGACGTATTGTCGATTGACTTTCCTGGAGAATGCAATATTTTATAATGAAAGATTTTTCTTTAATAGCCATGCGTGGTCCCCTGTAAACTGTGGAGCAACCTCTGATGAAAACAATAAAAATGGTCTGTCGCAAATCGTTGATTTTTTTCCTGCTGCCCCTGCTGCTCTTTGTCGCGCCTCTCCAGGCCGCCACCCAGATGCCCTCTTTTGCTCTGTCCGATGTCATGACCGGCATGGACGTCAAGAGTGATGCCTTTGAGGGGCAAACACTGCTGGTGACCTTTTTTGCCACCTGGTGCCCGCCCTGTATCCAGGAAATTCCGACCTTGAAGACTCTCCATGAAGAGTTGGCCGATAAAAATTTTTCGGTACTGGCCCTGTCTGTGGACCAGGGGGGGGCCTCGGTGGTTGCCAAACTGATCAAGCAAAAGGAGATCAACTACCCGGTCCTCATGGCCAAGGGGTCAACGGCCCGTGATTTCGGCGGGGTGGTCGGGATTCCGACCTCTTTTCTCATCAACAGTTCCGGCCAGGTTGTTAAGAAATATCCAGGATATGTTCCCCATGCAATCCTGAAGAAAGATATTGAGAGTATTCTCAACTGATGCCTTGTCCTCTGCTGCTTCCCATGATTTTTGTTTGACATATTTCAACGGATAGGTTTAATTTTATCTGACTGTGTTATGGGTTGTTTGTTCTGGAATGAGCCAGAAAGAGTAACCATTATTTAAATAGAGGAGAATGTTATGAAGAAAGGAATTGTATCTGTACTGATGGTTCTGGTTTTTGCCGTAAGCACTGTTGGTGTTGCCATGGCAGCTACTGTGAAATGTACTGTTGACGCCGTTGCCGGCGACACCGTTACCCTGACCTGCAAGAAAGCTGACAGCCTCAAGGCAGGCGATGCAGTTTCCGTCAAGGCCAAGAAGGCTGGTGGTGCTAAAGTCGAGGGTTGCTAATTGACATAATCCTTGTTTTTAGGTAGCTTGCGAGGGCTGATTGATCCGATGATCAATCAGCCCTTTCTTTTTTTTAACGGTTCGTTATTGGGGTGGATGGCGATATGGATCTCGAGTTGCTCAAGGCAATTATCCTCGGCGTGGTTCAGGGATTGACAGAATTCCTGCCCATTTCCAGTTCCGGTCACCTGGTGATCGGTTCTCGCCTGCTCAATTTCCAGGAGCAGGGCATTGCCTTTGATGTCTTTGTCCATCTCGGGACCCTGCTGGCCGTGATCCTGGTCTTCCGCCGTGAAATCCTTTGCATGATTCAGGCGCCGCTGGCCGCCATGAACGGCTCAGCCGACCAGGAGAGTCACCGCTATCTGCTCTGGGATGGCTATGTGGTCGCGGCCACCCTGCCGGCGGTTGTGGTCGGACTGCTGCTCAAGGACTCCATCGAGTCGATTTTTACCAGTACCTCCCTGGTCTATTCCATGCTGGCGGTGACCGGTGTTCTGATGCTTCTGGCCCGCTCCATTCCGGAGGGGAGCAAGGCGCTCAATCTTCCCCGGGGGGTTGCCATGGGCTGTGCCCAGGCCCTGGCAATCATGCCTGGTCTGTCCCGTTCCGGTTCCACCATTTTTACGGGCATGGCCCTGGGCGTTAACCGGGAGGTGGTGGCCCGCTTTTCTTTTATCATGTCGATCCCGGCCATCCTCGGAGCTGTGGTCCTGCAGGTCAATGATCTCCTCCAGAATCCGCCGTCAGTGGATTCCTTTATTCAGATCGGCTCCGGTCTGGTGGCCTCAGCGGTGAGTGGCTATTTTGCCATTATCCTGCTTCTGGATATCATCCGCCGTAATCGTCTGCATTGGTTCGGTTATTACTGTCTGGCCGTTTCCGCGGCCGGTTTTATTTTCGCCTGAGCGGATCCTGAGCCACCTGCCGAGCTTTTTTTGAGAGAAAGGACTCTTCATGGATATTCGTACCCTGCCCGAAGCTGAACGCCTGATCTACAACCGGATTCGCAAGCGTTACAGTCTGTTCTTTGACCGTTTACGGGTGGGAGAGCAGACCATTCGCCTCCTCAAGGTGGCCGACATTGAGGAGATCCTTGACGGTCGGGACCCCTTTGCCGATGTCTCTGAATTTCCCTTCTGGATCAAGCTCTGGGAGGCGGCCATGGTCCTTGCCTATGGGATGACCAGGTTGCCGGACCCGGTGGAAAAATCGGTCCTGGAACTGGGGGCAGGGCTCGGGGCACCGGGACTTGCCGCAGCGGCCTGTGGTTTTGATGTGACCCTGTCAGACTATGAAGACATTATCATGGATTTTCAGCGGGTCAGTGCTGCCGCGTCAAAGCTTGATCGGGTGCAGTTTCAGCACCTGGACTGGTTGGCACCCCCTGAACTGGCACCCTTTGATTATGTGATCGCGGCCGAGGTCCTCTTCCGGGAGGAGTTTTTTGCCCCGCTGCTGAATGTCTTTGAGCAATATCTCAAACCCGGCGGTCGGATTCTGCTGTCCCATGACGCCCGGCGTAAATGTCTGCCGTTGTTTCTCGAGCAGGCGAAGAAGGATTTTCATATCACCATCAGCAGCCAGAAGATCAAGAAGAACGGAGAGACAATCACCATCATCTTCAACCAGCTGCGTCGCAGAGGGGACTGAATTGAGTCAGGCGCCTCTTTATCCCATCGGTCTCAAGATCCTTGGTCGGCTCTGTGTGGTCATTGGCGGTGGTGTGGTGGCGGCGCGCAAGATTGAAGGGGTGCTGGCCGCAGGTGGTCTGGTCCGGGTGATCAGCCCTGAACTGGTGGAGCGCATTGAGCACCTGGTGCAGGCAGAAGAGGTGGAGTGGTTGGCGCGCGGCTATGAGCCGGGTGATCTGGTCGGTGCCTTTCTGGTCTTTGCGGCCACGGACCGGCCAGATGTTCAGCGTCAGGTGGCCACTGAGGCCGAGGCCCGGGGCATACTCCTGAATGTTGCCGATACCCCCGACCAATGCCTCTTTCAGGTCCCGGCCGTGGTGCGGAGCGGTGCTCTGCTGCTCACCGTGGCCACCGGCGGCAACAGCCCGGCCCTGGCCGCCAGGATTCGCGCTGAACTGGAGCAGAGTTACGGTCCTGAATATGGGTTGCTGATCCGCCTGATGGGGGAGATTCGCCGTCAGGTCGTGGTTGATCAGGAACAGGAGGCGCACCGAAGTCTCTTTCATGAAGTTTTGCAGACGGCTGCTCTGCAGGCCCTGCGTGAAGGAGATTGGGACCTGCTGCGTCAGGAGTTGATCCGGGTATTACCACCGGCCATTGACCCGGATAAGTTATTGGCCGGGCTTCAACAACAGGGAGGGGACCCGAAGCCTTGACTTTCGAGTCTGTGATGATGATCGAAGAAATCAGTTATCTGCTCTTTCAGCTCGTGCTGCTGGTCAGTTTCATGTCTGCCGCAGCCTATGTGGTCTTTTTTGTCAGTCGCCGTGACCAGGTCCGGACCATTGCCCGCGCCATTCTCATGGCCTCGGGGTTGCTTCAGACCGGCTATATTGTCTCGCGTTATTTTCTGGCCGGCTACACGCCGATTACCTCGCAGCATGAGGCCGTGGTCTTCTTTGCCTGGTCCGTGACCTGGGCCTACCTCTCCTTCCGCTGGCGATACACGGTCAAGAATTTTGGTACCCTTGTTTCCATCCTGGTGGTGGGACTGTTGCTGGTGGCCGCTCTGGTCTCGCGTGAGGTGGCGCCGCTGCCGCCGGCCCTGCAGAGCCATTGGCTGCCGGTGCATGCGGGTGTTGCCATGTTTTCCTATGGTTTCCTGGCCCTGGCCTTTTGTGGCGGGTTCATGTATCTCGTCCAGGAATGGGAGCTCAAGAGCAAACGGCTGGGGTATTTCTTTGTTCGTCTGCCCTCTCTTGATTCTCTGGACCAGCTGAACAGACATTGCCTGACCACCGGTTTTGTCTTTCTGACCCTGGGGATCATTACCGGTTCTCTCTGGGCCCGTCAGGCCTGGGGGACGTACTGGCAGTGGGATCCCAAAGAGACCTGGTCACTGATTACCTGGCTGCTCTATGCCGCTCAGATGCATCAGCGACTCACTGTTGGCTGGCGGGGGCGTCGGGCGGCGATCATGGCCATTGTCGGTTTTTTGTCCGTCCTGTTCACTCTGTGGGGGGTGAGTTTTCTCCTGGGGGGGGCACACAGCTATGCCCAGTGAGATGATCAGACTCTTTGGGGTCAATCATAAGACCACGCCACTGGCGGTTCGTGAGAAGCTGGCCCTCAGTTCAGGTTATGAAGAACCGCTGAGCCGTCTGGCGGCCCTGCCCGGTTGCCGTGAGGTCTATCTGCTTTCCACCTGCAACCGGGTGGAAGTCCTGGTGGTGGCCGAGGACGGGGCCGATGTGGATACGATCATTCCGGCCTTTCTCTTTGGCGAGGCGGTGTCTGCGGACAAGTACCACGAATACCTGTTCAGCTATCAGGGGGATGATGCGGTTCATCATCTGTTTATGGTCGCGGCCAGTCTTGATTCGATGATCGTGGGTGAGGCCCAGATTCTCGGGCAGATCAAGGAGGCCTATCGTCATGCCTCTGTCGGCGCCTCCGGTCCGATCCTGAACAAGTTACTCCATAAGGCCTTTTCCGTGGCCAAGAGGGTTCGGACTGAGACCCGGATCGGTTCAGCCGCGGTCTCGATCAGCTATGCCGCAGTGGAACTGGCCAGGAAGATATTTGGCGGGCTCCAGGACAAAAAGGTCCTGCTGATCGGGGCCGGAGAGATGGCCGAATTGGCCGCTGAAAATCTGGTGGGGCAGGGAGTGACCGAGGTCACGGTGGCCAACCGGACCCTGGCCAACGGCGTGGCCCTGGCCAAGCGGTTTCGCGGACGGGCCGTGGCCCTGGATGAGCTCATGGTTGAGCTTGAACGGGCCGATATCGTCATCAGTTCCACCGGGGCCACCGAGGTGATTCTGCACCGTGATGATCTGCGCCCGATCATGCGAGCCCGTCGCAACCGGCCGATCTTTTTTATCGACATTGCCGTGCCCCGCGACCTGGATCCGGCCCTGAACGAGCTTGAGAATATTTTTCTCTATGACATTGATGATCTGAACAATGTGGTGGAGATGAACAAGTCGGAGCGCGAGCGCGAGGCCATCAGTGCCCGTCGGATCGTCGATGAGGAAACCCTCAAGTTCAGGGCATGGCTCGACGGCCTGGCCGTGAACCCGACCATTGCCGCCCTGCGCCGCAAGGGTGAGGCCATCTGCCGGGCCGAACTGGAGCGAACCCTGCCTCGCCTGGGGGAGCTGGACGACCAGCAGCGGCAGGCCCTGGAGAAGATGACCGCGGCCATCTGCTCCAAGTTCCTTCACGATCCCCTCTGCTATCTCAAGAGCGATGATCATCGTGATCAGACGGCGGCCAAGATTCGGACCACCCACAAGGTCTTTGGGCTTGAGGACGATCAGGCGTGACGAGCGATCGGCAGGAGATTATGGACGATGAGTGGCTGGTGGTGCGTCACTCAGGAGAGATCCCGGAGATCGCCCTCCATTCGGCCCTCTATTATCTGACCGATGACCCTGAGGGGCCAGGTCTGAGTCTGAGCGCCGAAGAACTGCAGTTTCTGCGGGAAGCCGCAGCCGAGCGTTTTGCTGAGATCATCCTGCGGGATCTCAACTATGATCATGTGAATCTGCCCATCTACCGAGGCCTCAAGCGGGTCATCTATAACTGGAATCGTTTCCAGGCCTTCTGTGTCCGGCAGGAGATGGACTCGACCGCTCTCAGGGAGCAGGCCGCCCTGGCCCTGCGCCGCAAACTGGCCCTGGTTGAGGCCGAGCCAGACCCTGCGCAGCCCTTTTTCAACTGCACCTGCGCTGAACTTGCCACCCTCCTCAAGGA